>DASWGV010000126.1:0-22207 GCA_036393515.1 Gemmatimonadales bacterium | reverse complement strand
CGCCGGTAATGGTCCCGGTGGAGTCCAGCGTCAGGCCAGGGGGGAGCGGGTCCGAGCCGGCGGCCAGGCCCCAGGCGTAGCTGCCCCCACCGCCCTCCGCCACGAGCGGCTCGGTAGTGTATGGCTGATACTGGGTGCCGTCCGGGAGCGAAGTCGTCGTTACCGCCAATGCCTCGTTCACGCTCAGGGAAAGGGCTCGCTGCGCCGCCTGGCCATCCCCGCTGGTGACGCCGACCGTGACCTCCGCTGAGCCCGGCGTCGTGGCGGTTCCCGCGATCTGGCCGCTCGCGCTATCGAGCGCGAGACCCGCGGGCAACGAACCTGACAGGAGCGACCAGACGTAGCCGCCGGTGCCACCGGCCGCGACCAGCGAATGCGCGTAGGGAGCGTCGAGTCCCGCGTTCGGAAGCTCCGTGGTGACGAGCACCAGGAGACCCGTCACCCCAATGGGCATGTGACGCACGGCCACCTGCCCGTCGCCACTGACAACCTGGAACGCGACGTCCCGCGCCTCGACCGCCGTGGGCCTGCCGTTGAGTTCTCCGGCGGCGGACAGGCTCATCCCAGCTGGTAACGGCTCGGAGGCGGCCGCCAGGGACCAGGCATAGCTGCCGTTGCCGCCTTCGGCGTCGAGCAGCACCGTTCCGTAATCGACCCCCAGGACGCCCGACGGGAGGTCCGTCGTTGTGATCTCCAGCAGGGCGTACACCGTCACCGGTACGGCGCGTTCTACGGCGGCGCCGTTGCCACTTGCCACGGCGCGCACCGTGGCCGAGCCGGCTGCCATCGCCGTGACCAGGCCCTCAGGTGTGACGGTCGCCACCGAGTCGGGGTCCGTCGTGTAAGCGACATCAGGATCCTCGATCAGGGTCCCGCCGGAGTCCGCCACGGCAGCGGTGACCAGCGCGGTGTCACCCTCCCCGATGAGCACCAGGGAATCGGGGGATACCGTGATCATCGCGGGGATCTGCTGAACGGATACCACCGCGTCGGCCCTGAGTGAGCCGGACGTGGCACTGATCGTTGCCGTTCCGTTGGATTCGCCCGTGACGCGGCCCGAATCCACGCTGGCTACCTGCGGCGCCGAGGTCGCCCACGTGATCAGCGCGCCCGCAATGACGGTCTGGTTCTGATCCTTGACCGTCGCCGTCAATTGGACGATGGAGCCGATGGCGCCGATGGCTACCGCCGGCGTCGAGAGCGCGATCGTCGTCGGGACCGGAACATCGGGATCTGTGGCCGTTTCGGCGCATCCCACCGCAACGACCAGAACGGCGGCCAGCAAGCGAGCCGCCTGCGAGGGCACGGGCGACGACCGACCGGGCCTCATGCGGACAAAGGGAGGGTTGTGCCGCCGCATCAGTCGTGGCATGGTGGGAACCTACCGAAGCCGTGAGGCCCCGCAAGTTTGTCACCGGGCAGACTGCTTCGCTACGCGGTGCCGGTCCATTGCAACCCGTGCTGATCACAATTGGCACGGGTCGCAGCCGGATCATGTCGGTGGTGGTGGAGCGGCTCCTGGGCCGCGCCAACTGATCAGCGCGGGCGTTCACCGCCCAGGCGCGCCAGCGCCGCTTTCACCTCGTCCACCTCCGGCCGCACGCTGGAATCCGGATGAGTGCGCAGCGTCAAGAAATGCTGGTAGGCACGCATGGCGCCCGCCGTGTCACCCGCCAGCGCAGCGATCCGGCCCTCCTCTTTCAGGAGAGCCGGGTACACCAACTGCGGGCCTACGTCGCCGCTCCCGGCCCCCCGCCTGCGGATGGCTCGCAGGGCTGCCTCCAGGTCCCCCTGATGTTCACGCAGCCGGGCAATGACCAGGCTCGCCACCAGCGGGATGCCGCTATTCCCGGGTGTGTCGAGGTTCATCAAGGAGTCCAGCGCATCGAGCGTCGCGGGCGATGCGTTCCCCCGCTGTGCGTCCAGCATGGTCCGCAGGAGTAACGGACAGATGGGATGAGCGCCGTTCCGCACCAACTGGTCCAGGCGGCCCAGTACCTGCTGCACCCCGGCCGCCTTCCCGGTTTGAGCACCCCACAGACCGGCGAAGCACCATGGCGCGTAGGCCGCATCAGGGAGGCGCAAGAACCTTTCCACCTCGCGCGCGGCCGCGCTTTCATATCCGGGGCCAATGATCGCCGCTTGCACCAGGTATCCGCGGAGGGGACCGGGAAAGAATCCTCGGGCGATCAGCGAATCGCTGATTGCCACCGCGTCGGCGGCCCGCCCCTGGATCATGGCGATCTTGCGGCGCTGCTCCATGGCCTGATCGCGGGCCCGGGCGGTCACGGCACGGCGGCTGAAGCGCTCGGTCGCCAGCACCCAGTCGTCCAGTGTCAGGCCATCATAGACCGTAGCATAGCCAATGCGCGTCAGGCTGATCTGCGTGGTGGTGCCGAGTAACTCGCGTGCGGCGGCCAGCTCGGCGGGATCGCCCAGGGCCAACGCAGCCCGCCAGCGCCAGAACTCCACGCTCTCACCCACCGAGTCCACCGCCAGGCGCCGGTCCCTCAACCGGCGGATGGCACCGGTGTCACCCAGCCTCACGGCTGACTGGAGTCGAGCATCCAGCGCGGCGACGAACGTCGAGTCCAGCGCCACGGCCCGGTCCAGCACCGCCGCGGCGTTCCGGAGTCCCGCGGAATCAGCCAGGTATCCCGCCATCTCCGCCTGAAACGACCCGAGCAGGGTCCACGCGAAGGCATCGTCTGGCGCCAGCTCCACGGCTCGCTCGGCGTCGGCGATCCGCTGCGCCAACGAGGTCCAGGCGGGGAGGTTGCGCCCAAAGGCCATCACCAGCGCCCGGTCCCGGGTACTCAGACTGTCACGCAGGCGCCCCATCACCGGCGCCGCCCGGCCGACCGCGTCGGTGTTGGTGTTCCCGGCGGCGATCCCGGCCTTGATCAACCCCAGAACGGCGAGCGCGAACGAGGAGTCGAGCGCCACCGCACGGTCGAAATGCCCTACAGCCTCCAGCATGCGGCCCCGGCGATAGGTCTGTTGCCCGGCCAGGTAGGCACGCACCGCCTCCACCGAGCCGCTGATGGTTGAAAGGCGAGCCTGGCCCTCCCCGGCCTGAAGACTGAGCAGCCGGATGGCGAGCTGGTCAATGAGACGAGGGAGGCTGTCGCGCGGGCCGCTGACGGAGGCCGTGGCGAGCTCTCGGCCCTCCGGCACTTCATGCAGTGACGCGGAAATGCCGAGCTGCCCGGCGGTTTCCACGATGCCGCCAAGTAGCAGCTGCCCCGCACCCACGCGCTCGGCCACCGGCAGTGCCGCGTCCAGCGCGAGATCCGTCTCGTCTCCCGGCACCACCTGTCGCCAGGCGCTGAGGATCGTACGTGGGTCCACCGCGCGCGGCCCACCCTCGCCGGTAAAGCGGGCGTGCAGGATGTCCATCATCCCTTCCCGGAGATCCGCCAGCGACGGGTCACCGGTCACGCGGAAGGGGAGGACCGCCAGCGCATTGGGGTCCAGCGTTACGCGGCCGGCGCGGGAGAAGGCCCTGACGCCCAGGAATCCGCCCACCACCAGGACGGCAGCGGCAATCGCCATCAGCGCCCAGGTGACACCGCGCTTGGGAACGCGGCTGGCAGTCGCCGGTCGCGCCTCGGTCGGCGTCATGCCGCCACTGGGCGTCGCCAGCGCTTCGAGCTGCGGCAGGAGATCCTCGGCGCTCTGCCACCGATCGGCGGGTTTCTTTTCCAGGCAGCGCATGACGATCTGCGCCAGAGGGGCCGGCACCGCGGCCCGATGCGCCGTGACCGGCTCCGGGACCTGGGTCACGTGCGCCGCCAGCATGCCCTGGGCGGTGGTCTCGTTGAACGGCACGCGTCCCGTGAGAATCTCGTAAGCCAGGACGCCGACGGCGTAGATGTCCGCCCGATGGTCCACGTGGGGATCGGCCGTCGCCTGCTCCGGCGCCATGTAGGCCGGCGTTCCCAGAGCCACGCCGGCGGTGGTGAGGGTCTGGCGTCCGGTCGCCTCGCTCACCGCCTTGGCCACGCCAAAGTCACTGACCAGCGCGTGACGGCCAGAAAGCAACACGTTGTCCGGCTTGATGTCGCGGTGGACGACCTTGTGGGCGTGGGCGTAGGCCAGCGCGTCCACCACTTCTTTGAGGATCCGGACGGCCTCGGCGATGGGCAGCTCGCCGTCCCGGTGTAACCGGGCACGCAGGGATTCCCCGTCCACGAACGGCATCACGTAGAACAGGAAACCACCGGCCTCGCCGGAATCGTAGAGCGGCAGGATGTGCGGGTGGCTCAAGTTGGCGGCGATCCGGACTTCGCGCAGGAAGCGGTCCGCGCCCATGGTCGCCGCGAGCTCCGGGCGAAGGACCTTCAGGGCGACGTGGCGGTCATGCTTCAAGTCGTGGGCCAAATACACCGTGGCCATGCCGCCCTGCCCCAGCTCGCGCTCAATACGGTAGCGGTCGCTGAGCGCTGTGCGGAGTTGCTCCACCGAGGTAGCCGTCACGGGCGCCGGGGCTGGCAGAATGGGCTCAAGGGTACGCTGCCAGTTTCGAGGGGGCTAGAGGGAGCGTTCCTCCTGGCGCGGCCGCGGCCGAATGATCCGACAGAACATGCCGTTAGCGCCGGAGCACCCAGGCGCCGTTCAGCATCACCGCTCGCACGCTTCCGGCGTGCCCAATGTCCGCGAGCGGGTTTCCCTCCACCAGCACCAGGTCCGCCCGCTTCCCCACCTCGACGCTGCCCAGCCGCTCGTCCAGACGGAACGCCCGCGCCGCCCCGAGCGTGGCGGCATGGATGGCCTCCGCGGGCGTGAGCCCGGCGGACACCAGCAGCTCGAGCTCGCGCAGGTACGCGCCGCCGCGCGGGGCGTGGGGCACGCTGGAGTGCGAGCCCACCAGCAACGGCACGCCCGCCTTATGGAGCAGCGACGTGAACCGCACCATGCGCTGGAACGCGCGCACCTGCACACTGTCCGTGTCGGGATCGCCGGGCCTCCGTTCGAACACGGCGAGCGTGGGCACCACGAACGCGCCACTCGCCCCCGCCACGGCCGCGAGACGCTCTGCCGCCGGCCCCGAGGGGTCGATCGTGGCCCACATGGCATAGCGCCCGTTCCGCCGGTGCTGGTTGTCCGCCTGCACCCCGCGGCGGTAGGCGTCCGCCGCCTCCGGTCCCGCCAGCACCGTCCCGAAGGACGTGATGTGCTCGATCCCGTCCACGCCCAACGCGAGCGCCTCCGTCACGTCCACGATCTCAAGATGCGTGGTCACGGGCAGGCCCAGCCGATGCGCTTCCCTGGTGGCGGCGGCCATCTCGGCCGTTGGCAGCCGGTAGTACAGCTTGATCGCCGAGGCGCCCTCGGTGGCGAACCGTTGCACCGCGCCGCGTGCCTCATCCGCTCCCCGGACCACCAGCGCATCGCCGGGATGCGCGGGCCCTACTCCGTCCAGGTGCGGCCCGGTGAGAAACAGCCGCGGCGCCGGCCGTCCCATGGCCAGCGCGGTGTCATAGGCACGGATCCAGGCGCCGGGATCGCGCAGCGAGGTCACGCCGCGGTCGAGGTACTCGACAGGGAGGGCGGCGTCGCCGTCCAGATGGAAATGGGCGTCAATCAGACCGGGCAGCAGGGTCCGGCCCTGTGCCCCCACGGTATCGGCGCCGCCGGGGATGGCCACGGCGCCGCGGGGTCCCACGGCGGTGATCATGCCGTCCTGGATCACTACCACGGCGTCGGCGAGAGCCGGCCCGCCCGTCCCATCCACCAGCAGCGCCCCGAGAATGGCCGCGGCGGGGCCCACCCGGAGCGCCGGGTCGTTCACCGCCCGCAGCGGGGTCGGGGGATTCTGGCAGGCGACGAGCGCGGCCAGGCAGACAAGAGCACCAGGGCGCGAGGGGGAGGCCGGCATGGCCTTCCTGACGAGGGATGTCCGGAGCGACGTGGCGGTCGCGACTACGGCTCGGCGGTCATCGGATCGACCGCCTCTAGGAAGGGAAAGCGGTGGAAATCGGTGTCCCGGGTGCAGATCCGGCGGATGCCGTGCTCCCGCATCAACACGGCCGTTTCGGCGTCGTGCCACAGATTGCCCGCGAGGCCCGGCACCTCCGCCACCACCGCACGCAACGCGTCGCCGTGGCGCTCGGTCTGGACCAGCATCCCGAGCCCCGGGGCCGCGGCGACGGCCTCAAGGAACTGGTTCGCCGCGCGGCCAGACCAGGGACGCCGCAGCACGCGCGGATGCGTCACCACGCGCAGGAACTCGTATGCGATTCCCCAGGTGAGGAACCACGCGGCGCTTCCGGCGCGCCACCGCTCGACCAGCGCGTGGCAGCGCTGGTGCTCCGGTGCGCTGGTATCGGCGGCGTACACCAGGACGTTGGTGTCCGCCACAAACACCTAGCGTCCCTCCATGGCGCCATAGAGGGCCTCACGATCCGCGAGGTCCACCAGGGCGCCCCCACCATCGAAGGTCGGGAGGGGTGGAAGGGGCTCGCGGTCGCGCTTGGCCCGCAGGAGGTTGCGCAGCGCGGTCTCGACCAGTTCGGACATGGTGCGTCCGGTGCGCGCGGCTTCGCGCCTGAGGCGAGCCATGACGGAGTCGTCAATGTTGAGCGTGGTCTTCATATGGCTAACCATATCGCCGGTATGGCTATACGTCAACGCGATCCCATCGAGGCTGAGCCCGGCGGCGTGATTGGACCACGCAGTCCGTCGCTCGACCGCGAGGCCGTCCGAGCCTTCGGCCAGCCTATCCGATGCTTCGGCGAGCCTATCCGATGCTTCGGCGAGCCTGTCCGATGCTTCGGCGAGCCCATCCGATGCTTCGGCGCGTGGTGATGGTACGACGCTAAGCAGGCCTGTCGTCGTTCACCCCAGAATGGCGAAGGCCGCGAGCATCATGGCGGACAAGGGATGGCTGGCAGCCGCTGTTCATGGGCCTGGGTAGAGTTGACTACCGACCTCACGCCTATCCGGCGTGCGGTGCGACCACCTGGCTACGGCCCCCAAAGCCCACCGGACGTCCCACCAAAGCACGACCTGCTGCCAAGCACTAACCCAACCCCCTCAACCTCCTCGACAACCACTCGGCCATCAGCGCCGCCAGCGCTAGGCCTAACAGCACCCAGACCATCCAACTGGCAGACCGGGAGCCGGCAGGCGGGAGGTCCACCGCGGGGCCCAGCGCCATGGATAGCGCGGCCCGCGGCGCGGCGTCCCGGGTAGACGCTGTCGGCGGCACCGGGAATTCAGGCCGTGGACTGGGCGCCGCGGCCGCGACGATCCCGGCCCACCACGCCCGGTGCTCCTCCGCTCCCGCCAATCCCTCCAGCCGCCAGCGCCAGGTGTCCCGGTACCCCACGTAAATCACCCGTCCCGCCCCGTACCGCCGGGCCGCGACCGTGACGGCGGTATCGCGAACGCTAAGCGACAGCCCGTCACGGTAGAGGGCCACCGGCTCCGCCTCGCTCGCGGAAAGCGACCCGGCGGCGCCGAGCGACGCCGGGCGCAGCGTGCCGGTCACGCGGCCCGGCGCTAACCCGGCAAGCGACCGCGCCGCCGAGCGCCCCACCAGCACCAGTCCCCCGCCCCGTTCCACCCACCCACTCACCGCGCCGGGGCGCACGGCCTTGAGCGAATCGAACACCACCACCACGCCGTGCCGTCCAGAATCGAGCGGCAACGGCCGCCCCTGGGTCACCGCGATGCCCGGCGCCACGTCGAGCCGGGCGTCCACCTCCCACCCCCGCTCCTCCAGCGCCGCAATTACGAAGCGGGTTTCCCAGCCCGCCGCACCGAACACGGCCACCGCGCGCCGTTCCGCCGGCGCGGGGTTCGCCACGGTGGCCCGCGTGGTGCCCACGGTCGCCGAGAGACTTCCCGCCGCGAGCGCGAAGCGACCCGCCGCTCCCCCACCGTCCAGGTCAAACGAGTCAAGCACCCCCAGCCCATCCTCCAGCGCCACCACCGAGCCGGCCGCGCCCGCCACGCGTACCGTGGCGCCGCCGGCGGGATCGGCCACAGCCTCCGCCTCGATGACCAGCGGCGCCACACCGTCATCACTCCACGCGACGCGGGTGCCGGCCCCGCGCAGCGCTCTCAAGGCCTCCCGCAGATCCGCCGGCAGGCCGCCGCGTACCGCCACGTGCAACGTCTCGGCCGGCGGCGCCGCGGCCCATGCCGCGAGCGTCTGGCGCAGCCGTTCGGGGTCCTCTGAGACTCTGCCGGCCGGCTGAGCCGCGGGACGGAACGCGCCCCAAAGAAGCCACGCCAGCGCCGCCAGCGCCCCGGAGCGCAGCGCCAGCTCCAGGCGACCGCGCGCGTTATCTGGTAAGCGCATGGACCACGAGGTTCACGGCAAACCGGGTGTTGTCCACCGAGAGAAACCGCTTGTTCTCCGGGTGGTAGCTCCACTCCGAGCTGTAGTCCTTGTTGCTGTAGAGCACCGCGATCTTCCCCGCCCGAAGGGACGCCAACAGATGCCGGTGAATCAGGTTGTCGCCCCAACCGTTCAGCTCGTGGCTGGTGGTGGGAGGACCGTCGAACCGGAAGAAGGCCGAGTAGAGCGGATGATCGTTGGCCAGCTCGGAGAGCGGGCCACATACAATGGCGAGCTCTTCGGTGGCGGTCCGGTGAAACGCGCCGTCCACATCGTGGTTGTGATCGTCCACGAACAACATGCCGCCCCGCTCCACGAAGGTCCGGACCATGGCGCGCTCCGCACTGGAGAACCGGACCGGCAGGTGGCCCGTCAGGTACACCAGCGGATACCGGAGCAGGTCCCGCGAGGCGAGCGACACGATGACGCCGCTGGGTTCCACCTCGATGCTGGTGTACCGGGCAATCGCGTCAATCACGTTGGCCGGCACCAGCGGAGCGCTGTCCCAGTCCCCGGACTCATACTGGGCCGTGGCAAAGACGAACCGGCTCACGGCACCACCCCCCAGGGCCCGAGTGGTCCGGACCGGACCCGGCCCGCCAGGGCGGCGCGCGCGGCCGCCAGGGCCGGCATGGCGTCCTGGCCCGAACGCACCGCCGCGGCCGCCTGAGCCAGGCCCTCCGCCACCGCCGGGGCCAGCTCGAGGGCATCGAGCCGCAACAGCAGCAGTGAGTCCGCCGCTCCCACATCCCCCCGATCCACCAGAGCCACCGCTCGCTGAAACCGGACGGTGAGCGCCGTTCGTGGATCCATGGACGCCGCGTCGCGGCGCCCGTCACCGGCATCGTCGCGCCGCCCGGCTAGCCGCACACGATTCAGATCCACCACCACCGCGGGGGGGCGACCGCGCAGGTAAATGCGCTCGGCCGCCCGCGCGCGCTGTATGGCCTCGAGCGCGGCCCGCATGGGCGGCAAGGCGCGGCCCGGCTCCCCCACTTCCAGCTCTCGGGTGGCGTCCCACATGGCGTTGTACGCTTCGAGCAGCGGCCGGTTCAGCGCCACCACCGGCGTTTCGTCCTGGTGAAAGTCCAGCGCCTCCGCTCCGCGGCTGGTGGCCGCTTCGGCCGCGGCCAGCAGCGCTTCCGGCGTGAGCGGCGCGGTCGAATCGCCCAGCGCGCCCTCGGCGTGCTCGGCCGACTCGTCGCCCCCCAGCCGCATGAACACGACCTCAGCCACCCGGCGCCGCAGCCGGGCCTGGTCGCGCCCAATCCCCCGCGACTCGCGCACTACCACGTCCCGGGCCAGGCGCGGCCGGCGCTCTTCCAGCGCCTCCGCCAGCATGATGAGCATCCGCTGGCTCAAGGCGGAGGTGTCACCTTCGGTGGGCGCCATGGCCTCCACCCACACCGAGTCATACTCGTCCCGCCGGGCCACGCGCAGCGTGCGCGTTTCCGACGCGCCCAGCCGGCCGCCGCCCGTCACGAGAGCGTTATTATCCCGCGCCACCGCGCGAAGGTGGATCACGTCGCCCGGCGCCACGCCCAAGGAATCGAGCTGGAACGGCAGAGCGGCGGCGCCGGTCCGGCCGGTCAGGCGAGTGCGTCCCGCCACGCCGGACTTGAAACGGAAGGACTCGCCTTGGCCTGAACTGAGGATGTACTCAAACCAGATCTCCGTGAGGCCCCAGTCATCTCGCGCCTCCGCGCTCAAGGCCAGGGCATTCGGCGCCGCGCGATACACCGTGTCGCGGGCCGGCAATGTCAGCGTCACAACCGGAACGGAGTCGGGCCGGCCTTCGATCCCGATCACCCGTTCAGCGGTGGATTCCCGGAGGCGCAACGCCACCGGCCGGTCCGGAGCCGAGAACTCGACGAGCCACCCGGGCCTGAGGGCCCGCGGTTGGAGTGCCCGCTGGCCCAGCACGGCCTCGAGCCCCTCCGCCAGTCCCGGCCCCTCGACTCGCACCGTACTGCCCTCGAGCGCCGATACCCTCACGGGACGCTCGAACACCAGGGGTTGGAGCGCGGTGTACTCAGGGGGCGTGACGGTGACCACGACGTCCGCCAACCGGTTTGCCGGACGGCCCGGCCTGGCCAGGATGTCCCCCGGGCGGGGCGTCACCACGCGCTCCACCACGCCGGCCGGCGTCGCGGCAAGCGCGGTGAGCGCCACCAGGACGGCCAGCAGGGGCCTTATCAGCGCCTGCCATCCCGCTCGCGCAACCTCCCCGTCCCATGAAACATCTGCGAACAGCGGCTCCAAGCCCGGAGCGTGTCCGGCCAGCCCCGGATCCACTGCGGTGACCAGGCTGTACCGCAGCCTGGGCCGGCGTTCCTCGATCCACAGCGCAACGGCCTGGACCGACCGAACGTCACGGCCACGGGCCAGCGCCCATCCCAATGCTCCAACGCCGGAGAGCATGGCCAGCGCGCGTCCGGCCTCGCGCACGCCTCGGGAGAGGCCCATACCCCAGTCCACCAAACCGAGCAGGGCAATCAGCCCGACCGCGGCGGCCACACCCCAGAGTACCGCGGTCCCGCCCACCGCGGCGGCGAGCAGCGACCGGGTCCTCTCGACACGCTCCCGCGCCGTCATGGATTCCCTGCCCGTCGCCGCACCATCGGCTCGGCCAGAACGAGCAGCGCCGCGATCAGCAGGAGCCAGCCGGTGGCCGGAACGCGGTGGTTCGGGACCTGAGCGGCGGGATCCACCGCCAGGAGCGCGCCGCCTCCGGCAAGCGTGCGCAGGCTGGCGCTGTCGAGAGGCTGGAGCTCTGGCGTTCCGCCGCAGGGCGCGACGAGCGCCGCCACCAGACGTTTCGTGCCCGGGCGCAGCGCCACATCCCCGACCGACGGCAGCGGGATGGCAATGCTCCGGATGCAGCCGCGTCCGCTCACCTGCTCCGTGGCCGCCACACGCCCGTCCACCCACCACGCAATCGGAACGCCCGCCGGCGGATCCGCGCGGCGCGCGAACGGGGCCACCACCACCGCATTCGCCGCGGTCACGGCGCCAATGGTGTCACCCGGGCCAGCGGGCCAGCCCGCCTCCGCGGGATCTGCTGGCCAATGCACCAGCGCGCCCCCGTCCTGGGCCCACGCGGAATCTGCCGCGGAAGGCGGGCTCCGGCGGACTCGAACCGCGCCATTCGGATCGGCTGCCAGCAGCCCCGTCAGTGACAGCGACGCGCGCAGCGGATCGTCCGGCGCCGCAGCGAGCGTGACGGAGGTTTTCGCGGCCGGCGCCGCCGCCACCCGCACTAGCCGAGCCCGCCCGGGCCAGAAGCCCCTGGCCATCTCGGTCGCGGCATCCCACTCCTCCGCTACCAACGGTGAGACCATCACCAGCTCCAGGGAGTCGGCGGCGCGCAGGCCGGACGAGGCACGCAGGGCGCCAAGCAGGGCCGCGGAGAGGGAACCGCGGCCTGAGGATGGCGACCATTCCTCCGCCCTCTCGGTGCGCCAAGAGGCGGAATCGAAGAAAACCAGCAGGTCTTCCGGACCCAGGAGGGCCGCCACGCTGTCGCGCACCTCGGCGACGGAGCGGACCGCGCGGGACCCGTCCGCCAGGATCACGCGCGCCGTGCGTCGAGGCGGGTCGGTCACCGGTCGGGCGAACGCGGTGGCCAGGACCAGCACCGCCGCTATGCGCAGCAACAGGACCAGCAGGTCGGCCGGCCGCGAGGCAAAAGCAGGCGCGCGGGAGGGCACATTGGGCACAAAGCGGGCGGTGGGGAGGATCAGGGCCCGAGGCCGCCGGCGCGCCAGGAAGTGCAGCGCCGTGACGGCGCCGGCCACCACCAGGCCCGCCGCAAGGAACCACGGCGCGGCAAACGTCACGGTCCCTGGTGGGTGAGCCGGCGGATGGCCGGGGCGGTGGCTTCTTCCGCCAACACCTGATGGAAGGTGGCGCCGGCGGCGCGCCAGGCGCCGGCCAGATCGCTGCGCCAGGCAGCGAAGGTGTCCGAGTAGGCCCCACGCGCGTCCTCGGTGAACACCCGCCGGAGCGCCGGGTCTTCGGGATCCACCGCCGTGACCGGACTGCTCGCGGGGGCCAGCTCTTCTTCCGCCACCACGTGCACCGCGGCAACGTCTACATCATCCACCACCAACTCTCGCACCCGCGCCAGCAACGCGTCTGAATCTCCCAGGAAATCGGAGATCACCACCACTCGGCGCGGCCAGCGCTCCGTCTGGAGCGCGGGCGTAAGGAGCGAGCCACCGTCGGGCTGAATCTCCCCCAGGACGCCGGCGATCTCCGCCACCACCCGCCGGTGCGACCGCGGCGGCACCCGCAGGCGTGGCGCCCCCGCCCCCTCACGCGGGACCAGCAGGCCTACCGGATCCCCGTGCGCTTGCGACACCGCGGCCAACCCCACGCTCAAGTGGCAAGCCTGTTCCCACTTGGACTGGGTATCCTCGGGGAATCCCATGGACGCGGACGCATCGAGGAGAATCAGCGTGGTGAGCGTGGAGCGATCGTCGGAGAGGCGGAGATAGGCGCGGTCCGCCCGCGCCAGCAGCTTCCAATCCAGGCGCCGGGGATCGTCGCCCTGACGGAAGGGGCGGTACTCGGTGAACTCAGGCGCTATGCCGCGGAGGCGCGAGTGGTGGGATCCGGCCCAGCCCGCGGTGACCGCGTGCCGCGCCGGCCAGATGACTCCGCGCAGCGCGTCGAGCAAGGCGCCGTAGCTGGCAGGTGCAGGCATCAGAAAGCCGACGGATGCCGTGGTGGGACCCGCAGGCGCTGCGGCGAGGGCATGACTATGGGTGCGCTGCAGAACCGGCAGCGTTGGGCCGGCGCAGCGATGGCTCCCGAAGCGCGCGGTCGCACTATCTTGGGAGCATGCAGTCGGTGCTCGATGCCGAGGTGGCACGGCTCCGCGCCATGACCGCGTCGGAGAAGGTGGGGGTCATGCACCTGCTGTGGCGTCAAGCGTGGTCCCTCGTGTCCGCGGGCGTTCGCGGCCGGCACCCGGACTGGTTGCGCGCGGACGTGGACGTCGAGGTTCGGCGCATCATGGGCGGCGACCCCGAGTGACCGACCTCAGTCTCGTCTCCCTCTTCGTTCGGCCCCTCAACCAGCTCGGCATTCCCTACATGGTCACGGGCGGCGTGGCGTCCGTCGTGTATGGTGAGCCGCGGTTCACCCGTGACATTGACCTGGTGATTGACCTCAAGCCCCGGGATGCCCGCCGGTTCGCCGCCGCGTGGTCGGCGGGCGACTTCTATGTACCTCCCGTCGAGGTCATCGAGGAAGAGAGCCGGCGTCCCACCGGAGGACACTTCAACATCAGTCATCACGAGACGGCCATGCGCGCGGACGTGTACCTCACGGCCAGGGACGCGCTGAACGTTTGGGCGTTTGAGCACCGCGTCGTGAGACAGGTTGACGATGACGAGATCCTTCTTGCGCCCATTGAAGCCGTGATTCTGAACAAGCTTCGCTACTATCAAATGGGCGGGTCGGATCGGCATCTACGGGATATCCACAAGATGCTGCGCGTCAGCGGAGACCTGGTGAGTCGTCCCGACATCGAGCGATGGGCGGCAAAGATCGGAGTCGAGCAGGAGTGGGAGCGGGTCCAGAACCACCCCGACCCGTAACGCGCCCGGGCGGAGCCAGGGGCGGCGGAGCACCGGCGCCGCAGAGACGAGGCGACGAGCGACGGGCCGGCGCAGCGATGGCTCCCGAAGCGCGCGTTGGTCTTCTGCCATACCCGCAACCCTCACCGAGCCCGAGACCACAGCGAGCGGAGGGAGCCACGCTGCGCCGGGCCCGAGCGCCTCGCGTCACTCGACGATGTACCGCGAACTAGAGTCCGATCTTCCCCCGCGGGGGCTCGACCCGCTCCAACACCTCCTCGATCACCCGCTCCGCCGTCACCCCCTCGGCCTCCGCAGCGAAGTTCACCAGCACGCGGTGGCGCAGCACCGGATACGCCACCCGGCGAATGTCTTCCGGGGCCACCACCAGACGGCCGTCCAGGAACGCGTGCGCCTTGGCACCCAGGACCAGCGCCTGCCCGGCGCGCGGTCCCGCTCCCCAACGCACAAACCGCCGCACCAATTCGGGAGCGGTCGGATCGGCGGGCCGAGTGGCCCGGGCCAGAGCGGCGGCGTAGCGCAGCGCCGGGTCCGCCGCGGGAACGTCCCGGACGGCGCGCTGCGTCGCCAGGGTCATGGCGGCGTCCATCACCGGCGCCAGCGTGACCTCCTCGCCGCCGGTCGTGGCCCGCAGCATGCCGACCTCGTCGTCCGCTTCGGGATACGCGATCCGGATGTCGAATAGAAAGCGGTCCAGCTGGGCCTCGGGCAGGGGGTAGGTACCTTCCTGCTCGATGGGGTTCTGCGTGGCCAGCACAAAGAACGGCTCCGGCAACGCCATGGTCTCACCGGCGGCGGTGACCCGATGTTCCTGCATCGCTTCCAGCAGCGCCGCCTGGGTGCGTGGCGGCGTGCGATTGATCTCGTCGGCCAGAATGATGTTGGCGAACACAGGTCCGCGCACAAAGCGGAACGTTCGCCCGCCCGTGGCCGGGTCCTCTTCCATGATCTCGGTGCCGGTGATGTCACTCGGCACCAGGTCCGGCGTGAACTGGATCCGGCGGAACTCCAGCCGCATAGTTTCCGCTATGGAACGGATGATGAGGGTCTTGGCCAGCCCCGGCACGCCCACCACCAGTGCATGTCCCCCGGCCATGATGGCCATGAGGATCTCGTCCAGCACCTCGCGCTGGCCCACAATACGGCGGCCGACCTCCGCTCGGAGCCGCGCGACGGCGTCGCGTAGGTCGGCAGGGTCGGCCGTTCGGTCCCGCAACGGCGACGCCGCTGCGACCCTAGGGAAGCTCGGCACAAATCGTTGCGGTGGGTCTCGGAGGCCGCGTCAGTGAGCTCCGGCCGGCGTGCCAGCCCGCCCCACTCGCGAACTGCAGCGGCCGAAGGGACCTGCCGCGCGACTGGTGCAGGGCTTCCCTGGAGGCCCACGGCGTCGGTCTCAGACGGCCTCCGACAAACTGGTGAAGTTGAAGTCCCTGACCTTGAGCAGCGGCATCACGACGTCGCCACCGGCCTCGGTCCCGGCCAGCCGTTCCGCCGGCCCCACCGCTTCCAGGTTGTTCAGCATGAACAGCGGCGATTCGTTGAACCGGAAGTTCTGAATGGAACGCGCGATCTTGCCGTTCTCGATCAGGAACGTTCCGTCCCGCGTCAGCCCGGTGTACAGCACCGTGCGCGGATCCACCTGACGCAGGTACCACAACCGGGTGACCAGAATCCCACGCGGCGTCGAAGCGATCATGTCCTCTCGGGACGCCGTGCCGCCCATCATCTTGATGGAGGTCGGGAACCCCGTGGGCGTCTTACCCTGCTTTTGGGCCCAGAACCGTGAATAGATGAGCTGCTTCAACACGCCGTTCTCGATCCACACCTGCCGGCCGAGGGGCAGACCCTGGCCGTCGAACGGCGTGCCCAACAGCTGCGGGTCGCGCGGGTCCGAGACGAGGGACACCCGCTCGTCCAGGATCTTCTCGCCGATCTTGTTGCCGCCGCCTTCTTTTACGAACGGGCTGCGGCCCTCGTCCGCGGATCGGGCCGCGGCGGCGAAAACCAGGAGCTGCACCAGGTCGCCCACCGCCTGCGGTTCCAGGATCACGGTGTACCGCCCTGGCTCGATAGCCACGGGACTCCGGGAGAGGCGGGCGATTCCGATCGCCTGTTCACTCACCGCTCCGAAGTTCAGCTGCCCCCAATCGCGGTGGTCCGCGCCGGCCCAGCCGGACCCGGTGCCGTCCGAGGTCCGCACCGTGACGGTGTAGTTGGCGCTGGTGCTCGCGTGGTAGGCGTACATCCCCGCGCTGTTGGCAATGGCCTGCGCGTTCTCTGACGTGATGATGAAGCCGGCGGCCATGAGGTCGCCCGACTTGCGGGTCACCTCCAGCGCCGTCATGGCCGCGCGCGCTCGATCGGCGGGGGTGAGCGCTGCCGTCGCATCAAAGAATGCACCCACCTGATCGTAGGTCTGAGCCGGGAGAGCGGGCATGTCCTCCGGATCGTCCGGAGCCAGCCTGGCCAGCGCCTCGGACTGGGCGACGGCCCGGCGTAGCGACTCATCCGACAGGTCGTTGGTGGTCACCACCGCGTGCTTGGGACCGTACCAGCTCTGCACCACGCAGCCGGCGTCCTCCACGATGCCGGAGGTGGAGAGCTGATTGGCGGCGAACCGGGTGTTGCCGGTGCGGTTGCTGTTCAGGTTGACCTCGATCCGCTCCGCCTGGGAGAGACCGATGATCTTCCCCGTGATCGCCTGCATTTCCTCCCGCGAGAGTACCGTCATGCCTTCCTCCCCGTGTTGATCACGTTGACCTGACGGAACCGCGCGGGGACCGCGCCGTGACTCACGCCGTTGGCCTGGCCGGGCTGGCCTTTCCCGTCAAAGAAGCTGCCACCCATCTCATAGCTCCGCCGCCCGCCGAGCATGTCCATGGAGTTCCAGAAGTCGGGCGTGCGGATCTGGTAGGCCACGTCCTTCAGCATGCCCACGATCTTGCCGCCCTTGATCTCGTGGAAGGTCTGCCCGCCGAACTGCGCGTTGTAGCGCTGCTGGTCAATGGAGAACGACCCGTCGCCCACGATGGCGATCCCATTGTCCGTGGCGGCGATCAAATCGTCCCAGGTGAGGTCCTGCTCGCCCGGCATGAGCGACACGTTGGGCATGCGCTGGAACTGCACGTTGTCCCAGCCTTGCGCGTACGAGCACCCATGCGAGCGGGTCTCGATGCCCTGTTTGTCGTACCACCACTTGAGCCAGGGGGCCTGCTCGCGCGTGGTCTGGTAGTCGTTGAAGATCCCGTTCTTCACGATCAGGAACGAGTCGGGCTGTACGCCGTCGTCGTCGTAGCCGATGGTGGAGATGGCACCTTCCTGCGTGCGGTCGCCCTGGATGTTCATGAACTCAGGCCCGTACTTGAGCTGCCCCAGCATCCGCTCCGGCGGAGCGATGAAGCTGGTGCCAGCGTAGTTGGCTTCGTATCCCATGGCGCGGTCCAGCTCGGTGGGGTGGCCGATGGACTCGTGAATGGTGAGCCACATGTTGGTAGGGTGGAGCACCAGGTCGTAGCGCCCCACTTCCACCGGTTTGGCCGAGAGCTTCTGCGAGGCCTCCTCGCCCCACTTGAGCGCGTTGCCGGGCAAGTCGCACTCCAGCACGTACTCCCAGCCGCGGCCCATGGGCGCGGTATCCGACGTCCGGTTCTGAAAGTCGGAGAAATCCGGCGCCACGGCGGTGATCTGGAGGGTGGGCCAGCTCCGAATGAACATCTGCGAGATGATCGAGCCATCCGTGGAGGCGAAGTTTCGCTCGTCCTTGACGAAGAACATGGCGCTGAAGACATACCGCGCGTTCTTGGCTTTCATGGCTTCGCGGTTGGCCGAGAGCAGGAGATTGGCCTTTTCATCGATCGAAATGTCCCAGGGATCGGTCCGGAAAGAGCTCTTCCACGTGGCATTGGGATAGGCCGGGACGGGCAACAGCTCCACCGCCCGGTCGCGCGCCATGCGGTTGGCTTTGGCGATCGCCACGGCTTCCCGAGCGGCCCGGGCGACCCCGTCCGCGCTCAAGGTCTTGGTGGCGGAGAATCCCCACGTGCCGTCCACCAGCGCGCGCACCCCGCAGCCCATGGTGTCCGTGTCCACCACGTTCTGGATCTGCTGTTCGCGCGTGAACACGAAGTTCTGACGTTGCCGGCCGATCCGGACGTCGGCGTAGCCCGCTCCAGCCATCTTGGCCGCGTTCAGCGCCGCCATCAGCAGGTCCTTGATGGCCGCGTCCATGGCCATCCCCTGCCCCGCGGGAGCCAGGGCGAATCCCGGCACGCCGTCCAGCACGTGCCCGGCCGCCAGCGCGGCCACGGCCGCGCCGGTGGTCTTCAGAAAATCCCTACGATGTGTGGTCATGGAGCGTCCCACGGGTGAGGGTCAGCGGGGCCGAGGATTGGCCCCGGAAACGTAAACGGCCCCCGGGCCGGGCCGCCACCGGCGGCTACCTACCGGGACAGAGTGCTTTTAGGTATGAGACGCCCGGGCCCCGAAAAGGGTTTCAGCGTTCATGGTGAGTTCGTGTCGTCGTCCCCGTAGTCTCCCCAGTCGTCTTCCTCCTCCCCTACCTTGAGCGGCGGGAGGTCTATCCCCTCGTAGATCTGGTCCATCGCAATCCGGGCATCCAGACAGGCGAGTGCGATCTCTCCCTCGGCGTCGAACTCGTGCTTCAGCCATTCGCCGTGTGCGTCCCGGACATAGGCGAGCACATGCCGGCGCCGCTGCTCCACAATCAGGTAGGTCTTGAGCGACGAAATCCGCCGGTACGTGTCGAGCTTCTCCCGGCGGTCCGTGCCCCGGGTGCTGGGAGACGTTACTTCGACGACCAGCGTAGGCGCCTCGACGATGAGGTCCACGTTGGCCGCCTTGCCGCAGGCGACCATGACGTCAGGGTAATACACCCGGTCACGGAACCGGACCTTGACCTCCGCCGCAAACACCTTGCACCGGCGTGCTCGCGCGACGGCCCGCAGATGCACGGCGATGTTGAGGGTAATCAGATTGTGCCGGGTGGTGACGCCACTCATGGCGTACACTTCGCCCGCAACATACTCGTACTTGACCTCGCTCCGCTCTTCGAAGGCGAGGTACTGGTCGAGCGTCATCAGGTGTCCGCTGGGCTGCTTCCGGTCCATGCGCCGAGCATACGCTCGGCTCGGCCGAGAAGACAAGGGGGGTGCCGGCCGGCGGGGTCCTCGCGCCCTCGCGACCGGACGACCATCTTGTTGACGGCTCCTCCGTTCACCGGCCGCCATGACTCGACTCCAAAGAATGACACGCTGGGGACTCGCTGCGCTCGGCACGCTGGCGACAGCCGCCTCCGCCACCGGTCAGGAACCACAGCGCCTCGCCGTCTCCGGCCTCGAGCGGCCGGTCGAAATCCTCACAGACCGATGGGGTATCTCCCATATCTACGCACAGACCGAAGCCGACCTCTTCTTTGCCCAAGGGTACAACGCGGCCCGGGACCGGCTGTTCCAGCTCGAGCTGTGGCGGCGGCAGGCCACCGGCACCGTGGCCGAGGTCCTGGGCCCTGAGGAGTTGAAACGAGACATCGGGACGCGCTTGTTCAAGTTCCGCCGCAACCTGACCCAGGAGCTGAATCATTATCACCCGCGTGGCGCAGCGATCATCCAGGCGTTCGTCCGCGGCATCAATGCCTATATAGAGGAAGCCAATCGCCGCCCGGAGGCGTTACCGCTGGAGTTCCGGCTGCTGGGGATTCGGCCGCAGGCGTGGACGCCGGAGGTGGTGATTTCGCGGCATGCCGGCCTGCTGGGCAACATCGGGCAGGAGCTGACCACCGGGCGCGCCGTGGCCGCCGTAGGGGCCGACCGCGTGAAGTTGCTCTCGGCGTTCGGCCCCGGCGATCCGGACCTGACGCTCGACCCCTCCATTGGCCAGGCGTTGCTCTCGGCCAACCTCCTGGAGTTGTATGACGCGTTCCGGTCCGGCGTTGATTTTCGGCCGGAGCACGTGGGAGCGGAGTTTCGCGGGAGTCGGCGCGGCGAGGCGGCGGGTGGAACAGCAGGCCAGGCGGCAGTCTCCGATCCCGACATCGGGTCCAACAACTGGGTCGTCAGTGGCCGCCTGAGCGAATCGGGCTACCCACTCATGGCCAACGATCCGCACCGCGCCCAAGCGGCGCCATCCCTGCGCTACTGGGTGCACCTGGTGGGCCCGGGGTGGAATGTGATCGGGGGCGGCGAGCCCAGCCTGCCGGGCGTGTCCATTGGCCACAACGAGTACGGCGCCTGGGGCCTCACCATCTTCTCGACCGATGGCGAGGACCTCTACGTATACGAGACCAACCCGGCCGATCCCAACCAGTACCGCTATCGCGACGCGTGGGAGACGATGACCGTGATCCGGGAGTCGATCCCGGTGAAGGGGCAGC
This sequence comes from Gemmatimonadales bacterium, assembly GCA_036393515.1. Taxonomy (GTDB): domain Bacteria; phylum Gemmatimonadota; class Gemmatimonadetes; order Gemmatimonadales; family GWC2-71-9; genus JACQHC01. The sequence goes on along the minus strand of DASWGV010000126.1, from coordinate 1,863 downwards.
CGGCGCAGGCAGCCGAGCTCAAGTACACGCGCCACGGTCCCGTGGTATACCAGGACCGCGGCGCTCACCGGGCCGTAGCCGTGCGGGCGGCGTGGATGGAGATCGGTGGGGCGCCCTACCTGGCGAGCCTGCGGATGGACCAGGCGCGCACCTGGGAGGAGTTCCTGGACGCCTGCACCTACTCCAACATCCCGGGCGAGAACATGGTGTGGGCGGACCGCGCCGGCACCATTGGCTGGCAGGCGGTGGGCATCGCGCCCATCCGGCGGAACTTCTCCGGCATGGTGCCCGTGCCGGGCGACGGCCGCTACGAGTGGGACGGGTATCTCCCCATCAAGGCGAAGCCGCACGTGGCGAATCCGGCAGACGGGTACTTCGCGACCGCCAACAACGACTTGATCCCGCGCGACTACCCGTACATGGACGCGATCGGGTTCTCCTGGGCCGATCCCTACCGCTGGGCTCGGGTCAGCGAAGTGCTGGAAGGCGGCCGCCGGCACTCCGTGGCCGACATGATGCGGCTCCAGACCGATGCCTTCGCGATCCCCGCGCGGCAATTGGTGCCGCTGCTGAAGGACCGCCCCGCCTCCGAGCCACGGGCGGAGCTTGCGCGGCGCCGGCTGCTGGCGTGGGACTACGTGATGGACGCGAGCTCCGTGCCCGCGGGGATCTACGTGGCCTGGGAAGGCGCGCTGCGGGAGGCGGTGGTCAACCGCATGGTGCCGGCGGAGGCCCGGGAGCTTCTGCGAGGCATCTCTTTGTCGAGCGTTATCAACTGGCTGATCGCGCCGCCCGGGGAATTCGGCGCGAACCCCACGACGGCCCGCGATTCGATGCTCGTCTCCGCGCTGGGCGTGGCGGTGGGCCGCCTCACCACCAAGCTCGGCCCGGACCTGGAGCAGTGGCGCTGGGGCCAGGACCGCTACCACCACGCGCTGATCCGCCACCCGTTGAGCGCCGCAGTGAACGACGACCTCCGCCGCCGGCTGGAGGTGGGCCCGCTGCCGCGCGGCGGGTACGGCTCGACCCCGCTCGCCACCGGGAACAGCGACAATCAAACCAGCGGCGCCTCTTTCCGGATCGTGGTGGACACGGGTGACTGGGATCGCACCGTGGGGACCAACACGCCGGGCCAGAGCGGCGATCCGGACAGTCCACACTACCGGGACCTGTTCGAGATGTGGGCCACCGACCGGTTTTTCCCGGTGTTCTATTCCCGGGGCCGGGTGGAGGCGGTGACCGGCGCCCGCATGATCCTCGAGCCGGGGGCGGCGGCCGGAGCGGGCCGATGAGGAGTCCCTCCAGACGAACTCGCCGCGCCGCACGCCGGATATGGCGAGCGCTGCCGGTGCTCGCGACTCTGGCATTTCACACGGCTGCCCTGGCACAGCAGTTCACCCCCGTCGGCACGTTCTCCGTGCTGGGATTCGACTCCACCACCGGCGAAGTCGGCGCCGCGGTGCAGTCTCGGGTTTTCGCCGTGGGCAACGGCGTGCTGTGGGGTGAAGCGGATGTCGGCGTCGTCGCGACGCAAGCCATCGTGGATGTCAGCTACGGCCCGCAGGCCATCGCCCTGCTCAAGCAGGGCCTCTCGCCCCGGCAAGCGGTGGAGCGGGTGCGGGCCGACGATCCGGACCCCCGGCCCCAGGATTGGTCCAAGGAGGGCCGGCAGTTCTCCGTGATGAATGCCCGGGGCGAGGTCGAGACATTCACCGGTCCGAGAGCGAGCGAGTGGGCCGGCCACCGGATGGGGCGGCATGTGTCGGTCCAGGGCAATATCCTGGCCGGGCCCGGTGTGGTGGACAGCATGCTCGCGGCGTTCCAGCGGACGCCGGGGCACCTGTCGTTCCGGCTGGTGGCGGC
>DASWGV010000125.1:0-22529 GCA_036393515.1 Gemmatimonadales bacterium | reverse complement strand
GCTGGAGATCAACGCCGGGGATTATCTGCCGCTGGACACCAAGAGCGCGAATTTCGACAACATCGCGGACGTGCAGATGTTGTCGCCCACGTTGTTGGAGGCGTATCTCAAGGCGGCGAGTGACATCAGCCGCCTGGCAGTAGGCGATCCCCACGTCTCTCCCAGCGAAGCGACCTATCCGGTATCGCGGTGGGAGTCGCAGACCGACCGGGTGGAGGGCGCGCCCTACGGCACCCGCGGGGGCATCTCAGTGGTGCATACCTTCCCGGCCGACGGCTCCTACGCGTTCCGGGTGTCCTTCCATCATGAGACGACGGGCGGTCTGGTCGGCAACGGCCGGTCGGCGCTGCTAACCGCCGATGTTCCCGAGCAGCTGGAAATTGCCATTGATGGCGAGCGCGCCGCGCTGCTGACGCTGGACCGCTGGATGCACGTGTCGGACCCCAACGGCGTGACCTTGCGCACGGACCCGGTGGTCGTTCGCGCGGGCTCGCACCGGGTGTCGGCGGCCTTCCTGCGGCGGGCCGAAGGGCCCGTTCAGGACCTGGTGTCGCCGCACGATTGGTCCCTGGCCAGCACGGCCATCGCGGGCACCTACGGCATCCTGTCGCTCCCCCATCTGCGCGATCTGGTGATCGGGGGGCCCTACAACCCGACCGGCGTGTCGGAGACGGCCAGCCGCCGCAGGATCTTTACCTGCCGCCCCGCGTCACCCGCGGGCCAGCGCCCCTGCGCCCAGGCCATTCTCTCGGACCTGGGCGAGCGCGCCTATCGGCGGCCGCTCACGCCGGAGAATCTCGCCGACTTGATGTCGTTCTTCGACATGGGGGCGGCGGAAGGCGGGTTCGAGTCCGGCGTTCGGATGGCGTTGGAGGCGATCCTGGCCAGTCCGCGGTTTGTGTTCCGGCTGGAGACCACGCCGGCTAATGCCCGGCCCGGCCAGAGTTATCGTCTGAGCGACCTCGATCTTGCCTCGCGGCTTTCGTTCTTCCTATGGGCGGGGCCCCCGGACCAGGAGTTGATTGGACTGGCGCGCCGCAACGAGCTCTCCGAGTCCGCGGTGCTGGAGCGGCAGGCCCGACGGATGCTGGCGGATCCGCGGGCCGAGGCACTGGGGCCACGGTTCGCCGGCCAATGGCTCCGCCTCCAGGACCTGGACAAGATCCACCCGGACGTGCGCGGCTACCCAGACTTCGACGATCAGCTCAAGGCGTCCATGCGGCGCGAGACGGAGCTGTTCTTCAATAGCCTGGTGCGGGAGGATCGCAGCGTCCTGGAGTTGTTCACGGCGGATTACACCTTCGTGAACGGGCGGCTCGCCCGCCATTACGGGATCCCGGGCGTCACGGGCGACCACTTCCAGCAGGTCGCCTATCCGGATGCCAGCCGGCGCGGCCTGCTGGGACAGGGGAGCATCCTCACGCTGACCTCCCACGCCAACCGGACCTCGCCGGTGCTGCGTGGCAAATGGGTGATGGAGGTCCTGATCGGCACGCCACCGCCACCCCCGCCCCCCGGCGTTCCCGACCTGGAAGAGACCGCGGAGGCCAAGGAAGGCCGGTTGCTCACTACGCGCGAGCGCATGGAAATGCACCGCGCCAACGTGGTCTGTCGCTCCTGTCATCAGTTCATGGATCCCATCGGTCTGGCGCTGGATAACTTCGACGTGACGGGCAAGTGGAGGATCAAGGAAAACGGGGTGATGCTGGACACCCAGGGGGAGATGTATGACGGCACCCCGGTACAGAACCCTGCGGACCTCCGGAACGCCCTGCTTAAACGGCCGACGCCGCTGATCCGGACATTCACCGGGAACCTGATGGCATACGCCCTGGGCCGCCGCGTCGAGTATTACGATATGCCGGCTGTGCGAGCCATCGTCCGGCAAGCCGAAGCCAACGACTATCGGATCTCATCCTTCATCCTGGGCGTGGTCCGGAGCGACGCGTTCCAGATGAAACGGGTGGTCAACACGGTCGAAGACGGCGCGGGGACGCCGTAGCCGCCACCAACGCCAGGGCCAGGAGACCAGGGACCAATGCACTTCATCACCGGCAAGCACATACCTCGACGCACCTTCCTCCGCGGAATGGGCGCAACCGTGGGGCTGCCGCTGCTCGACGCCATGATCCCGTCACGGCGGCTCTGGGCCAGGATGGCGGCCGACGTCGAGCGCCCCCGCCTGGTCTGCATCGAAATGGTGCATGGCGCGGCGGGGTCGAACGAGTGGGGCGCCGGCCAGCATCTCTGGGCGCCGGCGGCCGTGGGCCGGGATTTCGACTTGAGTCCCAGCGCGCTCCTCCCGCTGGAGCCGTATCGGGACTACCTGACCATCATCAGCAACACCGATGTCCGCATGGCGGAGGCCGTGACGGCGCCGGAGATCGGCGGCGACCATTTCCGCTCGAGTGCCGTGTTCCTCACGCAGGCGCATCCCAAGCAGACGGAGAGTTCGGACGTGTACGTAGGGGCGTCATTCGACCAGCTCTACGCGCAGCGCTTCGGGCAGGACACCCCTATCCCCTCCATACAGCTTTGCATCGAGAACGTGGACCAGGCGGGGGGGTGCGCGTATGGGTATGCCTGCGTGTACACCGACACCATCAGCTGGTCTTCGCCCACCGAGCCGCTCCCCATGGTCCGGGATCCCCGCGTGGCCTTCGAGCAGTTGTTCGGCGTGGGCGGCACGGCGGAGGAGCGCAGGCTCCGGCAGCGCGCCAGCGGCAGCATCCTCGACTGGATGACCCGCGAAGTGCTCCAGCTCAAGCGGCAGCTCGGCCCCGCCGACCGGATTCGAATGGATCAGTATCTGGAGAACATCCGGGAGATCGAGCGACGTATTCAGCGGGTGGTGGCGCGGAACACCAGCGGCGAGCCGCGGCAGCTGCCCGAGGCGCCGGCCGGAGTGCCGGACTCGTTTCAGGAGCACGTGCACTTGATGTTCGATCTCCAGGCGCTGGCGTTTGCCTCCGACTTGACGCGGGTGTTCTCCTTCAAGATGGGCCGCGACGCTTCGGCGCGGGTCTATCCCGAGAGCGGCGTGGAGGAGGGGTTCCATCCGGCGTCGCACCATGGCGGGAATCAGAAGGGCGTGACGGATTTTTACCAGCTCAACAAGTACCATGTCGGTATGGTCCCGTATTTCCTGGACAAGCTGAAGAACACCGTAGAGGGGGACGGGAATCTGCTGGATAAAACGATGATCATTTACGGGTCCCCCATGGCGGACGGGAACTTGCATAATCATCGTCGCTGCCCCTTGTTCGTGGCGGGGGGCGCCAATGGACAGCTCCCGGGCAATCTTCACCTCAAGGCCCCGGACGGCACGCCCATGGCCAACGTGATGCTGAGCCTGATGCACAAGCTGGGGCTGGAGGACGTGCAGCAGTTCGGGGATAGCACGGGAGACTTTTCCCTTGCGGTGTGACGGAGGCAGCGGCGTTGAGACAGGCAGATCGTCCGCCGCTCCGTCTGAAGGTGGTGGCATGCTGAATGAACCAGTGAATTGGCTTGGCGCCGTGGTGCTGGTGACATCACTGGTCTGGTCAGGGGTGGGCCGGGAGTCTCCGCTCGCCGACGCGGCCAGCCGGAACGACGTCGAGACGGTCCGGGCGCTGCTGCAGCAGGGGGCGGACGCGAACGCGGCCCAGGGCGACGGTATGACCGCGCTCCATTGGGCGGCGGTGCATGGCAATGCCGGGATGGCGACCCTGCTGATTTCCGCCGGAGCCCATCCCGCGGCCGTAACCCGGCTGGGCGGGTACACCCCGTTGCACCTGGCCAGTAAGGAGGGACACGGGCTCGTGATCGCGGCGCTCCTCCAGGCCGGTGCCAGCGTGGGCGCCGGTACCGCCACCGGCGGAGTAACTCCGCTCCACTTCGCGGCGGCGGCCGGACGACCGGACGCCATCACGCTCCTTCTGGAGCACGGCGCGGACGCCAATGCGCGCGAGACCGCCTGGGGGCAGACCCCGCTCATGTTCGCCGCAGCCTACGACCGCGTGGACGCTATCCGTGTGCTGCTCGCTCGGGGCGCGGATATGACGATCACGGCCACGGCGCTGGACCTGACCGCCCGGGATCGGGCCGATCGGACGGACGAGCAACGCCGCAGCCGGGAACTGGCGGCGCTCCGGGGTGCGCCCGAGCCGGCGTCGGTCTCGCAGTACGGTCAGCGTGGGGGCGGCGGCGCGGGCGCCGCGAGCGGCGCGCAGCGAGGACAAGAGCCGCCGGGGCAGGCGCCGCCCGAGGGCCTCGATGCGCTGTCCTACGCCGGACTGGTGGGTTCCTACGGCGGCCTGACGGCCCTGCTGCTCGCCGTGCGTGAGGGCCACGTGGAGTCGGTGCGCGCCCTGCTCAACGGGGGCGCGGACATCAATCAGCCCAGTGCCGGCGATCAGACCGGCCCGCTGCTGATGGCGACCATCAACGGCCACTTCGACCTCGCCACGCTGCTGCTGGAGCGCGGCGCGGATCCCAACCGGGTCAGTGCCTCCGGGATCGCTCCACTTTATGCCGCGCTCAACACCCATTGGTCGCCCAAATCCCGGCATCCGCAGCCGGTTCATTACACCCAGCAACAGACCACCTACCAGGAGCTGATGGCGGCGCTCCTGAAGGCGGGAGCGGACCCGAACGCGCGCCTCAAGATGTCCCCCTGGTTCGATACCTACGGGGACGATTACCTGGGGGTGGACCGCATGGGCGCCACGCCGTTCTGGCGCGCGGCCTACGCCACCGACGTCCCGGCCATGCGGCTGCTGGTGTCCCGTGGCGCCGAGCCCAACATTCCCACCATGAAGCCGCCTGAGGGACGCCGGCGTGGGCGTGGGGGGCAGCAGGACGTAGACCAGTCGGGCCTGGCGCCGGTCCCGGTAGGCGGTCCGGGCACTTGGCCTATCCACGCCGCCGCCGGCGTGGGCTATGGCGAGGGGTACGCCGGGAACGTTCACCGCCACGTGCCCGACGGCTGGCTCCCCGCCATGAAGTACTTGGTGGAGGAACTGGGCGCCGACGTGAATGCCAGGGACCTGAACGGGTTCGCGCCGCTGCACCATGCCGCGGCGCGGGGCGACAATCAGATGATCGAGTATCTGGTGTCCAGGGGCGCCGACGTGACCGCGGTGGCGCGGAGAGGCCAGACGACGGCCGACATGGCCAACGGGCCGGTCCAACGGATCTCACCGTTCCCGGAAACGGTGGCCCTGCTCGAGAAGCTGGGTTCGAAAAACAACCACAACTGTGTGTCATGCTGATCGCCCGTCATGTTCTGGTTGGGGTGACGCAGGGGGGCAGGGAACGATGAGGATGGCCAACGTCGCGGCTTGGGGCGTGGTGCTGGTGTTCGCGGGCTACTCGGCGCAGAGCGAGATGGCTTGGCAAGCGTCGGGGCCGGCTGCACCGGTCGCCGCAGCGGGGACCGTCGCGCCCGCCACCGTTCCGCCGGCCAGTCCCTATGTCCACGCCGCCCCCTCCCCCACTGAAGCCTATACGGCGGTGGTGCAGCGGGTGTGCGTGGTGTGTCACAACGATCGGGCGCTCACCGGGAATCTCTCACTGGCGGCGGTGGACGTGGGGCGGCCGGAGGCGACGGCGGAGATCGCCGAGAAAATGATCCGGAAGTTGCGGGCCGGGATGATGCCGCCGCCGGGGATGCCGCGGCCCGGGGGGGATACGCTGACGCTGATTGCGGAGGAGTTGGAGCGGCGGCTGGACGCGGCGGCGGCGGTCCATCCGGATCCCGGGGTACGGACGTTTCAGCGGTTGAACCGGGCGGAGTATGAGCGGTCCATTCGGGAGTTGCTGGGGCTGGAGATCAACGCCGGGGATTATCTGCCGCTGGACACCAAGAGCGCGAATTTCGACAACATCGCGGACGTGCAGATGTTGTCGCCCACGTTGTTGGAGGCGTATCTCAAGGCGGCGAGTGACATCAGCCGCCTGGCGGTGGGTGATCCCAAGGCGACCGCCAGCTCCACGACCTACACCAATTCGGGCTACGCGTCGCAGTGGGACCGCGTGGAGGGCGCGCCGTACGGCACCCGCGGGGGCATCTCGGTGGTGCACAACTTTCCGGCCGACGGCGACTACGTGTTCAAGTTGGCGTTCGAGCACACCACCACCGGCGGCTTCTACGGGGGGACAGCTCGCGATGAGCAGCTCGAGATCTCCATCAATGGTGAGCCGGTCGCGCTGCTCGACGTGGACCGGTGGATGGATGTGTCGGACCCCAATGGCGTGAACATGGAGACGGCGGAGCCCATCTTCGTCCGGGCCGGCCCGCAGCGGGTGTCCGCCGCCTTCCTGCGGACGTTCGAGGGTCCGGTGGAGGACCTGCTGTCGCCGCACGACTGGTCGTTGGTGGATCGGCAAATCGGCGTGGACGGTTATGGCATTACCGCGCTCGCCCATTTGAAGGACCTGGTCGTCTTTGGGCCCCAGAACGTGAAGGGGATCTCCGAGACGCCCAGCCGCCGACGGATCTTCACCTGTCGGCCCGCTGCGCCGGGAGAAGCACGGGCCTGCGCCCGGCAGATCGTCTCCCAGCTGGCGCCCCGGGCGTACCGGCGGCCCGTGGCCTCCACGGAGCTCGACGCGTTGATGGTGTTCTACGATGAGGGCGTGGCCGCCGGAGCGTTCGAAGACGGCGTCCGGACGGCGCTCCAGGCCGTCCTGGCCAGTCCGGACTTTGTGTTTCGACTGGAGCGCGCTCCAGCCACGGCGCGGCGTGGGGAACCCTATCGGCTGAGCGACCTGGATTTGGCGTCACGTCTCTCGTTCTTCCTCTGGGGCACTCCTCCGGATGAAGCGCTGATGACGGTGGCACGCCGCGCGGAGTTGGGGCATCCGGCCATGCTGGAGCGCCAGACCCGCCGCATGCTGGCGGACCCGCGGGCTGAGGCGTTGGGGACCCGCTTTGCCGCGCAGTGGCTCCGGTTGCAGGATCTGGACAAGGTCCATCCGGATCGGCTGGACTATCCCGATTTCTATCAGCAGCTGGCCGACGCCATGCGGCGGGAGACCGAGCTGTTCTTCTTCAGCCTGGTCCGAGAGGACCGGAGCATGCTGGACCTGTTCACGGCGGATTACACCTTCGTGAACCAGCGACTTGCCCGGCATTACGGGTTCCGCGGCGTGACCGGCGACCAGTTCCGGCGGGTGACCTACCCGGACGGCACTCGGCGCGGCGTGCTGGGGCATGGCAGCGTCCTCACGCTCACGTCGCACGCCAATCGGACCTCGCCGGTGTTGCGCGGCAAGTGGGTGATGGAGGTGCTGATCGGCACCCCGCCGCCGCCGCCGCCGCCCGGGGTGCCGGATCTGGAACAGACTAAGGGAACGTCCGAAGGGCGCGTGCTCACCACCCGCGAGCGGATGGAGATGCATCGCGCCAACGTGGTCTGCAAGTCCTGCCATCAGTTTATGGATCCTATTGGCCTGGCGCTCGACAACTTCGACGTCACGGGCCGGTGGCGTATCAAGGAGAATGGCGCGGAGCTGGACACGCGCGGGGAGATGTATGACGGGACCGCGGTCCAGAGTCCCGAGGATCTCCGGAACGCCCTGCTCAAGCGGCCCACGCCGTTGATCCGGACCTTCACCAGCAATCTCATGGCCTATGCCCTGGGCCGTCGCGTGGAGTATCCGGACATGCCGGCGGTGCGGGCGATTGTCCGGCAGGCTGAGGCTAACGGGCATCGGATGTCCTCGTTCATCCTGGGCGTGGTGCAGAGTGACGCCTTCCGGATGAGCAAGATGGCGACCGTCGTGGACGACACACAGGACGACAGGCACTAGCGCTGAAGGCTGAGGAGGCCGACTCATATGGAGTTCATTACCGGTAGGCACATGCCCCGCCGCACCTTCATCCGTGGGATGGGCGCGACGGTGGGACTGCCGCTACTCGACGCCATGATTCCCACTCGGCGCCTTCTGGCCGGGATGGTGGCCGACCGTCCCCGGTTGGTGTGCATCGAGATGGTGCACGGCGCGGCAGGGTGTAACGAGTGGGGTGCCACCCAGAACCTCTGGGCCCCGGCGGCGGCGGGCCGGGAATTCGACCTGTCCCCCAGCGCTCTGCTCCCGCTGGAGCCCTACCGGGACTATCTCACCATTGTCAGCAACACGGACGTCCGGATGGCCGAGGCCGTCACGGCGCCCGAGATTGGGGGCGACCACTTCCGCTCCAGTGCGGTCTTTCTCACCCAGGCGCACCCCAAGCAGACGGAAGGCTCAGACGTGTACGTGGGGACCTCCCTGGACCAGCTGTACGCCCAGCGGTTCGGCCAGGACACGCCCATCCCGTCCATGCAGCTGTGCATCGAGAACATCAACCAGTCCGGTGGGTGCGCCTACGGGTACACCTGCGTGTACACGGACTCCATCAGCTGGGCGTCGCCCACGGAGCCCTTGCCGGTGATCCGGGACCCCCGGGTGGCGTTCGAGCAGTTGTTCGGCGCGGGCGGGACGCCGGAAGAGCGGGCCATGCTCCGCCGGACCAACCGCAGCATCCTGGATTGGATTACCGGCCGCGTGGCCGAGCTCCGGCGCGAGCTGGGCCCGCTGGACCGCCAGCGCATGGATCAGTACTTGGAGAACATCCGGGAAGTGGAGCGGCGGATTCAACGCATCGAGGCCCACAACACCAGCGGCGAGCAGCGCGCCATGCCGGAAGCGCCGGCCGGGGTGCCGGATTCCTTTGAGGAGCACGTCCAGCTGATGTTCGACCTCCAGGCGCTGGCGTTCGCGTCGGACATGACGCGCGTCTTTTCCTTCAAGATGGGCCGCGACTCGTCTGCTCGGGTGTTTCCGGAGAGCGGGACGGACAAACCGTTCCATCCGGCGTCGCACCACGGCGGCAACGAGAAGGCGGTGGGCGATTTCTACAAGCTCAACAAGTATCATGTCAGCATGCTGCCGTATTTCCTGGAGAAGCTGAAGGGCATCACGGAGGGCGACCGGAACCTGCTGGACAAGACCATGATCATCTACGGCTCGCCCATGGCGGATGGGAACCTGCACAATCACCGGCGCTGCCCGCTGTTTGTGGCCGGTGGCGGCAATGGACAGCTAAAGGGGAACGTCCATCTCAAGGCGCCTGATGGAACGCCGATGGCGAACGTGATGCTGAGCTTGATGCACAAGCTGGGCTTGGACGACATGGCCAGCTTTGGTGACAGTACGGCGGATTTCTCGTTTGCGGTGTAGAGACACGCGATGACGAGCCAACGGACCAACCTGCTGGGCGGCCTGATCACGGCGGCGCTGCTCGTCGCGGGGGGACCTCCCGACTCTCCTCTGGCCGACGCGGCCCGGCGCAACGACGTGGAAGCGGTGCGGGCGTTGCTCAAGCAGGGCGCCGACGTGAATGCGGCCCAAGGCGACGGCATGACCGCGCTCCACTGGGCGGCGGTGAACGGCAATGGCGAGGTTGGCCGGATCCTGGTGCGCGCGGGCGCGAACGTGGAGGCTGCGACCCGGCTGGGGGATTACACGCCCCTTCACCTGGCGAGCAAGGCCGGGCACGCGGACATGGTACGCCTCCTGGTCGAGGCTGGTGGCGACGTGTCGGCCGTCACGACCACCGGTGGGGCGACGCCCATCCACTTCGCGGCCGGTGGCGGGAGCGCCGAAGCCGTCCGAATCCTGTTGGATCACGGCGCGGACGGAAACGCCAAAGAGGCGGTCCGTGGGCAAACGCCCCTCATGTTCGCGGCAGCCAGCAATCACGTGGAAACGGTGCAGCTGTTGGTCGCGCGCGGTGCGGAGTTGGCCGTGATATCCAAGGTGGTGGACCTGCCCACCCTCGCCGCGGCGGATCGAGAGGCCGCGAGGCGTCGGGACCAGGTCCTCACCGCGTTGCGATCCCAGGCCCCGCCGGAGGAGCAAGCCTGGCGTCCTGCTCCCGGCCAGGTTCAGACGGCGGTGCGCGCCGCGCGGCAGTCGTCCGGGGCTGCGCCCGAGATGACGGAGCAACGCGAGCGGGTGGCGGTGGCGGCCCGCGCGGAGTTGGGGCCGGACGCGGATCCCAGTCAGCGACCCGGGCAACAGGTGGTGGCGCCTCCGGCCCAGCCCACCGGGGCTGCGGTGGCGGGGGAGACCGCCCAGGCCGCCGCGGGCGCAGGCGCACCCCCGCAACAGCGGGGTGCCGCCCCCGGTGAAGGCGCGGGCGACGCGTATCCGGCGATGGTGGGTCGAACCGGTGGGTTGACGGCGTTGCTGTACGCCGTGCGGGAAGGGAGTGTCGAGACGGTGATGGCGCTCATCGACGCCGGCGCCGACATCAACCAGGTGAGCGAAGGCGACCATACCAGCCCGCTCCTCATGGCCTTGATCAACGGCCATTTTGATCTGGGCCTTCAGGTGCTGGCGCGCGGGGCCGACTCCGACGTCGCCAGTGACGCGGGAACCACCCCGCTCTTCGCCGCCCTGAATACGCAATGGGCTCCCAAGGCCCGGTACCCCCAGCAGCAGGCCTATCTCCAGCAAAGGGCGACCTACCTGGATGTCATGAAGGCGCTGCTCGATGCCGGGGCGGACCCCAACGTTCGGTTGAAGAAGCATCTGTGGTACATGTCGTACACGTTTGACCTCTTGGGCGTAGACACGGACGGGGCGACCCCGTTCTGGCGCGCCGCATACGCCACCGACGTGGACGCAATGCGCCTTCTGGTGGCCCGCGGTGCCGACCCGAATCTGCCGACCAAGAAACCGACCGGTGGTCGCCGGCGGGGGCGCGGTGGCGCTGGGCCGGATCCGTCCGGACTACCGCCTGTCCCGGACGGCGGGCCCGGCGTGTGGCCCATCCATGCGGCCTCGGGCGTGGGCTTTGGTGAGGGGTACGCCGGCAACGCCCACCGCTCCGTGCCTGACGGCTGGCTGCCGGCGGTGAAGTACTTGGTGGAAGAGCTGGGCGCCGACGTGAACGCCAGGGACCACAACGGTTACGCGCCGCTGCATCACGCGGCGGCCCGGGGCGACAATACGTTGATCCTCTACCTGGTGGAGAGGGGCGCGGACGTGACGGCGGTGAGCCGGCGCGGACAAACCACGGCCGACATGGCGAACGGCCCGGTACAGCGGATCCAGCCGTTCTCGGGGACGGTGGAGCTGCTGGAGAAGCTGGGCGCCAAGAACAACCACAACTGCATGTCCTGCTAGCGCCGGCTGCCCCAGTCAAACCCCCTGAAGCAGCTCGGCGTTGGTCTTGGAGCGTCGCAAGCGCTCCAGCAGCATTTGCATGGCTCGCTCCGGCGGCAGCTCGACCAGGCTCCGCCGGAGCTTGTTTTTCGCCTCGAGGGTCGCCGGGTCGTGCAGCAGCTCCTCCCGCCGGGTCCCGCTGGCCGCCACGTCCACCGACGGGTACAACCGCCGGTCGGCCAGGGCGCGGGAGAGCCGGAGCTCGGCGTTGCCGGTGCCCTTGAACTCTTCGAAAATCACGTCGTCCATCTTGCTGTCGGTCTCAATCAGCGCAGTCGCGATCACGGTGAGCGATCCGCCGCTGGGAACGGCGCGTGCGGTGCCAAACAGGGCCTTGGGCTTGGCCAGGGCGTTCGCGTCCAGGCCGCCGGAGAGGGTGCGGCCGGTTCCCCGGCCGGTGGTGTTGTGCGAGCGGGCCAGACGCGTCAGGGAATCGAGGACGATGACCACGTCCCGGCCCAATTCGACCTGACGCCGCGCGTGCTCGAATACCATGTCCGCCACCGCGACGTGCCGCTCGTACGGCATGTCGAAGCTCGACGCGATCACCTCGCCGCGTCCCCAGTCCACCATCTCGCTCACTTCTTCGGGGCGCTCATCCACCAGGAGAATCAGTAGGATCACCGCGGGATACCGTTCGGCCACCGCCTCCGCTACCGCCTGGAGCATGACGGTCTTCCCGGCCTTGGGCGGCGAGACGATGAGGGCGCGCTGGCCGAACCCGAGCGGGCAGATCAGGTCCACGGTGCGCTGGATCTCCGCGGTCGCCTGCCTGGAGGGCTTCGGGATCTCGAGCGCCAGCGGACGGTTGGGGTGGACGGCGCCCAGGTCGCTGAACACGGGTCGCTGCGATGCGGTTTCCGGCGGGAGGCCGTTCACCTGCTGGACGCGCCCGCCATCGAGGGTGATGAGATCGCCACGGCGCAGGCCGGGCATCCGCACGCCGGCATCGCCTTTCGCCGCGAGATAACTGTTGGCGGCGAGGCGCAAGAAGCCGCCTTTGCCCGCGTGGTGCCCAGGATCAAACCATCCGGTGAGTGGAGTCACGGCAAACCGAGCTTCTTCCGTTTGTTGCGATGGAGGTGTGTGGGTGGTTTCGGTGGGCGAAACCCTCGCCGCTGCAAACGCGCGCGTCAGGTAATATGCAGCCGATGCAACCGCCGCGCACCGGCTGCGCCGGGACCACCGGCTTGACGCTCACGGCACGCCAGGCAAATTGGAACCGACACGACCCCCGTCCCTGGAAGAGGTGCCCCATGCGATCTCTCCGCCTGGCCTCCGCGCTACCCGTCGCTCTGCTGCTCTCGGTCACGACCAATGTGCGTGCCCAAGCCGGCCACCAACACCCGGCCCCGGCGTCCGACCAGGTCGGCCGGGTGGCGTTTGCCACGTCCTGCAACGGCGAAGCGCAGCAGCGGTTCGAGCGGGCCATCGCGATGCTGCACTCCTTCTGGTGGGAGGAATCCGGCGTCGCCTTTGGCCAAGTGGCCGAGGCCGATCCTGGCTGCCTGATGGCCTACTGGGGACAGGCCATGACCCTGCGCAGCAATCCGTTTGCGGGGCCTCCGCCTACGGGCAACCTGAAGCTCGCCTGGGATCTGCTGCAGCATGCCGCCACGCTGTCTGGGGGAACGCCGCGGGAGCGGGACTACCTGGCCGCGGTTCGCGCCTACTTCAAAGATTACGACACCGTGCCGCACGGCCGGCGCGCGCTGGCCTATGAGGCAGCCATGCGGCAGGTCGCGGAGCGATACACCGACGATACGGAGGCAACCATCTTCTACGCGCTCGCAGCAGCCTCCAACGCCTCGACCACCGACACGTCTTTCGCCAAGCAGCGCGAGGTGGGAAGGATCCTGGAGCCGCTGTTCCAGGCGCAGCCCGACCACCCCGGGCTGGCCCACTACGTCATCCACACCTACGACTCGCCCCGCCTGGCCCCGCTGGGCGTCAACGCCGCGCGCCGCTACGCCGAGATCGCGCCGGCCGCCTACCATGCCCACCACATGCCGTCGCACATCTTCGTCCGACTGGGGTTGTGGAATGAGACGGTGCAGGCCAACCGCCACTCGGCCGATGCTTCGCGGGCACTGGAGGAAAAGGGAGGGTTCACCGGTATCCACAACCACCGGCTGCACGCCTGGGACTATATGGTCTACGGCTACCTCCAGCTGGGGCAGGACCGGGAAGCCGGTAAGATCGTGAGGGAAACCGGGGGGGTGACCACAGTGGTGCCGCCGGACCAGGTCGTCTCCGACTACGCGCTGGCGTCCATTCCCGCCCGCTACGCGCTGGAGCGGAACGCCTGGCGGGAGGCCGCCGGGTTGCCGGTCCGGAAGGCTGGGAACTTCCCCGCGGCCGAAGCCATCACCCATTTTGCGCGCGGTCTGGGCGCGGCACGCGTGGGCGACCTGGCGGCCGCGCGGGCTGAGGTGGTGGCGTTGTCTGGCATCGAGGCGGCGCTGGCCCAGCCGCAGCCGTACTGGGCGCGGCTGGTTCAGGTGCAGCGGATCGCGGTCCAAGCGTGGATTGCGTTGGGGGCGGGAGATCGTGACGCCGCCGTACGGTTGGCAACCGAGGCGGCCGGTAACGAAGACGGCACCGATAAACATCCGGTGACTCCGGGGCACGTGCTGCCCGCGCGAGAAATGCTGGGCGACCTCCTGCTGGAGGTCGGTCGTCCCGCCGAGGCACGGCGCGCCTACGAAGCCGTGCTCGCCAGGGAGCCCCATCGCGCCCGAAGCGTGTTCGGAGCCGGGCGGGCGGCTGAGTTGGCGGGCGACGCCGCGGGCGCCCGCGCGCGATACGCCGAGTACCTGAGGTTGATGGAGACGGCTGATACCGAGCGGCCGGAGGTCGCGCTCGCGCGACGCGGGGGCTAGAAAGACCGGATTCTTGCACCGTGGAACGAACCGGCCCGCCAGCGCGTCTAATAGCGTACGGCATCCCCTGAGGACCTCCCGCGTGCACCTGCCCACCTGGCCCCACCTCCAACGGTTCCGCACTGTGCTGTGCGTCTTGGGCGCGACGTTCGCGCTTGGAACGTCGGTCGTGGGATTCGAGGCATTGGCCCGTGCGCGGCTGGACGGGCCGCTGCGGCGCGCGTCTACCCGCTTCTTCGCGCGGCCGGAGGTGGTCCGAACCGGGGAGCGGCTCAGCCCGGCCGGACTGAAGCGATACCTCGACCGTATGGGCTATCGCGGCACCCGGCGCAACGTGGGGATTGGCGAATACCGCGCGGACCGCGGCCGCTGGACCATTGGCCGGCGCCTTTTTCGCGTGGCGGACCGCCTGGACTCGGGCGGGGTCGTGACGATTCACCTGGACCCTGACGGGTGGGTGATGGGTCTCGAGGATGGGGAGGGGGGGTGGCTGTCCCGGGTGATGCTGGAACCGGAGCCGTTGCGCGTGCCCGGCGCGGTGCCGGAAGACCGCGTTCCGGTGCGCCTGACCGACGTTTCGCCGTCGCTGGTCGCGGCCGTGCTGGCGGTGGAGGACCGGCGGTTCTTCGAGCACGGTGGGGTGGACCTGGCGCGGATCCTGGGCGCAGCGATCGCCAACCTGCGCGAGCGCCGCATCGTTCAGGGTGCCAGTACCGTCACGCAGCAGCTGGCCAAGAACCTCTTTCTGTCGGCACGCCGCACGCCGCTTCGCAAAGCGCGCGAGCTCGCCATGGCCCTGGTGCTCGAGCGGCGGTACAGCAAGCAGGAGATCCTCGAGGCCTACCTAAACGAAATCTACCTGGGACAGGACGGTGGCTTTGCGGTGCGCGGCGTCGGGCGGGCCGCGCAGTTCTACTTCGCCCAAGACGTGAGCCAGCTTGGGCTGGCGGAAAGTGCGTTGCTGGCGGGGCTCATCCGGGGCCCGAACTTATATGCGCCGTACTCTCGTCCGGATGCGGCCAGGGGACGGCGGAACGTGGTCTTGTCGCTGATGCGGGACCAGGGCAGCGCGAGCGAATCGCAGTTCCGCCGCGCCTCCAGCGCATCCCTCGGTCTGCGCCGTACCGCGCCGCCGCTGCGCGCCGGCCGCTACTTCGCCGATTTCGTGGCCGCGGAACTCGCCACCCATTCGGGCGGTACGGGTCCCGCCGGAGGAACCTCCGTCTTCACCACGCTGAACATGGATCTTCAGCTTGCGGCTGAGGCGGCGGTTCGCTCCGGGCTTGAGCGCCTGGAACGGGAGCACCCACCTCTTCGGAGGGATGCGAGCCCTCTCCAGGCCGCGCTGGTGGCGCTCGACCCGGCTACCGGCGACATCCTGGCCATGGTGGGAGGGCGGGACTACGGGGCCACGCAGTTTAACCGGGCTGCGCAGGCCCGACGGCAACCCGGAAGCGCCTTTAAGCCCATCGTGGCCCTCGCGGCGCTCACTGCCGGCTCGGTCACGCTGGCGTCCCGTCTAGAGGACCAGCCACTGGCCGTTCGTACCGGGGAAGGGGTGTGGCAGCCGGTCAACTACGACGGACAGTATCGCGGCACCGTGACGCTCCGGCGGGCCCTGGAATTCTCGCTCAACGTGCCGTTCGCGCGCCTGGGGCTCGAGCTCGGTCCTGAGCGGATCGCGGAGGCAGCACGGCGGCTCGGCATCACGAGTCCGTTGCATCAAGTGCCGAGCCTGGCGCTGGGATCTTCCGAGGTAACCCCATTGGAGCTGGCGCGCGCGTTCGGCGTGCTTGCGGCCGGCGGGTTCCGGGCCGATCCGCGCGCGGTGCTCGGCGTCCTCGACGCCGACGGTACCCCGTCGCTTCTGGCCGAGAACACCGGCGCGCAGGTCTTCACCCCGGCCGAGACGTTCCTGGTGACGTCGGGGCTCCAGGGCGCGGTGGAGCGGGGCACCGGCCGGGGTGTCCGTGCCTACGGGTACGACGGACCCATCGCCGCCAAGTCCGGCACCACCAACGATTACC
The DNA here is from genome assembly GCA_036393515.1 of Gemmatimonadales bacterium. Classification (GTDB taxonomy): domain Bacteria; phylum Gemmatimonadota; class Gemmatimonadetes; order Gemmatimonadales; family GWC2-71-9; genus JACQHC01. The sequence continues at coordinate 6,421 of DASWGV010000125.1, read as the reverse complement.
GTGACGCCTGGTTCGTGGGATACACCCCGGATCTCGCGGTCGCCGTGTGGGCGGGGTTCGATGACGGGCGAAGCCTTGGTCTGTCGGGGGCGCAGGCGGCGCTCCCGATCTTCGCCCGGTTTCTCATGGCAACGGAGGACACTCGCGATCCCCGGGACTTCGAGCCGCCAATGGGACTGGAAACCGTGCGGATTGACCCTGAAACCGGGTTGGGTGCGGGCTGGGGTTGTGGGGGCGAGGTGGAGTACTTCCTGGCGGGAACCGCGCCGCCCGCGAGCGAGGACTGTTGGGGGTTGCAGCGCGTGCCGGGTTGGATTGCGCAGGCCGGCGGGCGGGTATCGGCCGGCGTGCGCTCGCTGCTGCGGGGGTTGTTTGGGCGGGGGAACGGCCGGTAGCCGGCCGGCGCCGCGCCCGCTAGAAGCAACCCGGCGGTGGTCAGGCCCGCCCTGCCGTCCTGCGCCGCTGGTAGAACCGCCGGACCTTGGCCCGATTCCCGCACACCCCCATCTCACACCACCGCCGGTTGTGCTTGCGACTGGCGTCCACGAAGAGCCAGCCGCAGTGTTCGTTGGCGCAGGTCTTCAGGTGCACCAGCCCTGGTGAGGTGAGGAGTTGGCCGGCGGACCAGAGCACCGGCCAGAGCACCATGGTGCCGGCGTCCGGGCCCGGCGGCGAGGACCAGCGGAATCCATTGGTGCCATCAGCCACAACCTGGGCAGGCACCTGAGCCAGGTAGCCGTTCAGGTCCGCCACGGCTTTCCCAGCGGGACGTTGCCCCAGCGCTACTGGATAGAAGATCTGGTGAATAGTCTGCCGCGCCTCCCAGGCGCGTTGCAGCGTGCTTCGGGGATCCGCGGGCCGCGGCTGCCGCGTGACCAGGCGCCGGACATCCGTGGCGGATAGCAGGTGCGCCTCACGTCCCCAGGCCGCCAGGCCGGTCAGGTCCGCCAGGCGGTCACCCTCCGACGGCGTCAAGTGGTCCCAGTCCACGGTGTTATTGAAGTCGAGGCATAGTGCCCCGCCTACCCACTTGAACGGTTGGACGGGCTGAACCATGGGAATCTCCGATCCGACGATGTAACCAATATAAGCATGTTGACAAGTTAGAGCGACTCTTCCATATTCTAACTGATCATAAGCATCATACTGGTGTGATACCTGACCCGGACATGAACCAAGGAGCCTCCATGAACACCGTCCCAATGGCAACCACCCTCGAGGTCGAGCGTATCGCGGATGAACTGGATCGCATGGTGCACGGGGGTGCCTGGCATGGCCCCGCCATCCAGGAAGCGCTCGCCGGAGTGTCGGGTGCGCAGGCGGCGGCTCGGCCCATCCCGGCCGCCCACACCATTTGGGAAATCGTTCACCACATGACGGCCTGGGCCAACGAGGTGGCTCGAAGGCTGTCGAATGGTGCGCACCAGCTGACCGGTGAAGAGGACTGGCCGCCGGTGCGGGCCACGGATGCCCCATCCTGGGAGCGGGCCAAGGCGGGGTTGGCGGAGGCGCATCGGCGACTGCGGCAGGCGGTGCGGGAGTTCCCTCCGGTACGGGTGTACGAACAGGTAGGTCGTGGTGAGGGGTTGGTGCGCAGCGAGTCATTCTACGTCATGCTCCACGGTCTGGCGCAGCACGATGCGTATCACACGGGGCAGATATCGTTGCTGAAGCGGGCGCAAGAGGGAAGGAACTAGCGGGGCGGATGAGTGGACGGGCGGGCCGGCGGTCCGCGGACGGACATGCAAGTTTGCTGGCAGGAACGAAGGCCCAATGTTGGTGACGAGACTTTCGCGCCCGTCCCCCGGTCCGCCAGACCGCCCGTCCGCCGTTGGCCGACCATAGGCTCGCCCCCCTATTCGTACCTCAGTGCCACGATCGGATCCACCGCGGTCGCCCGCCTGGCCGGTACCAGACTCGCCGCCAGGCCCACGCCGAGAATCACGGCCACGATGGCGCCGAAAACGCCGGGGTCGCTGGGCTCGACGTCGAACATGATGACGCGAAGCACGCGGGAAAGACCGAACGCCATGGCCAGGCCCACGGTCAGTCCGACGGTGAGTTGGAAAGCGCCCTGCCGGACAATCAGGCCCAGCACGCTGCGCGCGGAAGCACCCAGCGCCATCCGGATGCCCATCTCCTTTACCCGCCGGCTCACCGAGAACGCCAGCACGCCGTACAGGCCCACCGATGCCATGAACAGAGCGGCGGCGCCAAAGACAATGAACAGCGTGCCGAACACATGGAAAAACCAGGTATTGAACTTGATATACCGGAGCATCGAATAGGCGTCGTAGATCGGCAAGTCCGGGTCCAGGGAGCGGATGACCTCCCGCACTGATGGTGCGAGGGCCATGCCGTCGGCGCCGGGCGAGCGAACGGCGATGGTGAGAAAGCGCGAGTCGCGCTGTGCCAACGGCAGGTAGTAGGCCGCCAGGTTGTCGTTGCCGGGGTCCAGGCCCTTCACGTACAGCGTGGGAGCCACGCCGACGATGGTCAGCCACGGAATGGAGTCCGCGCCCGACGTTCCCTGGCGGATCCGCCGGCCCACGGGATCTCCGCCGGGGAAGTACTGCTCCGCGAATGCTTCATTGATGATCGCCACGGGGAGCGCGTTGCGGTCATCCTGGGGAGTGAACGCGCGCCCCCGCCGCATCGGCACGTCGAAGGTCTCCAGGTAGCCCGGCGTGATGAGCGAGGAGCCGGACCTGGGATAATCTTGCTCGGTGGGATAGGTCTGGCCCTCGATGGCCACGCGGTCGTTGCCGGGCACGTCGCCCGGCAAGCTCGACGTCAGGGTGGCGGCGACCGCGCCGGGCATGGTCTCGAGGCGCTGGAGCAACGTGCGCCAGAACTCGGCGCGCCGATCGCGGTCGGGGTAGTCGGTCTCGAACAACCCGGCCCGTGCGGTGAACACATTGGCGGTGGCAAAGGGATAGTCGTAATTCCGCAGTTTGACGATACTCTTGACCATGAGTCCCGCGCCCACCAGCAGCGCGCAGGACAGCGCGATCTCCGCCATGACGAGTGCGCGGCTCACCCGCCCGCCATGGGCGCCGGATGATCCTCGGCTTTCGTCCTTGAGCGTGCTGTTCACGTCCGTCCGGAGGATCTGAAGGGCCGGCGCGATGCCCGCCACCAGCGCGGTGAGCAGGGTCAGACCCACCACAAAAGCGAGGATGGGGAGGTCGAGCGCGAAGACCATGTAGTACGGCTTACCCACGCCCGAGGTGGCCCGATCGAACAGCTCGACGCCGATGGCCGCGATGCCGGTGCCGAGCACCGCGCCGATGAAGGCGAGCACCAGCGTTTCCGCAAAAAAGGGCATGACCACGCGCAGGCGTGATGCACCAATGGCCGTCCGCACCGCGGCCTCCCGCGTGCGCAGCGTGGCCCGGGCGAGCAGCAGGTTGGCCACATTGGCGCAGGCGATGAGCAGGACGAAGACCGTCGCCACCTGCATCCCGCTGAAGACGGCCAGCAACTCCGGTCCGGTATCGTCTTCAATGAAGGTCTGGAAGATAGTGGTCACGCCCTTGTTGGATTCCGGGTATTCGTCGGCCAGCTGTGCGGCGATCGAGGCCATCTCCGCTTTGGCCTGATCCCACGACACGCCCGGCTGGAGGCGTCCCACGACCCGGAAACTCAGGCCATCTCGCTTCGGCGCGCGGGCCCGCTCGTCGCGGCGAACCACCCAAAGCTGGGCATCCTGGGGGAACATGAATCCCTTGGGCATGACGCCGAGGATGGTGGCCGCCTCGCCGTTCACCTTGACGGGCTTGCCCGCGATGTTCGGGTCGGCTCCGTAGCGATTGGTCCAGGCGTCGTACCCCAGCACCAACGTGAGTGGGGCGCCCGCCCGGTCGTCCCCCTCGTGGAAGGTCCCACCTACGGCCGGAGCCACGCGCAGGAGATCGAACAAGTTGGCCGAAACGTAGGAGCCGTCGTAGCGCTCCGGTCCCTCGGTGCCGCTCAAGTTGACCGTGCCGCTGGAGAACCCGGCCAGCCCCTCGAACGATCGCTGTCGTTCCCGCCAGTCGTAAAAATCGTGCTGCGTCACGGACATGACGTCGATGTTCCGGGATGGATTGGTGCGATAGATCACTTGCAGTCGGTCGGCCTGGGGCACATCGAGCCCCCGCACGAACACGCCGTAGACCAGGCTGAACGTGGTGGTGCACAGCCCGATGCCCAGGGCCAGCGTGATCACCGCGATGACGGCTGAGCCGGGAGCTCGGGACAGGGTCCGAAAGCCATAACGCAGGTCTTGGAGCAGGGTTTCCATTGACGGTCCTTGCGCGGATGGCGGCGGGGCGAGGTTGCGGTACCTACGGGGGTCGCGTGCCGTCAGTTTCCCCGTTGGTTGGCCCCGAATTGCAGCCCCTCCGGTCATGCCTCATGCTTCAAGACGGTGCGGTCAGGTGGCTCACGGAACTCCGCGGTCTGACGCAACCCTAGTGGCCATTGAGACTTAGCCGGGTTTGCCCCTGGGGGGGGTCCGGCCCGTCCATTGCCCTCAATGGCCGTAACCCCTGAGTGGGGAAACACCCTTGGCGATGTCAACCTCCATCGAAGCTCCGTCCGTCATCCTCACGGCCCTGGGCCCGGACCGCGCCTTTTCGGGTGTGCTGAAGAGCAGCCAGCACTCCTTCGTGGAGGTGCCTTCCGGTCTGTTGGCCCTGCGGTGGGCGCACGAAGTCAAGCCGGACGCGATCGTTCTGGACATCGACCTCCCGGATATGTCGGGCATCGAGGCCTGCCGCATGCTGCGCGACGATCCGGGGGTGGGGCGCAACGTCCCCATCCTCATTCTGTCCGCGGAGTATCCCTCACCAGAACAGCGGGTGGCCGCCTTGCGAGCGGGGGCCTGGGATTTCCTGCGTCCCTCGGACGACGAAGAGGAATTGTCCCTCCGGCTCCAGACCTATGTCCAGGCCAAGCGGAACGTGGACGCGGATCGTGGCGAACGGCTGATTGATCCGTCCACGGGGCTGCATAGCCGGCACATGCTGGCCCACCGGGCGCGCGAGCTGGGAGCGCTCATGGTGCGAAAGAACGGAGCCATGGCCTGCGTGGTGTTCGCGTTGGATGGAACGGAGAGGGTTCGCCGGGTGGCAGGTGTGGTGACGCGCATGGCCCGGGTCTCGGACGTGGTGGGCAGCATGGGCCCGGAGGCGCTGGGCGTGCTCGCGCCGGCCACCGATGATGTCGGCGCGTTGAAGTTCGTGCGCCGGGTTGCGAACGCACTGCGAAGCGGGAATGCGACGCCCGGACTGGATGCCGCGGCGGTGCTGCGGGTGGGGTATGACGCCGTGGCGAATCTTCGGTACACCCCGGCGGATCCGGTGGAGCTGCTGGTGCGCGCCGCCGCGGCGGTGCAGTCCGGCAAGCCCGATCCGGAGCACCCCTGGGTGCGTCGCTTCGAAGCAAGCCGGGTCTCCGGCCCCACGGCCGGCGGTGGGGGAGGCCAGCGTGTGAGCCCCACGGGGCTCACCCTGGAGAGCGCGGGGTGAACCCATGACTGCCTCTCATTGGGGGCGCTTGGCGGTGCTGGGCGCCGCGGCGCTGGCCGTAGTGACCTGCCGCGAGCCCTCGCCCGTTGGTCCGCCTGCGGCCAGTCTGCTGGGCGGCGGCATCCAAATCCCGGGGCTGCTCACCTGCGCCCCGCGTCCGTCCGATTCCGTCACGCGGACGATTGGTTCCGAGGGCGGGGTCCTCCAGGTCGGCCCGCACACGTTGTCGGTGCCGGCCGGCGCCCTGGTGGCACCGGTGACCATCATGGCGGTCGCTCCGTCGGAAACCGTCAATCAGGTTCGCTTCCAGCCGGAGGGCCTGCATTTCCAACAGCCGGCGTCGCTCACCCTGAGCTACGCGAACTGCGACCTCCTGGGGCTGCCACTCCCCCCGCGGATCGCCTACACCACGGATGCGCTTGCCATTCTGGAATACTTGCCCTCGCTGGACCATGCCGCGGCGCAGCGGGTGACGGGCGAGTTAGGCCACTTCTCGAGTTATGCTGTTGCCTGGTAGCGGTGTTGGGAGCGCCCTTCGCCGGCCGGTCGCCGTGGGCGGGCAGAGCGCGCCACCCGCGGCGGACCTGGTCGCTCAAGCGCGCATGCAGGAGCGGGCGGGTTGCCTGGCGGAGGCCATGGAATCTTACGAGGCGGCCATCGCGGCGGCGGAGAGAAGCGGGGACATCCGGACGCTGACCGATGCGCTGCGGCGTCTCGCGGTGGTCTGCCACCATCGATGCCAACGGGAGCGAGCCCGGGCGTTGGGTGAACGAAGCTGCGAGGTGGCCGCGCGGAGCGGCGACCAGCTGCTGATGGCCGAAGCTCTGAATACCCTGGGCGGTCTGGACCTCACCAGCGGGGCGCTGGAGGGTGCCCGCGGCCGGTTCCTTCGCGCTCTGGCGCTGGGT
>DASWGV010000124.1:0-53128 GCA_036393515.1 Gemmatimonadales bacterium | reverse complement strand
CGGTGCGCTCGCCTCCAATCCCACCGAGCCGGCGGCCCCGGTGAATATCACCGCCACGCTGAAGATCAAGGGCGGGTCCAACGTGAGCCTCACGGGCAGCTACGACCCCGACAGCAAGGTGCTGGCACTCACCGGCGGCGGGTACACCTTCGGCGCCACGTTCGTCGCCGGACGGCTGAGCGGGACCTTCACCGGGCCGAACGGTGGCGGTCTGTTCACCGCTTTTTCGCGCCGGGGCGGTGAAGTGGAGCTGTTCTGTGGCGACTTCACCGGCGCAGCCGACGGCGTGTGGAACCTGGCGCGGAACGGCAATGATCTGTCCGGCGCTTTCCATGAGACCGACGGCTCCACGGCGGGCACGCTGACCGGCACGCTGAGCGGGAGCACCATCAACCTCACGTTCACGGGCGGCACCGCCACCGGCACGCTGTCCGGCAGCAACGTGAGCGGCACCTGGACGTCCACCGGCAGCAGCGGGTCCTGGACCGGCAGCAAGAGCGGCTGCTGACGATTTGATGCGCGCACCGGCGCCGCGGCAACGCGGCATTCAACCACGGAGACAGTCATGACACGGAAGTTCTTTGCGGCCGCGGCGCTGGGTGCTGCGATGTTAGCGGGTTGTCGGGATGACGTGCCCACCTCACCGGCGGGTCCGGCCTTTGAAATCAAGGACGGCGCCCACTCGGCGGGGAATCAGCACTTCTACTTTCTGCCGCCGTTAGTACCCCCGCCGGCCTCCACCGGCACGTTCGACGGATCGCAGGCGGCGGAGGTCCAGATCTGCACGTGGATCAATGATGCCTGCGGCGCCACCATCGCGACGTACTCCACCACCTCGGGCGTCGGTTCGGAGACGGTGCGCATGAGCGAGGGGGACCAGCACTACCTGGTGAACTGGCACACCGACCAGTTCTCGCTCGACCCCGCCCTGACCTACCGCATCCGGGTGCTGGTGGCCGGCGCCGAGCTGGGCCACGCGGACGTGGACGTGGTGAACTCCGGGAAGGAATTGAAGAACGTGAACACCGGGGAGTTCGTGCCGCTGCTGGATGGGCGGACCCTCCCCATCAAGTTCCGCATCGAGATGGGGGCCGTCACGGTGATCGGTCCGGACGGTGGGTCCATCCAATCCGACGACGGCAACGCCACCATCACCATTCCGCCGGGCATGTTCAGCGAGCCGGTGGGCTTCACCGTCCAGCCCGTCAGCATTCCCGCCGAGGAGATCGCGGCGGCCGGTCTGGTGGCAGGCACCGCCTATGAGTTCGGCCCGGATGGCATGGTGTTCCCGGACCCGGAGGTCACGGTGGCGCTGCGGTACGATCCCGCCAATCTGGGTGGGTTCGCGGCCGCAGAGCTCACGCTGCTCACCAACATCGACGGCTCCTGGGCGCAGATTCCCGGACCCACGGTGGATCCGGTGGCGCACACGGTGAGCGCAAAGGTGGGCCATTTCAGCACCATCGTGGCCGGCGTCTCGCAGTTTGCCACCATTGACGATGCCTACGTGTCCATGTTCATGGGCGGCGGAACCAAGACGGCCACCCACACAATCGGCGAGTACAGTCGGTTCGTTGCCTGGCAGTCGTTGAACCCCGAAATCGCCACGATCATGCCGGACGGCAACAACGACGGCGTGGTGACGGCGGTCGCTCCGGGCGAAGCACGGATCCGCCTGTACAGTAGCGACCCCTACTACGGCTGGGACTACGACGAGGCCTTTGTGAAGGTGTTCCCGGCCGGGTATCCGGCGGGTCAGTACGACTGGATCGTGCAGCGCGAGGGGATCACCGGGCAGTCGCTGTTTGGCGTGGGGGGCACGTCGCCCACTGACGTGTTCCTGGTGGGATTCGGCGGCACCGTCATCCACTATGACGGGGTCAACGCCACCCTCATGCCCACCCCGACCACCTGCACCTACCGCGGCGTCTGGGCCCGCGCTCCCGACGACGTGTACGTGGTCGGCCGCTGCGCGCCGGGTTTCGGCAGCCGGCTGCTGCGCTACGATGGCGCGTCGTGGAGCGTGATTCCGGTTCCGGGGGACGCGCTGTTCTGGAATCTCCACGGGAACGACCAGTACGTCTTCATTGCCGCGGGCGATCGCTTTTATCGCTACAGCCAGGCGAACGGCGTCGAGCTGGTCGCGACGTTCCCGGCGAGCATTGTGATCCGTGCCGTGGCCGCGGAGGGCAGCGATCTCATCGCGGTGGGCCAGGACGGTGCCAACGGCATCGTCATCCGCTCGGTGGATGACGGCGTCAACTGGACCGCCCCCTTCATCCCGGAGAACTATTTCGGCAACCCCGCGTCCGGCCCCCTCGTGGCCATCTGGCGGGATCCCGCCACCAACGTGGCGGCCGCGGCCACGCTGGACGGGCGCGTGGTGATGTCCGGCAACGACGGCGTCACCTCCTGGCTCATCAACGAGCAGTTGACCAACGTGATCTTCGAGGCGATCACGTCAAAGCCCCAGCTCAGCCCGTTCGTGAAACCGGATGTCTTCCTGGGTGGTGACAACGGGGAAATGGTCTGGGCCGAGCGTTGCCGCTGCGGGTTCGGAGCACCCGGTTTTCGAGCGGACCAGTCGGTGTACCAACACATCCTCGGACTGTGGACGGACGGCCCCACCGGTCGGGTCTGGGGCGTGGGCACCGCCGGCCTGATTTTCCGGCAGAACAGCTCCACCGGGCATACGTTCGACGTCCTCTCGCGCGGCCAGTCGTTCGCGGACGTGTGGGTGCATCCCAACGGCCGCGTGATTGCGCCAGCCGGAGCAGTGAACAACGAAGTGTGGATGAGCAGCGCCATGGGCGCTGGCTGGTTCGGCGCATCGCTGCTCCGGGGCGGCACCGGGTTTCAGGGTGCGTTCGGCGCGGCGGACGGCAGCGAGGCCTACGTGGTGGGGCGGAACGGGGCCATTGCGCGGGGAACGCCTAGCGCCAATGGCTTTGGGTTTACCAACCTCACCAGCGGGACCACGCAGGAGCTGTTCGATATCTGGGTGAGTCCGGGCGGCGTAGCGTACACCGCGGGCAGAGCGGGGACCCTGCTCAAGTCAACCAACCATGGCGCCAGCTGGGCCCAGGCGGGCAGCTTGGGCGGGCAGGACGTGCATCAGGTCTTCGGCTTCAGCGACAACGAGGTGATCGTCACCTTCGGGAACGGGACCATCTACCGCACCACCAACGGCGGCTTGAGCTGGACGCCGATCCGCGCGGGGGTGGGCGATTCGTTTGCCGGGCTCTGGGGTGCGTCGCCCAACGAGGTTTACGCCATGGGCCGGGAGCCGATTGGCGGCGGCGCCACGCAGGGCGTGATCTACCACACCCACAACGGCACCGCGGCGGGGCCCACCTGGCACAAGAACGTCTTCCCGACCAACCGCTACATGGGCGGCGCGTGGGGAGATGGAGCGGGCACCGTGCTGGCGGGCGGGAGCGGCGGCACCGTGGTACTCCTGTCGGGACACGCTGCGGGCGGCGCGGAGCCACCGGTCTGGACCCCGCAACCGACCGGGACCGCCAAGGATCTGTTCGCGGTCTACGGGGCGGGGAACGTGGTGTTCGCGGTGGGAGCGAGCGGGACCGTGATCACGGGGGTGCGGCCTTAAGTCCACCCGCGCCGGAGGGCCTCGCGGCCAAACCGATCCCGCACCGTGTCCAGTACGCGGGCCATGGTCTGGTCCGGCCCGGTCTCGATCCCATCGGATTGATCGCTTCGATCCACCACGCTCTTCATGCCTTGGGGCTCATGCTCGGCTCTTGGCGAAGACGGGCTACAAGATGTATTTCCTCAAGTCCTCATCCTCCACGATCCGCATCAACCGCTCCCGCACTCCCGCGCCGTCGAACACCACTGACTTTTCCGCCACGTTGGGCAGCTCAAACAACAGGTCATCCAGCAGGGTGGAAATGACCGTGTGCAACCGCCGCGCGCCGATGTTCTCCATGCGGTCGTTGATCAAGGTGGCGATGCGCGCCACCTCCTCGATGGCATCCGGCGTGAACTCCAGCGTGGCGCCTTCGGCGGCGCACAGGGCCTGGTATTGCTTGGTGAGCGCGTTCTCGGGCTCCGTCATGATGCGGACAAAGTCTTCCTGCGAAAGCGGCGACAGTTCGACCCGGATGGGGAAGCGGCCCTGGAGCTCGGGGATCAGGTCCGACGGCTTGGAGACGTGGAACGCGCCGGCCGCGATGAACAACACATGGTCCGTGCGCACGTATCCGTATCGGGTCTGGACCGTCGATCCCTCCACGATGGGCAGGAGATCCCGCTGCACGCCCTCGCGCGAGACATCCGGCCCACCGCTGGAGGGGCCCCGCTCGCCCGCGATCTTGTCCAGCTCGTCCACGAAAATGATGCCGTGGTTCTCCACCCGGTCCAGCGCCTCGTTCACCACGTCGTCCATGTCCACCAGCTTGCGCAGCTCCTCATCCACCAGAATGCGGCGCGCCTCGCTCACCCGCACCACCCGCCGCTTCTTCCGCTTGGGCAGCATCTCCTGGAGCATCTCGGTGAAGTTGACGTCGGGTCCCTCCATCCCGGGGGGCGGCTGCATGAAATCCAGCAGCGGCAGGTTCTGCTGGGTGATCTCGACCTCCACTTCGCGCTCCTCCAACTTCCCGTCCTGCAACATGGCGCGCAGCTTCTCGCGGGTGCGGTCCCGCCGCTCGCCCTCCGGGACCTGGGCCGGGTCCCCCTCTGGCCGCACGTCCCCCTTGGGCGACACGATGAACAGCTGCCGCCCCGCCGGCTCCGGGTCGCCCCCCCCACCCGGACCCGCGGCGGAGGCTTCCTTGGCCGCCGGCACCGGCGCGGGCAGCAACAGGTTCAGCAACGCCTCCTCCGCCCGCTGCTCCGCCTGGGGATAGACGTCGTCCTCCCGCTCCCCGCGCACCATGTTGATCGCCACGTCCACCAGGTCCCGCACCATGGACTCGACGTCACGCCCCACGTAGCCCACCTCGGTGAACTTGGACGCCTCCACCTTGAGGAAGGGCGCGCCGGCCAGCCGGGCCAGGCGCCGCGCGATCTCCGTCTTGCCCACGCCGGTGGGACCGATCATGATGATATTGTTGGGGACGATCTCGTCCCGGATGGCATCCGGCGCCTGGGAGCGCCGCCACCGGTTCCGGATGGCGATGGCCACCGCCTTCTTGGCCTCGTGCTGGCCCACGATGTAGCGGTCCAGCTCCGCCACGATTTGGCGGGGCGGCATCTCCTCCAGCCACGGCAGCGGTTCAGGCCCCGGATCGGGCTGCGGGGTTGTCGGCTCGGCCGGCGACGGTTCGGTCACGGAACGTCCGGGTGCGGGGTGCGCGCCGCCGCGGTCACGGCAGCCCGATGATGGTGATGTTGCGGTTGGTGAACACGCAGATGTCCGCCGCGATCTGCAGGCTCTGGTCCACCACTTCCCGGGCCGGCAGCGTGGAGCTGGACACCAGGGCGCGCGCCGCCGCCAGCGCGAAGTTGCCCCCGCTGCCGATCGCCAGGATGCCATCGTCCGGCTCGATCAGCTCGCCCGACCCGCTGATCAGGAACCCGTGCTGCACGTTGGCGACCGCCAACAGGGCCTCCAGACGCCGCAGCACGCGATCGCTCCGCCAGTCCTTAGCCAGCTCCACCGCCGCGCGCGGCAGGTTGCCGGGGAACCGTTCCAGCTTCTCTTCGAACTTCTCGAACAGCGTGAGGGCATCCGCGGCGGCGCCCGCGAAGCCCGCCAACACCTTCCCGTCACCCAGCGACCGCACCTTCACGGCGTGCGCCTTCATGATGGTGTCGGAAAAAGTCACCTGCCCGTCGCCGCCCATGGCCACCGCCCCATCCTTTCGTACGGAAAGGATCGTGGTGGCGTGAATTCGGCCGCCCTGCGGCTGTGCCGCTCTCCCGCCCATGCCCCCCCTAGGCCCTCGGGTGCGCCTGCTGGTACACCTTCTTCAGCCGCTCCACGGACGTATGAGTATACACCTGCGTGGTACTGAGCGACGAGTGACCCAGCAGCTCCTGCACCGCTCGAAGGTCCGCGCCCGCGTCCAACAAGTGCGTCGCGAAGGAGTGGCGCAGGCTGTGGGTCTTGAGCCGGGTGCCGCGGTCCACCACGCGGAGCCAGCGCGTCACGCACCGTTGCACCGACCGCGGCGAAAGCCGCTCGCCCCGAGCGGACAGAAACACCGCGCTCGCCTGCGCGCGGCCCCGCGCGGTCAGCAGGCGCTCCCGCGCCGCGTAGTAGCGCCGCAGGGCGCGCTCGGCGTAGCCGCCCAGCGGCACCAGGCGCTCTTTCCGCCCCTTGCCGCGGACCTTGAGCTGCCCCGACACGATGTCCACGTCCCCCAGGTTCAACCCCGCCAGCTCCGCCAGCCGCACGCCCGATCCGTACAACACCTCGAGCATGGCGAGATCGCGGGCCGCGGCGAAATCGCCGCTCGCGGCCAGGCCGTGAGCCTGGTGGAACAACTCCTCGATCTGCCCGCGGTCCAGCAACGGCGGGAGGCGGCGCTCCAGCTTGGGCAGCCGCACCGCTCGGGAGGGATCGTGCGCCACGCCGTGCCGCTCACCCAGAAACCGGTAGAAGGTGCGGAGCGCTGACACCGCGCGGGCCGCCGAGCGCCGCGCCAGGCCTTTGCGCTGGAGCGCCCCCAGGAAGCCGCGCACCGCCAGTCGGTCCACCGCGCGCCAGGTCCAGTGCTGGCTCCCACCGTAGTACTCGTCGGCGAACGCCTGGAAATCGGCCAGATCCCGGGCGTACGCCTTGACCGTGTGGGGGGAATCGTTGCGTTCTTTCTCCAGGTAACGGAGGAAGGCTCTGATCTCCGGGCGGGGAGGGTGGAGGGTGGTGGAGGCAGGTGGCCTGCGCGGATTCACCGACTGGCCACCTCGACCGCCCCTGCCGTCTTGCCCGCCTGGACCGCCCCGGCAAACTCCCGCATCGCCACCAGGGCACGATCCGCCAGCATCGCTCTCTTGCGTTGCTTGTCACGCAGGGGACGCTCCAGCGGCGGCAACAGCCCGAAGTTCGCATTCATGGGCTGGAAGCGCGCGGGGTCCGCGGTGTGCACGTATCGCAAGAGCGCACCCAGCATGGTGACGTCCGGCGGCAACGCGGGCGGCGCCCCATTCAGCAGGCGCGCCAGGTTGATCCCCGCGAGCAGGCCGGTGCCCAGGGATTCGGTGTAGCCCTCCACGCCCACCAATTGTCCAGCGAACAGGAGGCGCTGGTCGTCACGGGCCGAGAGATGCGCGGTCAGCGCCGCCGGCGCGTTGAGATAGGTGTTGCGGTGGATGCTGCCGAATCGGAGAAACTCCGCCGCCTCGAGGCCGGGTATCATGGCCAACACGCGCCGCTGCTCCGGGATCTTCATGCGCGTCTGAAACCCCACCAGGTTCCACATCTGGCCCGCCAAATCTTCCTGCCGCAGCTGGACCACGGCGTGCGGTTCCCGTCCGGTGCGCGGGTCCGGGAGACCCACCGGCTTCATGGGCCCAAAGCGCAGCACGTCCTGGCCGCGTCGGGCCATCTCCTCAATGGGGAGACAGCCCTCGAAATACGGCACCTCACTCCCGGGCCCATCCCTGGGGATGGGGACAGCGTCAAACTCGTGCCCCTGGAACTGCTCCGCCCCACGCAGCGCGTCCACGAACCCTTCGTATTGCTCGGCGGTCAGGGGGCTGTTGAGGTAATCGTCCCCTCCACCCTTGCCGTAGCGTGACAAGCGGTACAACCGCTGGTGGTCCAGCGAGTCGGCCGCCACGATGGGCGCGATGGCATCATAGAACGCCAGGGACCGCTGGCCCAGCCGCTCCGCGATCACCCGAGCCAGGCCGTCCGACGTGAGTGGTCCCGTGGCCACGATACCGGGCGATGGGAGGACCCGAACCTCCTCCCGCACGATGGTAATGCCGGGATGGGCGTCGGTGCGCCGCGTGACTTCGGCGCTGAACCGGTCTCGGTCCACCGCCAGCGCGCTGCCGCCGGGCACCCGCACCCCGTCGGCCACCTCGAGCAGCACGCTGCCGAGCAGTCGCAACTCGGCCTTCAACAAGCCATGCGCGTTGGTGATCTCGGTGGATTTGAAGGTGTTGCTACAGACGATCTCGGCCAGCCGGTCGGTGCGGTGCGCCGGCGTACCGGTGACGGGCCGCATTTCGTACAGCGTGACGGCGACGCCGCGCTCCGCCAGCGCCCATGCGGCCTCGCATCCGGCGAGGCCGCCCCCGACGACGGCCGCCCTCACGTCCCGACCGCCGCGCCCTCCTGCGCCGGTTCCGCACCAAACTCATGCCCGCACTTGACGCACCGCCGATAGTCACCGCGGGCCTTGGTGGACCGCTGCTCCGCTCCCACGTAGGCGCATTGCGGACAGCGCTCCGGCACCGGCCGGTACCAGGTGGAGAAGGTGCACTCCGGATAGCGCGAGCACCCAAAGAAGGTGCGCCCCCGCTTGGTCCGCCGCTCGGCAAGGTCCCCCGTGCCGCACTGCGGGCACTTCACGCCCAGGGGAATGGGCCGCGTGTGCTTGCACTTGGGATAGGCCGTGCAGGCCAGGAACTCGCCGTAGCGGCCGGTCTTGATCACCATGGGCGAGCCGCACTCGTTGCACTTCTGGTCCGTGGGACGGTCCGGCGCCTTGTGTTGCTTGAGCGGTTTGGTATAGCGGCACTCGGGGTACTTGGTGCACGCGATGAACGGACCGAACCGGCCCGCCTTCACCGTGAGCTTGCCGCCGCAGTCCGGGCAGGGCGTCTTCTCGATGTCGCCCACGTCGTGCGCTTCCCGGATCATGGCCGCCGTGTCCACGCTCTCCAGCGCCTTGGCGAACGGCCCGTAGAAGTTCTCCAACACCTTCTGCCACCCCAGCTCGCCGTCTTCGACCTTGTCAAGCTCGTCCTCCATCTCGGAGGTGAACGCCACATTGAAGATATCGGGGAATCGGTTCACCATCACCTTGGACACGGTCTCTCCCAGCTCCGTGGGGAAGAACCGGCGGTCCTGCACCAGCACATAGTCCCGGGTTCGCAGCGTGGAAACGATGGAGGCGTAGGTGCTGGGCCGTCCAATGCCCAGCCGCTCCAACTCCTTCACCAGGCTGGCCTCGCTGAACCGCGGCGGCGGCTCCGTGAAATGCTGGCTGGGTGTGACCGCGTGGACCCGCACCGAATCCCCGACCTCGAGCACCGGCACCGGCGCCAGGTCGTCCAATGACACGCCTTCCTCGGCCTCCCGCCCTTCCTGGTAGAGCACGTGATAGCCGTCGAACAGCACCACCGAGCCGGTGGCGTGGAACACGTAGCGCCCCACCGTGAGATCAATGGTGGTGGTATCGTACACGGCCGGCGCCATTTGCGACGCGACGAACCGCCGCCAGATGAGCTGGTAGAGCTTGAGCTGGTCCGCCGAGAGCACTCGCTTGAGATCGTCCGGCCGACGCGCCACGTCCGTGGGCCGAATGGCCTCGTGCGCTTCCTGGGCCCGCGCGGCCTTGGTGGCGTAGACATTGGGCGCCGCAGGCAAGTAACGCTGGTCGAACGACGTGCGAATGAACGCCCGCACGGCGTCAATCGCCACCGGCGCCACCCGGGTGGAATCCGTGCGCATGTAGGTGATGAGACCCACCGCCCCTTCCTCGCCCAGGTCCACCCCCTCGTATAGCTCTTGCGCCGCCCGCATGGTGCGGTGGGCGGAGAACCCGAGCTGCTTGGCGGCCTCCTGCTGGATTGTGCTGGTGGTGAACGGCGCCGATGGGCGCTTGCGGCGTTCCTTGCGCGTAACGGCCGAGACCACGAACGGCTTGCCCCGCACCTCGGCCACCACGGCGTCCGCCGCATCCTGGGAGTGCAGCTCCGGCTTCTTGCCCTCCACCTTGTGGAGCTTGGCGGTGAAGCGCTTGCCGTCCCCTTCGCACTCCGCCTCGATGCTCCAGTATTCCTGCGGCTTGAAGGCCCGGATCTCGGCCTCCCGCTCCACGATCAGCCGCAACGCCACCGTTTGCACCCGGCCGGCCGAGAGCCCGGTCCGCACCGAGCGCCACAGGAGCGGGCTGGCCTTGTAGCCCACCAGGCGGTCCAGGATGCGGCGCGCCTGCTGCGCTTCCACCTTCCGATCGTCAATGGAAACCGGGTGGTTCATGGCCTCCCGGATGGCGTCCTGGGTGATCTCATGGAACAGGACCCGGCGCACCTTGCGACCCCCGTCAATTTGGTCGGCCACGTGCCAGGCAATCGCCTCGCCCTCGCGGTCCGGGTCCGTGGCGAGGTACACCGCGCGCGCCGTCTTGGAGGCGCGTTTCAACTCCGCCAGCGCTTTTCCCTTGCCCTTGATGGTGACGTACGTGGGAGCGAATCCCTTGTCCACGTCCACGCCCAACACTCGCTTGGGCAGGTCGCGCACGTGACCCACCGTCGCCTTCACCGAAAACCCGGAGCCCAGATACTTGCCGATGGTACGCGCCTTGGCGGGCGATTCCACCACCACCAAACCACCTTCCGCCCGCGCGCCACCGGCCGCCGGAACGCGCTTCCGCGGCGCCGGCTTTTCAGCGGGGGCGCCCGCGCCGGGTTTCCGGGCCGCTTTGGCCACGGTCTTGGTTTTCTTTTTCTTGATGACCTTGTCCGCCATCTATATTCCTTAAACCCTCTCCCCAGTCGTCAGCCACCCCACGCAAATGTGGCGCCGGGCGCTCAACCACTCCTCAAAGGCGTTACCGTTCCGGGGTCGTCCCGGTTCCACGGCCCCAGGCCGTCCGTCCGCCACGGGCCGCGCAAAGAGTTGTCGTACAATAACTTGCTCACCGGAAGGACGTCAGCCGATTGGCCCGTGCGGCGGGCGATTATTACCACCCTCCCAGGGATCGCGCAAGTTTCGCCACCTCGGTACTGGCCCACTCCGGCGACCGTCCGGCAACGTCAACCACCGATTGGCACCGCTGGTAGAAGGGCTCTCGAGCCGCCAAAAGTTCCGCGAGCGCCAACGTAGCGTCTTTGCCGGCGAGCAGCGGCCGGACCGCTCCCGATGGGCCGATGCGCCGTGCCGCTTCGGCCGCGGTCAGGCTCAAGTAGATCGTCACCGCGCGATCTGCGGCCGCTTCCAAGTTTCCGGCCTGGGCCGCCCATCCGCCGCCGGGGGCGAGCACGCCAGCTTCTCCCAGCAGCGCCCGCAGCATTTCGCTCCGTTCGAGCAGCCGGAACGCCGGCTCGCCCCGTTCCGCAAAGATGCGCTCGACCGGCGCGCCCGCCCGTTCCGCCACGCTCGTATCCAGGTCCACAAACCGCGCCCCCAGGTGCCCTGCGACCAGGCGCCCCACAGTCGTCTTACCGCAACCCGGCAGACCGACCAGGACGATGTGGCGCCGGGCCCCGCTCACCACTCCGCTCCCGACGGTCCCACCCCCCTCCACAACTCCGCCCTGGCGGACCGGCGGACCAGGCGGACGGCCGTCAGTTGTCTAGGGATGGTTGATCCGCTCAAGATACCCGTGGTAGTTGGCCAACATCTCCCGGACCGAGTCCCCCCCGAACTTCTCGGCCATGGCCTCCGCGAGCACCAGGGCCACCATGGCTTCGGCGATAACGCCCATGGCCGGCACCGCCGTTACATCCGACCGCTCGGACTGGGCCTTGGCCGGCTCGCCGGTGGCGAGGTCAACGGTGCCCAGGGGTTGCATGAGCGTTGATATGGGCTTCATGGCGGCTCGTAGCACCAGCGGCTCGCCGGTCGTCATGCCGCCCTCCAGGCCTCCCGCGCGGTTGGTGCTGCGGGCAAACCCGCCCGCCTCGTTCCCCCCGTCGGCGACAATCTCATCGTGCACCTCCGACCCGGGCCGCCGCGCCGCATCGAACCCCAACCCGATCTCCACGCCCTTCACCGCCGGAATGGACAAGATGGCGCGCGCCAGCCGGCCGTCCAGCTTGCGGTCCCACGAAACATGCGATCCCAGACCCAGCACCACGCCGCGAGCCACCACCTCCACCACCCCACCCAGCGTGTCGCCGCGCGCTTTGGCGCGATCAATCGCCGTCACCATGGCCTCGCTGGCCGACCGGTCCAGGCATCGAACCGGAGACTGATCCGCGGCCGGGTTGAGGGGTGAGGGCAGAGAGGAGCCCGGTTCGGCTCGCATGCCGCCCAATTCCACCACGTGGCTCCCCACCTCAACGCCGAACTCCACCAGCAAGCGGCGGCACACCGCGCCGCACGCCACCCGCGCGGTGGTCTCGCGCGCGCTGGCCCGCTCCAGGATGTCCCGGGCGTCCTCGCGCCCGTACTTCAATACGCCCACCAGGTCGGCATGGCCGGGGCGGGGCCGCGTGACCCGCCGGCGGCGGGCTCCCGCGCCCGGCGGATCCGGCTCGGGCGCCATCACGTCCGCCCAATTATCCCAATCCCGGTTCGGCACCAGCATCCCGATGGGGGAGCCCAGCGTCTCACCGTTCCGGACGCCGGCCAGGAACTCCACCGCGTCGGCCTCGATTTTCATCCGCGCGCCCCGTCCATACCCACCCATGCGGCGGCGCAGGTCTCGGTTCACGTCTTCCGCCACCAATGAGAGGCCGGCGGGAACGCCTTCCAGAATCGCCAGCAGCGCCTTGCCGTGGGATTCGCCAGCGGTGGTGAATCGGATCATTGATGACCTTCGGCAGTAGCAGCGTAAAAGCGTAAGGGGTAAGGAGTGAGGGGGCTACTCACCCCTTACCCCTTACCCCTTACCTCTCAGGGTTGCCGCGCTACTTGTCGTTCCCGCGCGCCGGCAGGAATGGATTGGTGACCGCCGGCAGCCGAACCGTGACCACACCCTTGGCGGTGACACCCACGAGTATCTGGGTGGCGCCGCCCGCCAACCGGGCCACGCGGAGCGGCCCGACCACCGGATCGCGAATTGGAATGCTGGTCACGGACCCATAGAGGAACGTGTCGTACACAAAGATCTCCGGACCCTCGCCCGCCACAAAGGCCACGCGATCGTTCTGCGTCAGCCCCGTGCCGGATGTAGCGCTGCCGGCGTCGAAGTCGTGCACGAAGTTCAGGTCCATGCCCGGATTGATGCCCCGCACGTTGAGCTTACCCTGGAGCCTGAGCGACCCGTCGAGCACGTACACCGAGTCCGCCCGAATGAAGTTGGTGAGCCCGTTGAAGTTGAGGGCCACGGACCGCACCGGGATGGCGGTCTCCGAAATGAAGTCCCGCACGTTGACGTCCGGCGAGACGCCCAGGTCCTGGTTCAACGGGAAGGTGCCGGCCGTCACGGTGCACGTGGGGTTCATGCCGCCCGCCACGTCGTAGGTGAGGGCGCGGGAGAAGGCCAGCGCGGGGGCGGCGGACGATCCACCCTCCCCCACCAGGGCGCGCGTGAAGTTGCCGGAGTTCCGCACGAACGTGGTATCCAGGAACGCCAGCTCCAGGACGGTGATCAACTGGCCGCAGTTCTCGTGCAGCAGCCGGGTTTCCACGGTGCCGCGCTTGGCGAAGAGAGCCAGGGTGTCGCTCTCGTTGCCCGCCTGGGCACCCGCGTGTTCCCAGAAGAAATGCGATTCCGGGGCCGGGGCGGCCGTCGGATTGGTGCCCAAGTATTCCCACCGCATGGACCCGCGGAGTTGAAATTGCCCGGTCTGCCCCAGGGTGGGCGTGGTGGAGTAGACCGCGACCACCTCGCACGGGGGCCCCGGGGTGCGGCACAGCGTGCCGATATACTGCGGCCGATCGGAGAAGAAGTGCTCGGTATATACCGGGTTCACGAATCCGGTGAGCGGATCGGTTTCGGACGCCACGGACAGCACCCGGAAAATGGGCAACGGGTGCTTTCGCTGGAGCAGCCGCGTCGTGGCGTTGACAATCGCGAGGTTGGTCCCGCCGGAATTGGCCACCACCACGAAGTTGTCATTGGTCCCGGTGTTCGCGAGCGGCCACAGGGCCACACCCCAGGGCTCCGAACCCACGGAGATGGACGCCACAAACGCCGTGTCCTGGACGTCGAACACCTCCAGCGTGTTCCGCAGGAAATTGGTCAGGTACACCTCGCCCTCGGGCGAGGTCCCGGCGGGGTTGTTGGGACTGTAAATCGCGTCCGCGATGCGCCCACCCAGGGGCAGGGCGCGGGTGATGCCGTAGACCACCAGAACGGTGTCGCGCCGTACGGCGCCCGTGGCGGTGCCATCCAGCCGCGCCTCACCCCGGTTGTTCGCCGCGTCCACCGCGAACGCCAGAATGATCGCCGATTGCGGCAAGGTGGCGAACGCAAAGTTCAGGTTGTACCGCGCCGTCAGATCGGTCAGGGCTCCCGAGCTGGTCGTGGAATCGCCGCGGAGCACGTTCCCGGCCAGGTCCGTGGCCTGCCACCCGATGAGAATGATCCCACTGGCGTCCGTGGCGCTCACCGTGATGGAATCCCGCATCTCCACCCGCTTGGCGACCGTGAAGGTCACGACCGGGGGCGTGGAATCCGCGGCGACCGATTGGATGGTGACCACCACCGACGCGCTGCCGCCGCGCCGGCCGGCGGAGTCAACGGCGAAGCCGGTGATGGTGAACGAGCCGGTCACCCCGCTCGGCACGGTCAGGGTATCCACAAAGACCGCGGTGTCGGGCAGCGCGAAGCCCAGCGAGTCGGCGGCCGAAAACGCGCCCGCGACGTCGTAGCCCACGCGCCGGATGCCCGCGGACTGCGTGGCGAGCACCTCGACCTGCACCTGCTTGCCGGCCGCGGTGACGGCGCCGGGGATGGGGCGCACCAGGGTCACGTTCAGGGCCGCGAGGTTCACCAGGAACAGCGTGTCGGAAGCCGTCGCGGTGTTGTTGTTGCCGTCGATGGCGGTGGCCGTGATGAAAATCAGGCCGCCGGCCGTCGTGTTGGCGGGCAGCGTGATCGTGACGCCCAGGGCAATCTGCGAGACGGCGGACGCGAACGTGGTGTCCACGGTCCCGTTGAACCCGCCTGACAGGGCGACGGATACCGACTTGAGCCCCAGGTTGTCAGCGGCGTTCACGGTGAACCGAATACCGCCCTGCACCTGGAGGGTGTCGCCGGAGGTCAACGCCACCGCCACGGTCGGGGCGGTGGTGTCCGTCTGAAACCCCAACTGGAACTGCTGCTCGGTGCAGGCCGCCGCTAAGAGCGCGGCGAGGATGCCGAACCCGGCTGGGCGGTGGCGCGGGCGGACCATTTTGGAGGGCGGCATGCGTGTCAGCATTGTCCTCTCACCTATCGGCCCGGGGGTTCGTCCACGATGCGTGGCGTGACCAGGATGAGCAGGTCACGTCGCCGCTCCTGCCGGGACGTGAAACCGAACATCCGCCCGAGCACCGGGAGATCTACAAGGAACGGGATCCCGGTCTTGGTCACCGTGACCTGGGTCACGGTGAGCCCGCCAATGACGGCCGTTTCGCCATCGCTGACCAGCAGCTTGCTGTCCGCTTCCTGCGTCTGGAACGCGAACCCGACGTCCCCCGGGCTGGAGACCACGCTGGAGTTCTCCGCGTGAATGTCCATGAGGACCTGCCGGTTGTTGGTGACGTGCGGGGTGACCCGGAGCGTGATGCCGGTGGGCACGATCTCCGTGGTGGCCCGGGGCACGTTGGCGCCGGTCCCGCCCACGGCGCTCACGTCAATCTGTCGGATGGGCGTGCGCTCACCCACCAGAATGGAGGCGGTGGTGTTGTCGGCCGTGGAAATCAATGGCTCCGCCTGGAGGTCCGCGAGCTGGACCTGCTCCAGGGCGTCCACAAACGACGTCAGGTTGAAGCTCCCAATGGCGGTAGAGAAAATCAGCCGGAGCGCGGCCGACGGCACCGAGGCGTCCGCGTTCGCGATGGCCGACAGCGCGTTGCCGCCGATGTCCACGACGGGCGGATCACTGGGCCCAAAGAACGTGGTGGGCTGGACCGCGTCGGGCACGCCGTCGCCGTCGGTGTCCACCGGCTGCGCCGACGCGGGATCGCCCCGGCCCACCAGGTTATTGAAGAACTGGGTGGGCGACCCGAGGTCGTACCGCACGCCAAGCTGCTCCAGGTCCGTGCGATCCACGAACACCAGCTTGGTCTGGATGGACACCTGCGCCGTCCGAATGTCGAGCTGGGAGAGGAAGCCCTCATATGCGTCCACCCGGCTCTCCACGTCCGTGATGATCAGGCTGTTGGTCCCGGCGTCGGCGACCACCTTGCCGCGCGGCGAGCGGATGGCGTCGAGCGACGCGACCAGGTCCGCCGCGCGCGCGTAGTTGACGCGCATGATGCGAGTCTGGAGCGGCTCGATGGAATCCAGCTGGGCCAGCGTCTGCGGGGCGTCTACCCGGATGATGCCGGGGAAGTCTTCCCGGGCCGACAGGCCCTGGGACTGGAGGATCTGCTGGAACGCCACGTCCCACGGCTGGTTCTTCACCGTCGCCGTCACGGTGGCGTTGACGTCCTTGCCGACGATGATGGACTTACCGCTGAAGGCCGCGAACCCGGCGACCACGTCCGCGATGTTGGCCTCGTCCCACGAGGCCGTAATGGGCGGTTGCTGCGACTGTACCGGCGGCGCCTCCGGCGCGGGCGGCTCCCGGATGGCCGCGGCCTCCGCGACGGCCGAAGTCACGCGGCGCCAGGCTTCCGAAGACCAGGCGGCGAAGGTCCGGTCCGTGCCCAGCGTCACCCGCACGACGTCATCCGCGTGCTCGATCTGATAGCTCACCAGCCGATCGAGCTCCAGCACGATCCGGACGACGTCCGAGCGGAACTGGCTGTAGCGGATGTTGGTGATGCCGCCGCGGTTCTGGCCGTCGTAGGCGATGCTCGGCGCCCGCAGCCGGGCTCCCACCAGGTCTAGGACGATCCGGTCCGGCCCGCGCAGCGTGAAGTCCGCCACGCTCAGGCTTCCCTGGACGTCGATCACCACTTCGGCGCGGCCCGGACCGGGCAGCAGGCTGACGGCGGTGACCTCGCCAGGTACGGCGTGGCCTGAGGTGTCGGCGAGGTTCAGACTCAACGCCGCAAGGAAGAACAACCGCATCATGGGATTCCCTCCTGCGTACGCCGCAGCACCAGGTTCACCTGGCGTGAGACGCCGAACTCTTCGAGCGTGAAGATGACTTCGTTCGGCCGGATCTCGACGACCCGCAGCCGGCCCAGCTCGTCGTCCACGCGGACGTCATAGCGCTTGTTGACCGACACGTCGCGGAGGACCGCGACACTACGCGCGGGATACCGCGCATCATACACCACCGCCGTGAGGCGGAGATCCTCGAACAAGGGCCGGACTGCCCCCGAGGCAAGCAGCGACCGGAACGGGTCTCGGCCCGATCCGCGGAACGCGAACACCTCGCGAGACAACTGCGTGCCTTGTGGCGCGGCGCTGTCCGCCATCGCCGTGTCCGCTTCGGCGGCGGTCACCGGCGCCGGAACGTCGCTTGGTGGCGTCCCGGGCGGGGGGGCGGCATCCCCTCCGCCGCAGCCCAGGGCCGCGACCGCTCCCACCGTGATCCACCAGCGCCGCATCGTCACGGACCACCTCCCGGCACCGAATCCGCCGGCGCCGAGGGCTTCACGAAGGTGCGAAGCTTGAAGTTGACCACCAGCAAAGCGCCGGTGGTGTCTCCGTAGGTCTGCGCCACCGACTCGTTGGCGCGATTCACCGTGACGTCGTAGGGCACCATGATGCGCGACAGCGAGGCCACGTCGGACAGGAACTCTCCGATCTCGTCATAGTGACCCACCACCGAGAAGTCGTACCGGTGGGTCTCGAACGGGCTGCCGGGCTCCACCGCCTGAGGCGCAAAGTTCCCGATCTGAACGCCCCGCCGCTTGGCCCGCGCGTTCACGTCGTCAATCAAGCTCGGCACCTCGGCCCCGGTGGGTACCAGCTGGCGCATCAGCCGCAGACTGCCCTCATAATCCCGCACTCGCTGGCGCAGGGCCTCTACCGTCCCGGAGGCCAGGTCTCTCCGGGCCGAATCCACCCGGGCCTGCAAGGAATCCACCCGCACCTCGATGCGCTGGGCCTCCTCGACCCGCGGCCCACGCCAGTACATCCAGAACAGCACGCCCACCCCCACCGCGACGACGATCGCGATGCCCAGGAGCTGTTTCTTTTCTTTCTCGCCGAACGCCATAGGATCCCCCTACCGGATCGATTCGAGCACGGGGACCGTGCGCACAAACGCGGCATCCGCCTGCCGGAACGTCGCCGTCACCGTGAACGCCACGATGGGTTTGTCGCTCTCGGTAATGGTGCGAGTGGCGCCCGCCACCACGTTGCTGAGCCAGGGCGAGTTCCCCAACTGCCGCAGCAACCGGGTGTACCCGCCCATGTCGGAGGTCCGGCCGTCAATCAGGACGCGCAACGCCGGGGCCGCCGTGGTATCCGCCGGATCCACCGGCCCGCCCCCGCCCAGCAACGCCACCGTCTGGAGCCAAGTGTAGTCCGGCACGGCCTTGGTCACTTCCTCCAGGATGTGCGGCCACACGTAGCGCTCGCGGTCAATCCCCCGGATGGCCTCAAGCTCCGTCACCAGGGAGTCCCGGAGGCGCTCCTCCCGCCGTTTCTGCGCGATCAGGGCCTGGAACCGCCGGGCCTCCGCCTCGACCCGCGTCTGTTCTTCCCGCAGGGATGCGAGCCGCCGGCTCTCCACCGTGAAAATCACCACAATCACCACAACCACCACGACCCACGCCCCGGCCGCCCCGATGAGCAACGGGTCTTTGACCTTGGCCACCAGCGCCGAGAAATCCGGCATCTGGAAGCCGGCGGCGGCCGCGCGCTTCTTCCTGGGCCCGGGGCGCAGGTTGATTTCAATCATGCGCCTGATCTCCCTAGTTCGTCTTCCGCAGGGCGAGGCCGATCGCCAGCATCAGCAACGGCGCCACCTCGTCCACGTTCAGGGCTCCGAACGCGTCCTCCCCGACCCGGATCCCCTTCATGGGATCCGCCACTTCAACCGGAATGCGCAGACGGCTGCTGAGCACGTCCGCCAGCCCCGGGATTCTGGCCCCCCCGCCCGAGCAATACGCCCGTTCGATGGTTCCGGCCTCCCGCGACGCCGACTGGAGGAACGCCGCCGCCCGCTCCACGCCAACCGCGATCTCCTCACCCCGCATCGCCACGTGCGGGTCCAATTCCGCCGTCCGCTCGAACCCCTGCAACGTTCTGTCCGCGTCGTCCGACCCCATGCCCTTCTCCCGCTGCAAATCCTCGCGAAACCGCCGCGTGCCCACGCTCAAATCCCGGGTGAGCACCGGCACGCCATTCTGGAGAATGTTGATGTTGGTGACCTCATGCCCGATGTGAATCAGGGCAATGGTTCCCTGCATGGCTTCCGGATAGTTGACCTCGAAGGCATTGTGCAAGGCAAAGGAGTCTACGTCCACGATGGCCGCGTCGAGACCGGCCTCCGACAGCAGCGCCGTCCGGTTCTCCACCAGCTCCCGCTTGGCGGCCACCAGCATTACGTCCATCTGGACACCCTCGGCATCCGGGTCCAGCACCTGGAAATCCAGCGCCACACCTTCAATGTCAAACGGCACGTGCTGCTGCGCCTCCCAGCGGACCACCTCGAACGCCTCGCTCTCCTTCATCCGGTCTACCGGGATTTTCTTGATGATCACGTCCCGCCCACCCACCGCGACCACCACCTTCTTCTGCTTAATCCCAGCCGTTTGCAGGAGGCCCCGAATGGCGTCCGCCACCACCCCGGGGTCCATGATCTCACCCTCAACAATGGCGTCCGCCAGCACAGGCGCGATCGCCACCTTCTTGAGAACGGCTTCGCCCTTGTCATGCTCGATGGCCGCGAGCTTGATCAGCCCGCTTCCAATGTCGAGTCCGACCGTCGTTTTTGAACCGCCGAGCCCAAAAAGCGCCATATCTGCCTACAGTTAAAGAAGATAGAGGGGTGAGCGGCAGACTACAGTACCGTGCACCCCTTTTTTTGTCAAGCTCCAACCTACTTTAAGCCACCATGAACAAGTGCCTCGTGTGACGGCAGTTACAGCGTTAGGCGAGTAAGGCTGGGGCGGTTCAATAAAGACCGACCCACCCTCTGCTTGATAGCGGCCTGACCCTGGCGGACTGGGCCAGGACCCGAGAGATGGCGCAGCTTGAGTAGGTAATTCCCCCGCCCCCCAGGAACGCGGAACGACCGAGTGTCTGGTTCGCGGCCACCACTCCACCCACCACCCGCCCACCGGCCCCATCCGTCTCCAAGGTCCCGGCCACAAGCACGGGGCCGAAATAGCTGAAGCCCCCACGCAGAGTCAGATTGCCGTTTACCAGGAGGACCCCCTGTCCGCGGTCCCCGTAGATGACGACGTCCCCCTCAATCCAGACAACCGGGAAGTGGCGCCCGCAGGGACCGGCCGGCGACTCGGGGTCACCCCAGTTGTAGGCATCGGCGGTATTGCACAGGCCGCCGGTCGTGGTCGGCTCCACTCGAAGGTCCCCGCCCGGCAGCCGCCGATCCGCCAAGGCCCGGAGGGAGTCAAAGGGAAGGTCGCCGGCGATGGGGAATGGGGTGCCGGCCAGCGTGGGATCCACCAGTACCGGCGGCATACCCCTGAGGCAGTCTCCGCTGTCACACCCGACGTAACTGATCTCCTCCGGGCTCGGGCTGCGCACGGCCGGCAAGGGCGGGCCGGGCACCGGACAGTCGGTCCACGCCCCGGGGGCAGAGTCAGCGCCGTCAATCACCGTTCCAGCGCCCAATGCCACCGGGCCGCGGGTCGTGAAGGCGGCACCGATGGTCACGGGAAGCTGCTGCGACGTCAGCAGCAAGCCGACGTGCTGCCGCGACGTCCAGTCGGGGCTGAAGCCCTCCGCCTTGACCATGAAGGACGTGGGGCTCAGCCGTACCACCGTGCGGCGATACCAGCCGCTATAGCCCGCGCCGCTCGCCGTAGCCTGTCCCGCCACGGGAAGGTCGGCGTACCAACCCCCGCTCCATTCCAGGGCCACCTCTTCCGCCGCCGTTTCCGCCACCGTAAAGGCCTGCGTCTGACGCAACATGTTTCTGCCCAGCAGCCGTTGCTGTCCCGCCACTAGAAACGCGGCAGCGGCCAGCCCACCAAGGATCACCAGAGCAAACATCGCCAGGAGCAGCGCGACCCCAAGCTCCCCTTGCTTACCCGGTGGAGATTGCCCGATCGCGACGGTCCGCCTCACCGCCGATTACTCCGGAAGGAGACGTCCGCCATCACGCTGTCGGTCAGAAAACCCACGCGACCGGGCGCCAAGGGGAGCACCCGGGTTGATCGTCCCACAATGGTCACGCCCAACCCGCTGACGCCGGGCCCCTCGAGTTCGGCCGGGGCGATGTCGCCGGGGTAGTACGCGAATCGGAGACCCCGGGGCTCCAGGGGACCCGCG
Organism: Gemmatimonadales bacterium; assembly: GCA_036393515.1. GTDB lineage: Bacteria > Gemmatimonadota > Gemmatimonadetes > Gemmatimonadales > GWC2-71-9 > JACQHC01. The sequence continues at coordinate 31,805 of DASWGV010000124.1, read as the reverse complement.
ACCGGTTGAATCGCGCTCCAGCCACTCGCCTTCTGGCGCCGTCGCTGGCCCAGCCAGGTGTCGCCGGCGGCATCTCGATAGGCCCGCCACTGCACGATTTCAAAGAGCCGCACCGGACTGCCGGCGGGCAAGCTTTCCACCGCGGCAGCGAGCTCTAGACCGAGACGCACGCTGGGGCGGGCGCCCGGGCAGTCTGAGCCTCGAGACACCGACGCGACGTCGCCGTGGATCCAGCGGTCATCATTCGGAGGCGGCGCGGCCGAGCCGGCAAAGACCAGGACCGAATCATACTCCGCGTCAACCCCGCGGAGACCCATGAAAACGGTGTCGAGGTAGATCGCCGGGGCCCGGGACGTGACGCACGTGATGTACAGGCCGCGCATGGCCTTGTAGGTGATCGAAGAGTCCCCGGCTTCGAGCAGGTCACTGCCAGCCGGGTCCGTGGCGTCGAGCTCCCGAAGGTCCTGGACCAGCAGGCCCGCGGCCATCCGCAGGGTGGTCTGAAGTTCAGCTCGCTCCGCCTGGCGGACGTACTGGCGCTGGAAGGTCACCAGCAGGCGGACCACCGCGCCGGCGAACACGCCGAACAGCGACAGGGCCACGGCAAGCTCGGCCAGGGTAAACCCGCGGCGGGCTCTCAGCATGGGATCACGTCGGCGAAGGCGGTGACCCCACCCCCGAGGGCCGCGCTGCGAGTGATGCTGACGTACACCCGGAGGTATCGGGCGTCGGCCCCACCGCCCAGCGCCCAGGCCACCGCGAGGGGGCCGACCGACTCCTCGCCAGAGGACGCCCCGCGGCAGCCCTGGCGGCGGAGGACCTCGATGCGGCGAGCGGCCAGCGCGGCGGCCTCCGCGTCCCAGCGCCCGCGGACCGCCAGCCGGCTGGCCGACGTGGCGGCCGAGGCGAGCCCGATCAGGCCAACCGCCAGGACCACCAGGGCCACCAGGACCTCCGGCAGGGTCACGCCGCGCACGTGTCACCTTCGGGTGCGATCACACCTGGTAGCGTACCACGGCGAGCGACCACGCTGGTAACCGTCCCTACGCCGCGCGGTCCAAAAACACGCGCGCCGGGTCGGGGGAGTCCCCGGCCCGGCGCACCCGGTCGCGACGTAGCGACCGAAATCAGCAAAGCGTCAGTACAGATTCACCCAGCTTCGCTCCCGCATGACAGCCGCGGTAGCCGAGGCCGTGAGAGCCTTGGCTAACGCGCAACTGGAGTAGTTGATCACGGCATCGCCCAGCACCACGCTCTGATCCAGGTTCACGTTGGCGGCAATCACGCCACCGTTGAAATGTCCCCCGGTGCCCTGCGTGTTGATGGTTCCCCGGACTAGGACCGGCCCGTAGAACTCGAACCCTCCCTGCACGTCCAGGTCGCCGTTCACGATCAGGACTCCCTGCCCCCGGTCCTGATTGATGCTGACGTTCCCCTCCACCCAGATGATGGGGAAGTAGTTGTAACAGGGGGACAGCGGCGTGATGGGATCGCCCCAGTTCGTGGCGACGCCCGTGGAGCACGTAATCGGCGGCGCCACCGTGGTAACCGGCTCGATCTTCAAGGTCCCCGTCGGCGTGACGATCTTGGTGGCGAACTGCTTCAGCTCGTCAAAGTTGAGCTCGCCGAACGTGGTCAGCGTCGAGTCGTTAATGGTCGGGTCCTCGAGCACATCCGGGTCGCCATTGATGCAGTCGCCACTCTTACACCCTGAGAAGGAGAGGCTGTCGCCCTCCGGCAGCCGGATGCCCGCCACACTCGGCAGAGCCGGCCCGCAGCCGGTCCAGCCGGTGGGCGGCGTGTCGTCGCCATTGATGTACGAGGAGCCGCCGATCTTGGCCGAGCCCTGCGTCTTGAGCGCCGCGTTGAACGGGATGGTGAGGGGCCGGAGCTTCAGAAGGGCCCCCACCCGCTGCCGCGAGGTGGAGTCCTTGCTGAACCCCTGGGTCTGCACCAGATACAACATTTGGCTCAGTCGCTTGATCTCGGAACGGTACCAGCCGTTCCCGTCCGGGGCGGTGCCTGTGAGGCTGGCCTTGGCGCCGACCGCCATGGTGTTGTAGACGCCGGAGTTCCAGGTGGCGACCACCTCTTCCGTGACGCCTTCCCCCGAGGTGAAGGCTTGCTGGAGACGGAGCGTGTTCTGACCGATCCGCTGCTCCTGGGTGCCCACGAACATCGCCCCGGCCACGAGACCACCCACCACCACGAGGGCGAAGATGGCCAGCGGCAAGGCGATGCCACGTTGGTTGGAAATCCCGTTCATATTCCGTCCTTGGAAGAAGCTGTGAGCAAACTACCGGTTGTTCCGCAGGGCGACCTGCGTCACCATGCTGTCCACCACATAGCCAATGCCGCCGCCTGAGAGCTGCACCGGCTCCGTGGTGCGCGACTTCACCGTGATGGCAATTCTCGCGACCTCGGCACGGTCGGTGGTGACGGCGCCGAACCGGTTGTAGTAGGCGAACCTCAAGCCCCGGCCTTCCAGCGGCCCGACCAGCGGCTGGAGCGTACTCCAATTCGCACTCTTGCTCCATCGCCGCCCGCCCAGCCACAGCACGCCGCTGGCGTCGCTGTAGCTCCGCGCCTCAACCACTTCGAACGCCCGCACCGGACTACCGGCCAGCACACTGTCCTGGGCATCAATGTTCGCGGAGATGGTGAGCCGCAGACTGGGCGCCCCCAGCGGGCAATTGTTGCCGGCGGCGACCGCGGAGACGTTGGCATGGATCCAGCGATCGTCCGTGGTGGAGTTCGTGGCGCTGTCCGCGAAGATCAGGACGGAATCCAGATCGGTATCCAGGGCCCGCAGGCCGATGACCGCGGTGTCCAGGTAGACCGTGTTGCCGGTGGCCTGGGCGCACACGAAGTACAGGTTGCGCATCACTTTGTACGTGATGGCGGAGTCACCCATGGCAATGATATCGCTGCCGGCCGGATCGCTGGCGTTCAGCTCGCGGAATTCCGCGGGGAGCACCGCCACGGCGGACCGGAGGTTGTCGTTCAGCTGGACCCGCTGGGTCTGCTGGCGGTATACCCGCTGGTTGTTGGCCAGCATCTGATAGATGGCGGCCGAAACAATCCCCATCAGCACCAGGGACAAAAGGAGCTCGACCAGCGTAAAACCGCCTCGGATCTCCCTCAGCACAGGATCACCGTCCTGAAGGAGTCGGTACGGTTGGAGCGTCCCGTGGGGGAAGTCACCGCCACGTCCGCCAACATGGCCCGGCCGCTGGCCGTCGCCGTCACCCGCCAGGCAACGGTAAACTGGTCGGCCGTGGCGGACCCGTTGGCGAGGCTGTCGCACGGGACGCTCCGCAAGAGCTCAAAGCGCTCGCTCGCCATAGCACTGGCCTCGCTGTAACGCTGCCCTTGCGCGATCATCCGCGTGGCCACCGCGGCCGATGAGGCCAGGGCCAGGAGTCCCACCGACAGGATAATGATGGCGATGATGACCTCGACGATGGTGAAGCCGCGCTGGTCGGTCACTGGATCACTCTCCCCACAACAGAGATCACGATTCTCGAGGCAAAGGCGCCACGGCTCACCGTATACACCGTCTCACTAGCTTCCAGGCCGATCCCGCGGGCGTCGTACACCAGAGTATCGTTAGTCGGATCCACCGTGACACCCCAGCGCGCGTTGAAGTCCTCCATCACACCTACCGTTTGCAGCGCGTTGGTGACCGGATGGGCGGCCTGAACGAAGACCCGGTTGCTCGACACGATGAGACGGACGGTGGAGCCCCGCTGGATCGCCGTCCCGCGCGCCTTGGCCACAAAGCTGATCATGCCGGCCCGCGCGGACCGAACGCTCTGCTGCGTCACCGCGTCCCCGATGCGAGGGAACGCCAGGCCCGCCATCGCCCCCATGATCACGATGACGATGATCAACTCCAACAGTGTAAAGCCCCGTGCGGTCATTTTTAGCGATCCCTTGCCATTAGTCATGGTCAAGCCCCGTGCCTGAGTGCAATCATCTGGTAGCACACAGCTTATGCTCCAGAGCCATAGCTTCAGTCGGTGCAATGTCTTGCACTAGTGCATTTTCTTGCACCTATTCAAGGTTCAGCTGCTTGAGCTTGTAGAACAGGGCTCTCCTGGAGACGCCCAACACGGCCGCGGCCTGGTTGCGGTTGCCTCCGGTGGCCGCCAGCGCATTCAGGATGGCCCGGCGCTCGGCTGCTTCAACGGCATCGCACAACCGACCCGCGGATAATCCGGCCTCCGGATCAGTGACGCCCGCCCCTCGCCGATCCTGGCCCTGAAAGGCGTCCGGCCTGATTTGCCCGTCCGGTGACAACACCACCGCCCGCTCAATGGCGTTCTCCAACTCCCGCACGTTCCCGCGCCAGGGGCGCCGCCGCACGGCTTCCAAGGCACCAGTCGTCAGCTCGGCGCGCTTCCCCGATCGCTCGGCGGCCCGTCCTACCAGCACACCCGCCAGGGGCTCGACATCTTCCGGGCGATCCCGGAGCGGCGGCACGTGGAGCCGCACCACGTTGAGCCGGTAGAACAGGTCCTCGCGAAACCGGCCGGCGGACACGTCCGCCTCCAGGTCCCGCGCGGTCGCCGCCAGGACCCGGGCGTCCACCCGTCGGGTACCGGTGTCCCCGACCCGGCGGATCTCCCCTTCCTGGAGCACCCGCAACAGCTTCACCTGAAGGGATGCGGGCAGGTCTCCGATCTCGTCCAGGAGCAGGGTGCCTTCATTGGCTTCCTCAAACAGCCCGACCCGGTCCGCGGTGGCGCCGGTGAACGCGCCACGTACGTGTCCGAAGAGTTCCGACTCCAGGAGCTGCTCCGGGATGGCCGCACAGTTGACCGCGACGAACGGCCCCCCGCTGCGTGGGCTCATACGATGGATGGCCCGGGCCAGTACTTCCTTCCCGGTGCCGCTTTCGCCCGTGATGAGGACCGTGGTGCGGTGCGGCGCCACCCGCTCTGCCAGCTCCACCACGCGACGCATGGCCGGGGAGACGGCCACCAGGCTCGGCTCGGTCCACCGGACCAGCTCGGCCTGGAGCCGCGCTACCTGCGATTTCAACCGCTCGCGCTCGGCGGCCTTGCGCAGGGTCAGCAGCACCTCGTCGGCCCGGAACGGTTTGGGCAGATAATCGTAGGCTCCCGCCTTGATCGCCCCGATGGCGTCGTCGTCCCCCCCGAACGCGCTCATCATGACGACCAGGGCGCTCCCGCCCTGGGCCTGGAAGCGGCGCAGAAACTCCGTGCCCGTCATTTCCGGCATGCGCACATCGCAGAGGATCAGATCGAAGCTCTCGCGCTTGACGCGTTCCAGGGCCCGGCCGGGAGATCCCTCGGAGACCACCTGGTACCCGTCGCCCTCCAGGATCAGGGCCAGGGACTGGCGGAGGCCGGGGTCGTCGTCCAGAATGAGGATTCTCATTGCCCGCCGACGTCCGGGCCTGCCGGAAGAAAGACCTTGAACGCCGCTCCCCCCTCTCTCGCCTCTTCCACCCAGACGACTCCACCGGACTCCTCCACGATGCTTTGGACCACCGCCAGCCCCAGCCCGGTCCCTTTGCCGGGTGCCTTCGTGGTGAAGAAGGGATCGAATACCCGCTCGCGGTCTTCCGGCGGGACCCCCGGGCCTGAGTCCGCTACGTACAGGAGCGCTCCGGGCGCGCCGAGATCCAGCTCTCGGCGCCACGGCCGGCGTGTGAGCGGGCCGACCAACCGACGCTCTTCCGCGCTCGCCCTCGTCGAGCCGCCACTGTCCGTCCGCCGGCCGCCGTGAGAGGGCCGCGGCTGGTAGTGCCACGATTCCGCGCCGATTACCAGGCGGCCGGACGGCGCAGCGTCCACCGCGTTCAATAACAGGTTGACCGCCACCTGTTCCAGCGCGTGAGCCCTGCCCATGACGCGCGGGACCGGCACGTCGAGGTGCGCCACCACGTCAACGTTCCGGAGCGCTCCCTGATGGGTGAGCAACGCCAGCGCGCCTCGCGCCACGGCCACCAGGTCAACCGGAGACAGCGGATCATCGGATGGCCGGGCGTAGTCCAGCAACCCGCGCACGATGCGGCTGATCCGCTCGATCTCCTGGTCCGCCCCGGCCAGCATGGCCGGATCGGCACCCCCCCGACGCAACAGCTCCAGGTAGTTGCCGAGGGCGGTCAGCGGATTGCCCACCTCGTGCGCCACGCCGGCGGCGAAGCGTCCCACGGTTGCCAGCTTCTCCGAGCGCACCAGATGACCCTGCGCGTCAATCAAACGGTCCGTCATCCGATTGAACCGATCGGCCAGCTCGCTGAACTCCTGCGTCTCGGCCCCCGGGGCCCGGCGCGCCAAGTCCCCGGCCGCCAGTGCCTCCGCCGCCTCCCGGAGCGCCTTCATGGGCCGGTGGACCAAACGCTCGAGCAGGTACCGCCCGAACAGGAACACCACGCCGACGTAGGCGGCAATGAGCGCCACCAGCGCCACCGGCGCCCACCCCGAGTCGAAGCCCTGCGACAGGAGACTGGTCGCGACCGCCAGGGAAAGTGCTGCGGCCACCAACAGCCCGAGATTGGCCAGCAACTCGCGCCTCAAGGTCGCGCGCGGCACCGGTGGTGGAGCCGCGGCCGACGACTGCACGGAACGCATTGTCACGTTACCAAGATGGGTGGGACGCAAAACGGGCGACAGGACACCCTGCCGCCCGAGCAGTCCCCCCGGCCTTTCGGCGGCTCAGTTACACCCCGGCACACCGTCCTGAGTGGCGGGCGCTACCGGCGTAGCCGAGGAGCCGTAGTAAATGGCGCAGGTGACTGTCGTCCCGTTGTGCCAGGCCGTAGCGCCCCACCACGACGGGGTTCCCGACGTGATGGTGAGCGTGATCCCGGCGGATTCGTTCACGTCCAGGTCGGTGAGGACCCCCGCGTACGTCAGGTTGTCCGCGAGGTACCCCTCCTGGGCGCTGACCAGGTTGCGGAGGTCGGCCTTCATTGAAGCGATGTACGCCTTCTCCTTCGTGTTGGCGAACTTCGGAATGGCGATGGACGCCAGAATCCCGATGATGACCACCACGATCAGCAGCTCGATGAGGGTGAAGCCGTCATCCGCCCGACGCACTGCGTGCCGTTTCACCGAACACTCCGCGCCAGTTTGAACCTAAAGGATGGGGGCGGCAGGGCTCTGGCCCTGCCGCCCCTCACGTGCACCTACACACTACGCTGAGCGGCTCAGCTGCAGAGCGGCTCGCCTTCGTTGGCCGTGGCCATACCACCGACCGCGATGGAGCAGGTCACCGTGGTACCGTTGTGGTAGGACGTCGCCGTCCAACCCGTGCCGCTCGAACTGGTCAGTGTCACCGTCACGCCAGCAGACTGGTTGTACTGAAGCGAACCGGTCGCCGCCGCATAGGTCGTGTTGTCGGCGAAGTACGCTTCCTCGGCGTTGATCAGGTTGCGCAGATCGGCCTTCATCGACGCGATGTAGGCCTTCTCTTTCGTGTTGGCGAACTTCGGAATGGCGATAGCCGCCAAGATGCCGATGATCACCACGACGATGAGCAACTCGATCAGCGTGAAGCCCTTGCGATTCATGCTAACTCCTCCCGCGGGTGTGGTAGTGGACTACAGGCGTTCCCCAGTATCGATCCGTCGCCCGCCTGATGGCGGCCACTTAAGAGGCAACGTCCATGCCCAGCCACGGGCGAAGGTCGTAAGATTCATCCTATCAACATGTTACGGCATAACGAATTCGGCTACTTCGCGCGGAGGAGTGGAGTCGCAGGCTCTCATTTTGCAATCCACGTGGAGGTTGACGAAACCGACAGTAATGTGTCAGTAACGCGACACATTGCGTACAGCTGAATCCATGATTGCTCAAGGGACCTAAGGTCCGCCGCCGCCGTCTCCGGACGAAGCGTCTCGGCCAGCGTCGCGGTGGCGCGTACCTCCCAGCAGTCACCGGACGCGGCGGGGACACTCGGCAGGCGGGCGGCGGCGCTATCGAGGTGGGAGCTCGCACTGCCCGCGCGCCCGCGGCGCCACTCCAGGCGGGCACTGGCTAGGTGACGCCGCCATGCCGCCACGCCGGCCGCACGCAGGACATCAACGTACTCCTCCAGTGCGGTGATGCTGCCCGGCCGGGCCTCAACGGCTTGCCGCGTCGCCTCCACTGCGGAGTCCGGCAGGCCGGCCCGCAGATGAACGTCGGCCTGGAGTCTCGCGACCAGGGGATGGTGGGGGTCTCGTTCCCGGGCGAACCGCGCCAATTCCGCCGCCAGCGTCGCGCGACCGCTCGACAGCGCCAGTCGCGCGGCCCTGACCGCGACGAATGAGTAGCCGTCGTACACCGCCAGCGCCGCCAAGTATTGCGCCACCGCACCCTGCACGTCGCCGGTTTGCTCCCGTACCTGCGCCAGGCGGACGTGCGCCGCGAAGCTCTCCGGGTGCTGGATGAATCCCTCGATTACCACGGTGCGCGTATCGCGCCAGAACGGCACGCGCGTCACGGTGCGCGCGCAGAATCCCACCATCAAGAGCAGACCCGCACCGGTGACGGCCCGGCGGGACCACTGGGGGCGGGCGGCGCATGCCACCCAACCCAGGACCAACGCCGGAGCCAGGGCGGCGAGGTACAGTGCTCGTTCCGCAAGCATGACTCCAGAGACGAAGAACAGGTTGGACGTCGGGGCATAACTCACAGCCGCGGCGAGCAATCCGAACGCAACCGCCGGCACCCGCCGCCGCACGGCGACCGCGAGGGCGAGCACCGCCGCGCTCACCAATGCGCCGAGGAAGGCGATCGGGGTCCAGACGTACCGGACCGGGACCGTCTGGGGACCATATTCAGCCACCAGGTCCCACGGCCAGACCAGCAGGCGCAGCACCTCAAGCTGCACCGGCAGCACGGCGGCGAGGCGTTGCCCCGCGGCGCGCCCGGCAAGGGGCACGACTGCTGCACTGGCAACCAGATCGCCGCTCACCGCCACCCAGAGTTGGAGAAACGCCAGGGTCACGGCGGCCACCGCGACGTACAAGCCGGCGGTGGGACGCCGCGCCGGCTCAGGGTCCAGTAGATGATCCAGACCCAGCAGCGCGATGGCGACGACGGCGTGCTCCTTGGAAAACTGCGCCACCGCAACCGCTCCGGCCGTCGCCGCCAACCAGCGCCAGGTCCCTGAATGTGGGTCGTGCCGGTACCGGCGCGCCGCGAGCACCGCGAGCAGCAGCCCCATCGCGGCCAGCATCTCGGCCCTTCCCACCACGTTGGCGACGGCCTCCACATGCACCGGGTGCAAGGCGAATGCGAGCCCGGCGACCCCGGCCCCCAGGGGAGGCAGCCAGCGACCCGCGACTAGCACGACCAGCGCCGATGATCCCGCATGGAGCAGCACGTTCACCAGATGGAACCACCACGGCCGGCCCCCCGAGACAGCCCAATCCAGCGCAAAGGTGAGAACGGTGAAGGGGCGGTACAGTCCGGCCGAGAGATCCCGCTCCGGTGGCCAGTAGGGGGAGAACGCCGCGTCGAGCGCGGCGGCCACCGAATGCGCGGCCGCGTTGCGTTCAATGACGGGATGGTCATCCAGAGCCCATTCGTTCCCCAGCGTCCCGGCGTACACCAGGCCGGCGGCGAGGCCGACCATCAGGACAGCCTTGCGGGAGCTCAGGCCGGGCATCGGAACGCGTGGAGCGAGGCCCCGCCCGTTACCTGGAACACAGGCACCAGGGTAGAGTCCGGCCTGGCCAGCAGCCGGGCCACCGGGGGCGCCGTTTGGGCGGCCGGGCCGGTGAGCGCCACGTGGGTCACGCGCGCCCGGCAAAAAAACGCCGCCGCGGCTTCCGCGTCGAGCGGCTCGGTTCCGCGACCGCGCCAGCGGAACACGTAGCTGGGGACGGTGGTGCGGCCGGTGTACAGGTGGACCAGGGCCTCGTCTTCCACGGCGATGATCGCCCCCGGGGGTGTTTCAACGCGGATGGACCCAACCAGAACGCGGAGCGACTGACTGATCCCCTCGGCGGTCACGGCGAATCCGCGCTGAGTGAGCGAGACGACCTGGCGCCGCCCGAATCCCCACACCAACAACGCGATCGCCACGATCACCGCCGCCCGCCCGACGCTGCCCCAGCCCCACGCGACCCGACACCCGGTCGCGAGGAGCAACGCGACCCAGGGCAAGGTGATCCACATGAACCGATGAGGAGGGTACGGCCAGAGGGAAACAATCAGCACGTAAAGGCCCAGCCCCACGATGAGGGCCGGCGCTCGGCGGAAGGTGGTCACGGCGCCCGTGCCAAGACCCACCAGCAGCAGCGTCCCCGCCCCGTACCACAGCGGCCCCGGCAGCCTTGGAAGCGCCAACCCGCCCAGCGCTCCAAGGGCACGCAGGTCCAACCCTTCGATCATCGCGGCCAACCCCGCCTCACGGGCTTCGCTGAGGTAGGTGCCGTAGTTAGCCTGAAGCGCGGGGTCGGCGGGCTGCCCGTGCAGGGTGACCCAAACGGTCCAGGGAAGCACCACCGCCACCGCCACCGCGCCCGCCAGCATCGCCCGGCGGGGCCCACCGCGCAGGAATACCGCCGCCACCACGCCGGCCATGAATGCGACCCCGATGCTGCGGGTGAGGGTGGCCAGACCAGCGAGGGCCCCGGCGAAAACGGCATCACGGGCTCGGTTTCGGTCCCCGTCCGCCACGGCAACCGCGCCGGCGGCGAGGAAAAGGAAGAGCGGTTCGGAGAGCCGCAGGCCGACAATGGTCAGCACCGGAAACGCGGTAAATCCCAGCACCGTGGCGGCGCAGGCAACCCAGCCTGAAACGCCCAGCCGCCGAGCGTGCGCCGTCACCACCCAAGCCGCAGCGGCAAGGGCCGTCGCGTCAAAGAGCTCAAACAAGGCGACGTTCTGGGGGAACACCGGCCAGACGCGCCAGAGCAGGCTCAGCGCGGCAGGATAGAGAAACGGGTAATGCACAATCGGGAGAGGGTCCGGCAGATGGATGTTTCCGTAGCCCGCTCCCGTGGCGAGCGCCTTGGCGCCAACCACGTAGATTCCGTCGTCATAGAACACGCCGACCAGCGCATCCGACTGGGCCCAGAGGGCCACGCCGAACACCACCAGCGCCACGACGCTCGGCCCCGGGGCACGGCTCATATGGCGCCGGTCAGGTCGCGCACCCGGCATCGCGCACCCGGTTCGCCAGGGTCTCCAAAGCGCGGTCCGGTGGCTGCAGCACCCGGGTGCGCGCCAGAGATCGTTGTGCCTCCCAGCAGAAGCCAGCGCGGGCCGCGGCGTCCGCCGTCAAGTACCAGGACTGCCACGCCCCGGGGTGCTGCCACGCCACCCGGCGTCGCCAGGTCATGGCCTCAAGGGGACGAGCCTTGGCCGCCGCGATCTCGGCTCGGGCCGCCTGGTAGCGGTAGTCCCCGGGGCTTACCGTCTCCATGCGCCGGGCGACCGCCTCCGCGCTGTCCACCATCGCTGCGCGGAGGAAACTGACCACGGCGCGGGCGCCGGCCTCCAGCCGCATGGAATCCAGCAGGAACGCCGCCCTGAAGTGGCGCGCGGCCTCGTCCCAGCGCCGGTCCTCCTCCAGGCGGTAGGCCAGCGTTTCCCACACTTGTGGGTGCAGGGAGTAAACCGTCAGTGCCCGACGTATGAGCGCTTCGCCGCGGGGCCGGTCCCCCGCATCATAGGACAGCGCACCGGCCACCAGGTAGCTCTTGTAGGAACCAGGGGCGTCGCGCACCAGCTGAGGAAAGAAGTGATTGTTGTCCGTCCAGATCGGCAGACGCGTGGCGGTCCGGACCAGGCCCGCCGCCACCGCGATGGTCGCGACCGCCACGCCGACCCGGCGCCAGCTTGCTTCGGTCCACGCCACCAGCCAACCGAACGCCAGCGCGGCCCCGACGGACGGTAGATACAGGGTGCGTTCCGCCAGCAGCACGCCCGTTGGGACCACCAGGTTTGACACGATGAGCAGCGTGCCTCCCATCCAGGCCAACCCGAGGGTGATCATGGGCGCGCGCCGCCGGGCTCGGAACCCAAGCCAGCAGAGCGTGACCAAGGTGACCAGCCCAACGACGCCCCGTGGCGTCAGGGTGGCATCGGCCGGGAAGAAGTCCGGGGAGTAATCCGCCGAGAGCCGGACAGGCGCCCAGAGGAGCCTGACCCACTCCAAGACGACAGGGGCCATCACCAGGACGCGCGCGGGCAGCCCTTCGCCCTCGAGGCCGGGGGCGGCGTGATCGCCCGCCAGGTCGCCAACCACGCCCGCGCGAAGCCAGAGCCATTCCAGGCTCAGCGCGACGGCGGCGATCCACAGCATGGCGTGGCGCCGCCAGGTGAGGCCGGCGCGCTCGTCGTGGGCGCCGGCGTCGAGCCAATCGCTGAGCAGGAACAAGCCGGGAACGGCGAACGCCGTTTCCTTGGCGCCGAGCGCGAGGCCCAGCGCCGCCAGGGCGCCAAAGGACGTGGCCAGGCGTAGGAGGCCACCCTTTCCCCTGCGTGCCAGGGCGCCGTCGGCACGGTAGGCAAGCACCGCGGCCAGCGCGCAACAGGCCGCCAGCACTTCCGCCCGCCCGACCACGTTGGCGACCGCCTCCACGTGTACAGGATGCACCGCGAACGCCAACGCCGCGGCCCCCGCCCCCAACGTACCCAACCCCGTGCGTGCCAGCAGGAAGACCAACCCCGAGGTGACCGCGTGAAGCACCACGTTGACCACGTGAAACCAGCGGGGGTCTCCCCCGCTCACTGCCCAGTCGAGCGCGAACGTCAGCTCTGTGACCGGGCGGTACAAAGCGTAGCCCCACCACGTCGTGGTGAGAATCTGCCGCCAGTTGGCCAGAGAATGGAGCAACGTTTTGTTCTGGATGATGTGCACGTCGTCGTAGACGAACTGATAGCCTGCGGTGACGGCATAAGCCCCCGCGGCCACCAGCATGGCCACGACCAACACCGACCGGTCGGAATGGTTGACCGTCACGGAGCTGGTGGGGCGTCGGGCCGTTCCGTTGGTAGAGCTCGCGGGCGAACACCCGGCCCTGGTCCGGGTTCACCGGCATTGCGCCACACCAACTGGCCGTGCAGCGTGAAGCCTGTCAGGTCAAGCGCGTCCATCCCTCGGGAATTCACCGGCTCCCGTCCTCCGCCCGAGGGTTTACCGGGGTCAGCACCGGATCTTCATTCCCCGACCCGGGTGCCGGCCCGTAGCGCCAAACCTCCCAACCATGATAACGCTCGAACAGCTCGGCATTGCGCTGGTAAAGGTCGCGGGCAAACACCAGTCCACGATCCCTATTCAGGCTGTTGCGCCAGGCGTGATTGCCGTAGAGCGTGAATCCCTGGAGATCCCGACTCAGCTCGATGGCGCAGTCCGTGGGAATGCTCTCCCTCGCCTGCAGCCTGAGAGTGGGGTCGGGCCACCGGGTGACCAGGGGAGGAGGCTCCCCGGCCCGGCTTACCATGGATTCGAGACTATCGACCAGCAAGCGTGCCGAAGACCCCTGGCGCCGCGCACGCACGGTGAAGAGGTGGAGGTCGCAGGCGTCCAGTCTCCGATAGGCTCGCTCCACCAGTCCGGGCGGCACACTCATCCCCCAGAGCATCACACCAATCCTGCTCCCCCAGCTCTCCGGAATGATGATCAGGGCCTGGCGAACACCGGCGGCCTGGAGCTGCACCTCGGGATGGTGTTTCAGACTCCGGAGGCCTTCGCGATAAACCTCCCACCGCCTGGGCAAGAGGCTGATCCAGCCCCACAGGAGGACGAAAACAGCGGTGCTTGCCAGCGCGACATCCCAGCGAATGAACCTTGATGGCACGGCCGCAGGGCCCCCAGCGACCGGGATTGTGATGGCGTGGGCGTGATCCCAGGCCCACCACCACGCTCGCGCACTGCCGATTGCAATGAGAGGAGCAAGCAGGAAGTAAAGCCGCGGCCCCAGGTAGTAACCGGAGTGCCAGTAGAAGAAGTACAGCAGGGGAACCGCCAGAAATGTGATTCCGATGGCCAGGTCGCCGTGAGTCTTTCGGCGGGCGAACAGCGCCCACACGGCCAGCGGAAGGAGCGCGGGGATCGGCCACTCATAGGCGTAGATATGAAGCCGTCTCAGCGCCGCGCCCATGTTGCTCAGCGCGGTTTGCGGAGTGTACACCAGGCCCCATGGATCGGTATGGAAGCCCAAGCCGTGTTCCGGTCCATAGACCGCGGTGTATCCCAGCGTGAAGGGACTACCGTAGAGTCGCGCGTTGATATACCCCCAGGTCACCGCCACAGGGGCGGCGCCGAGTGCGATCCAAGCGGCCCCCGTGACGCGCCCGGTGCCGAGCAGTCTGAGCGCTACCGGAAGACCGGCGGCGAGCGCATCCAGCGGCCGGGTCGCGGCGCAGGCGGCGAGCAACAGGCCGGCGGCGAGCCAATGCCGGTAATTCGGACGGGGTGTGGCCCAGACGGCAGCCCACGCACCCAGAGCATATGCGCCGGCACTGACGTGATTCATGTACGTGGCCGACGTGAACAGGGTCCAGGCGGAGCCGGCGTAGAGCAGCGCGGCGGTGATTCCCGTGCGGCTGTCGTACAGCCCTCGCGCGAAAAGGAACACCAGTATCACCGAGATCCCGCCGAGTAACGGATTGATCAGCCACGCCCCGCCGAGCAGCAGGCCCACGGCGAGAAGGACGATATGGCCCGGCGGGTATTGAGAAACCCAACCAGCCTCAGTGATCCCGGTATGGGTGATGAGGAAGAACTCCGGTGGCTCGGGTCGAGGCAGTGCGAGCTTACCGGCCGCGAATGCCCGGGCATGGAGGAGCTGCGCCATTTCATCCACCAGATGCGGGTTCCGGGCAAATACCAGATCCGCACACAGCGCGGTCAGCAGCGCGAAGGCACCGGCCATTGCTATAACCAGCGCCCAGGGGGACAGCGAGGGAAGCGACGGTATCCGCAGGCGGGTAGCGAGCCGGCCGGCCAGGAGGCCGCCGACCACCACGACCAGCGCGCCGATCCCCCAGGAGACCAGGTTCGCCGCCCAGATCGGTCCGGCGTCGGGACCGTTGAGCCACGCGGGCAGCGGCAAACCAGGCACCACCACGAGCAGGACGGCGATCGCGGCCCAGACCCAGCGCGTGATGTTCATTCCCGAGTTGTCTCGCGTCACGGCGCGATTAGATCCGCCCCCGCGGAGTCCGTCCCCACGGCAAGCGTCCCGTAGTCCAGATAGGTGAACGACCGGCGGAGTCGCAGCGAAGCATCCGCCACGCTCCCACAGTAGAAGGAGTACGAGAGAATAAGGGTGTTCCCCCGGTGGCCCTGGAGCAAGCGGGGAACCTCCCGGCAGGAGATATCCACGGCGGGTGGCAGCCGCGAGGCGGCACCCACGCTCACCGCGTACCGCACCAGCGTGGGCCCCCAGCCTTGCCATTTCTGCTGCGCGGGGAACGGCTGCGCCACGAGAATCGAGTCTACCGACGCAAACCGGGGGAGCAGATGGACGAGATCACCATTCACCTGCTGGTGTGCGATGGTCACCCTGGACATGTAGGCTGACGCCATGGCGACCAGCAGCGCGACGCCGGTCGCGCCCGCGTACACCGCCCAGCGAACGCGCGGCGCGTACCGCCCAGCGGCGGTGACGGCGGTCGCGAGCAGGAGGGAAGGTCCTACCAAGAAGGGGACCGCGTAGAACGAGTTGAAATAGGGCCACGGCAGGTAGAGCAAGGCGCCGACCGTTGGAAGCCCGACTCCCACCGCGGTCACCAGCCCGGCGTGCTGCCGATCCTCCGGCCTGCGAAAGGCCAATGCGAGCCCGGAAATGCCGGTTACCGCGAACAGGAGATTGGGCCGCTGCAACCACCAGGAGAACCGGCCGGACGTGTTCTCGGGAATGATCATCCGGTTCCAGTACTCGGCGAACCGCCGCAACGTGAGGCCTTCCATTTGATATGACGCCGTGAACCCATCGCTGCTTCGCATGGAGGCGGCAAACAGCACAGCGACACTCGACAGGAGCGTGGCGACTCCCACCGCCACGACAACACGCCGGACCTGCGGCGTCCACCGTGGCGACGCCAGCAGTCCACGCTCCCGGTAACACGCGCCGAGGACGAGAAGCGCCGGGACCCACGCAACCAGCATTTCCTTCGCGAGGATCGCCGACGCTACCAGGGCGGCCGCCGTAATTGCGGTCCCGGCGGGTGATCGTGACGCCAACCGGCGATCCGTGATCACGAGAGCGCCGGCCAGCATGAGGCCGAGGCCGAGCGGCTCCCCCATGGTGACCCGAACCCAGGCTTCCTGCGCCGCACGGGAGCACACAAACAGCGACGCACCCGCGGCCGCCCCGATCCAGCTCGCGCCCAGCCGCCGGGCAAGGAGGTAGACCCCGCCGACCAGCAAGCCCATTTGCAGGAATCGGAGCCAGTACCAAAGCATGGGCGTCTCGCCCAGCAGCGTCCATTTCACAGCGAGTGCCGCATAGCTGACGATGTTCAACCGCCCATGCTGATTCACGTAGTAGTCCACCAGCGCGAAAAACCGCGCGAACAGACTGTGCTCGCGCCGAAGCAAGGGCAAAAACTCGGAGAAATCGAGGATGTTGAACGGACGCCCGACCCACGGCGTGTAGATGGCGAACGCCAGGGCGGTCGCGCCAAGCACCATGGCCGCCACCGCGCTCCGGGGCGCCGAGGGAAGCATGGGGTATATTTAGCCACCCTTTCCCCTCACGGCGAATTCATGATTCGTGGCAGGCGAGTCCTTCTGACGGGCGGGGCGGGGTTCATCGGGAGTCGCCTCGCGTCCCGGTTGGTGGACCACAACCAATTGGTGATCTTCGACAGTGGGTGGCGCAATTCGCCGGCCGACCCGGACCTCGAGTCTCACCGGAACCTCTGCTCGATCAAAGGGGACGTTCTCGACGCCTCGGCCCTTGCGGCCGCCGCGGCGGGCTGCCAACTGGTGGTGCACCTCGCCGGTATTGCGGGCGTGGACACGGTACTGCGGCTACCGGTAGAAACGATGAAGGTGAACATTATCGGTACCTACCACGCTCTCGAAGCCGCGCGGCAGGTCCCGGGCCTGGAGCGGTTCGTGGATTTCTCGACCAGCGAGGTCTTTGGGCCGTATTCCTATAAGGCGAGCGAAGGCGACGCTACCAGTATGGGCGCCGTGGGAGAGGCACGTTGGACGTATGCCGTTAGCAAGCTCGCCGCCGAGCACCTGGCATATAGCTATCACAAGGCCCACGGCGTGCCCGCCGTGACGGTGCGCCCGTTCAACGTCTACGGTCCCGGGCAGGTCGGCGAAGGCGCGATCCACCGCTTCATCGTTCAGGCCCTCAAGGGCGAAGACCTCACGATTCACAACGACGGCAGCCAGATCCGCGCCTGGTGCTACGTGGACGACATGGTTGACGGCGTGCTGGCCGCACTCAGCCGCCCCGAGGCCATTGGCCACACGTTCAACATCGGCAATCCCCGGAGCGTGCTCACCATTTACCAGTTGGCGCGAGAGGTGGTGCGCCTCACCGGTTCACGCTCGCATATCGTGTTCGTGCCGTGGGTCCAAACGGAAGTCGAGCTCCGCATCCCCAACGTCGACAAAGCCCACCAGTTGCTCGGCTTCGAGGCACAGGTGGATCTCGAGCAGGGGCTGCTCCGAACCATCGAATGGTACCAGAGCCGTCTGGCGATGTAATCCGGCTCGCGCGGCCGGACATAGACGACTCCGACTGCCGGGCCGTAGCGGAAGTCTTGCGGACGGGCTGGCTGGTACAAGGGTCACGGGTCGCGGAATTCGAGCGTCGGGTGGCGGCGCGCGCCGGCACGGAGCACGCGGTCGCGGTGGCCAACTGCACCTCTGCGCTTCACCTGGCGCTGCTCGCGCTCGACGTGGGACCGGGCGACGCGGTAGCCGTGGCCGCCTACTCCTGGCCCGCCACTGCCAACGTCGTGGCGTTGTGCGGCGCTGAGCCGCTCTTCGTCGATATCGAGCCGGTCACCTGGGCAATGAATCCTGCTCGCCTGGCGGCAACCCTGGCGGAAAACCGGCGCGTGAAGGCGGTGATCCCGGTTCACACGTTTGGCGGCCTGGCGGATCTTCCTGGCCTGCTCCGCGCGGCGGAGCCGCACGGCGTTCCCCTGGTCGAAGATGCGGCCTGCGCGCTGGGGGCCGTCTTGGAAGGCCGCCCTGCCGGAAGCTGGGGCGTGGAGGGCTGCTTCAGCTTCCACCCGCGCAAGGTGATCACCACGGGCGAAGGAGGGATGATCACCACTTCGGACGCGGCGCTGGCGCGCAAGGCCCGGGCGCTTCGCAACCACGGTCAGGATCCCGATACGCCGTCGCCGGACTTCATTCTCCCGGGCTTCAACCTACGACTCACGGACTTCCAGGGCGCCATGGGTGTGACCCAGATGGCCAGGCTCGACCGGCTGCTGGCTCGCCGCCGAGAAATTGCGGGCTGGTACGCCCAGGCGCTCACCGGACTCGGAGTGGTGCTGCCCGGTGCCCTGACGCCGGAATCACACACCTACCAGGCGTACGTCGTGCTCCTTCCCGCGGTCCTGGCCGATCGCCGCGCCGCCCTGATCGCGCGCCTCCAGACCAGGGGGATAGAGACCAACATCGGCACTCATCATCTGCCCTTGACGACGTGGTGTCGGGCGCGTGGCGGCCACCGGCCCGGCGAGTTCCCCATCACCGATGACGTAGCCCGGCGGGCTCTGGCCCTCCCCATGCACGGCGGCGTGGGGCGGGCGGAGGTTGAGCGTGTGGCCGAGCGGCTGGGCGCGGCTCTACGCTGGGCCGCCACGTGAAACAGCTGGTGATCCTCGGGGCGAGCGGAACCGCGAGCGACGTGATCGAGTGGCTTCCCTCGCTTGCCGCCGCCGGGAGTGCCTACGAGTGCCTGGGGTTTCTCGACGACGACTCCGCGAAACAGCAGACGGGGTTCGCCGGGCATCGCGTACTGGGCCCTCTCGAACACGCCGGACGCTGGCCTGGGGCTCGATTCGTGGACGCGCTCGGAGGGCCGCGGAGTCACCGGCGTCGCGCGGACATCGTGGCGCGGACCAGCCTGGGCGATGATCGGTTCGAGACCCTGGTGCACCCCCTCGCGTCCGTCTCCGTGCGAGCCGCACTGGGTCCCGGCTGCCTGGTGTATCCGTTCGTTTTCATCGGACCAGGCGTGCGGCTGGGTCGCCATGTCACCGTGTTGTCCCACGCGGGCATCCATCACGAAACCACCGTCGGCGACTGGTCCATCCTGGCCTCCCACGTCGCCCTGGCCGGCGCGGTGACCATTGGCGAGCACTGTTATCTCGGGATGGGGAGCCGGGTGATCGGTGGCGTGACGGTGGGCAACGGCGCCATGGTGGGCATGGGGAGTGTGGTGCTGCGCGACGTCCCGCCGTCGGTCGTGGTCGCCGGAAGCCCCGCGCGCCCGCTCAATTCCCGCATTCGGTGAGTCCCCCCGCGACGGCCCGCCCGGTCGAGGGGGACCCCGATGTCACGGTCGTGGTCATGGCGTACAACGAAGCGGCGACTCTGTCCGCAGTGGTGGAGGAGCTTCGTGGAGCGCTCGAGGCGAGGGGCCGGCTGTGGGAATTGGTCATAGTGGACGACGGCAGCACCGACGGGACCAGCCAGGAGGCGGACCGACTCGCCGCCACGTACGTCGGCGTTCGCGCTATTCATCACCCGCTGAACCTGGGGCTCGGCGCTGTTTACCGCACGGGGTTTGGGACCGCCCGCGGGTACCACGTCACGTTCTTTCCGGCCGACGGGCAGTTCCCCGCGACCATCCTGGCCGACTTCCGCACCGCCATAGAATCGGCCGACCTGGTGCTGGGGACGCTCACCGAACGCCGTGGCACACCGGTCTCGAGCCTGCTTTCATTCCTCGAGCGGAGGCTGTACCGCTCCCTGCTGGGACCGATGCCGCGCTTTCACGGAATCCTCATGTTCCGGCGCGACCTGCTGGCGGGAATGGTCTTGCACTCGGAGGGTCGGGGGTGGGCGGTGTTGATGGAGTTCATCCTGCGGGTCGCGCACGGCGGTGCCAGAGTGGTGAACCTCCCCACGCCCATCAGGCCACGTACGTCAGGCTATTCCAAGGTCAACAATCTCCGAACGATCGTGGCCAACCTCCGACAAGTGCTCGCGCTACGGCGCATCCTCACGCCGACGGGCGGCGGCGGGACAGGTTGAACCGCAGGATATGCCACAGCGCGGCGACGCCGTCGCGCCAGTCAATCTTCTTTCCCTCGGCGTAGGTGCGGCCGCTGTAAGTGATGGGAACCTCCCAGATCCGCGCGCCGGCCTGCGCCAGGCGGGCGGTCAATTCGACTTCGATCCCGAAACGATCCGAGACCAGGGGCAGCGACCGCATCAGGTCGCCCCGGACCATCTTATAGCAGGTCTCCATGTCGGTGAGATTGAGGTCGGTGAACATGTTGGACAGGAGGGTCAGGAGCTTGTTGCCCACGGAGTGCCAGAAGTACAGCACGCGCCGCGGGCCGGCCTGGAATCGCGAGCCAAAGACGGCATCCGCCCGGTTCAGACGGATCGGCTCGAGCAGGATGGGAAGCTCGGCAGGATCGTATTCCAGATCCGCGTCCTGCACCACGACGACGTGTCCGGTGGCCGCCTGGATGCCCGACCGAACGGCCGCCCCTTTCCCGCGGTTCCGCGGGTGAGAGATCAGCCGGTCCACCAGCCCCTCGCGGTGGAGCCGCTCTAATACCTCCCCGGTGCGGTCGGTGGAGGCGTCGTTCACGCACACGATCTCGATCCGCAACGGCGCCTCGCGCAGACGCCGGACGGCCGATTCAATGGTCGCCTCCTCGTTATACGCCGGCATGACGGCGGACACGAGGATGTCGTTGAAGTCGGTGGGGATGGTCATGACGGCAACTCGGTCTCGTACTTCGCCAATTTCCGGTAGAGCGTCGACGGGTCGATTCCCAGCACCTCCGCGGCCCGCGACTTGTTGCCGCCTTCGGCCTGGAGCACCCAACTGATGTAGGCGCGTTCGATCACGTCGAGCGTGGGATTCTGCGCCGGACGCTCGGCGACCAGGGGCTGCGGGCGCGGTGCCACAATGCGCTCGGGGAGAGCCGCCACGTCGATCTGGTCCCCAGGGGTCAGCACCACGGCGCGCTCCAGCGCGTTTTCCAGCTCTCGCACGTTGCCGGGCCAATCATACACGGCCAAGGCGTCGAAGGTGGCCTGGGTGAGCCGTTTCGGGGTTATCTGGCGGGCGGCCGCGATGCGCTGGAGGAAGCCCTCCGCCAGAAGCGGAATGTCTTCACGACGCTCGCGCAGCGGCGGCAGGTGCAAGGCGATCACGTTGAGGCGGTAGTAAAGGTCGGAGCGGAAGCGGCCCGCGCGGATCTCCTCGTCCAGCTCGCGGTTGGTCGCGGCGATGACCCGCACGTCCACCGCCACCGCCTCCGTGGCGCCCACTGGCAGCACCTCGCGCTCCTGGAGCACCCGGAGCAGCTTCACCTGGGTGGACGACGGGATCTCGGCAATCTCGTCCAGGAAGAACGTGCCCCGGCGCGCCGCCGTGAAGAGACCCTCCTTGTCCCGCACCGCGCCGGTAAACGATCCCTTCACGTGCCCGAACAGCTCCGATTCGAGCAGGCTTTCGGGAAGCGCTCCGCAGTTGATCGACACGAACGGCCCGTCCGAGCGGACGGACATCTGGTGGATGAAACGGGCGATGACTTCCTTGCCCGTGCCGCTCTCGCCCTGGATGAGCACCGTAGACTCCGTACGGGCCACCTGCTCGGCCAGCCCGAGCACCTCCACGAACCGGCGCGCGGCGCCGATGGGGCGCACCGTGGTGGAGCGGTCCCGGCGACGAATCTCGGTGCGCAACTCGCGGTTCTCGGAGCGAAGGTTGCGGTACTCCACCGCGCGGCGGCAGATGGCCAGCAGGTCATCATTGGCAAACGGCTTCTGCACGTAGTGGAAGGCGCCCTGGTTCACCGCCTGAATGGCGCTCTGCAACTCCGCCTGGGCCGTCATCAGAATGACGGGCATCTCCGGATCGCGCTCCCGCGCCGCGCGGAGAATGTCGATCCCGGTCACCTTGGGCATTTTCACATCCGTGAGCACGATGTCCGGGTTGCCTTGCGCCAGGGCCTCCAACCCCGCGCGACCGCCCTGGACCACCGATACCTCAAACCCATTGTTCCGGAGGAGGATCCGGAGCGAGTCGAGAATACCGGACTCGTCGTCCACCACCAGGACCCGCGGCTTCCGTTCGGTCATGCCGCCCCCTCGCTGCTGGCCCCGCCGGGTAACAGCACCGTGAACGTCGTGCCCTGGCCTTCCCGGGTGTCCACCAGCACGACGCCTCGGTGCGCCTGCACCGCCCGATGCACAATGGCGAGCCCCAATCCGGAGCCGCCGGCACGATCCGTGACAAACGGCTCGAACATCCGTTCCCGCACCTCAGGGGAGATGCCCGGACCGTTGTCGCGCACCGAGAGCAACACCGGCTCGTCCAGGCGAAGGCCCGCGGGCAGATCCTCCACCCGGGCCGGCCGGACCTCTACCTGCACCTGGGCCTCCGCGCCCGCGGCCTGGACCGCGTTCAGCACCAGGTTCACCACCACCCGGTGCAGTAGGTCCTCGTCGCCCTCGAGCGGGGCGGCCTGGCCCTGAACGTCGAGCGTCGCCGTGCCGGCGCATTCGGGGTGCCCGCGCACCACGGCCGTGGCCGCACGGGCCACCGCGGCCAAGTCGAGCAGTTCCCGCCGGGTGACATGCACCCGGGAGAAATCGAGAAACTCGTTGAGCAGTCGGCTGAGCCGGTCGCTCTCCCGCACCACCAGACCCGCCAGGAGCTGCTCGTCCTCCGAAGGCCCCGCCGAATGCGCCAGCTGTTCCACGGAGGACCGAATGGACGCCAGCGGGTTCCGGATTTCATGCGCCAGCGACGCGGATAGCTCGGCCACCGCCTCGAGCCGCTCGGTCCGCAGGTGCATCTCCTCCAGGCGCTTCAAGTCCGAAATGTCCGAGAAGATCGCCGTGACGCTGGGGGGCTGGCCGGGCTCCAGTTGGAGCACGGTCGTGGTCAGCCCAATGGGGAAGGTGACGCCGTCGCTCACGATGCGGCCTTCCGCCCGCACGGTTCGCTCGCCTCGCCGCTGCGTCGAAACGATCGCGGCCCAAAGCTCGGGCGATCGCACCTTGAGAAATTCGGAGATGGGCCGGCCCACGTGCGTGGCCACCTCCACGCCCAACAGCGCCTCGGCCGCTGGATTGGCGTAGGCCAGGTCCCCGTTGCCGTCCACGGTCAGCACGCCACTGCCGATGTTGCGCAGGATGTCGCCGGCCTCCAACCGGAGAC
This sequence comes from Gemmatimonadales bacterium, assembly GCA_036393515.1. Classification (GTDB taxonomy): domain Bacteria; phylum Gemmatimonadota; class Gemmatimonadetes; order Gemmatimonadales; family GWC2-71-9; genus JACQHC01. Next base: position 8,491 of record DASWGV010000124.1, on the reverse strand, counting down.
GGGTGACTTCCCGTTGGAGCACCTCGCGCTCGGCGCCGACCACCCCGACCCTGCTCGCGAGATAACCGGTGGCCAGCGCGACCCCAACGAAGACCAGAATCTGGAGGCCCACCGTGACCGAGAGTTGGACGGCGTGTCCCCCCCACACGGTGTCAGCAACGTAGAGCAGCCCGCCCAGGAGGGTCACCAGGAGGCCGGAAGCGACCGGCATGAGCACCGCGCTCACCGCGATGACCAGGATATACAGAGCCGAGAAGTCGCTGTTGGGCCCGCCCGTGACCTGCACGATGGCGGTCACGAGGCCCAGGTCAAAAAGCGCTTGCGTGTAGAAGAAGGTCGGTCCGGGCTGCGCCCCGCGCAGGTGCGTGTGCCAGTAGGACAGTCCGGCGACGATCACGCTCAGCACGCTGGCCACGGCCAGCGTCAGGATCACCTCCGGCGGCTGCGCCCGGAAGTAGAACGAGGCCGCGACGAACACCACGAGGGGCACGATCGCCCGGCCAAGGTAGACCCAGCGAAGGAGGTCACGGGCCCGGCCGGCCACCGGTCGAGCGGTCCAAGGACCTTCTGGCAGCCGTGGAATGACACCGATCCAGCGCATGGACGAAGATCAGACCGGCTATGGCAAAATGCAATGACAAGCTACAAGCTTCTGATAATGAACAACTTGCCTTACTTCCGGTAGTCCAGCGCTGGGGGTCTATCTCCCACCAGCGCCCGATACACGAACCCCTGGCCCCGCGTGCGTTCGAAGTCCGTACGCGCGCTGGCCAGCACCTGGGGCTGGAGGTAGAGATCCACCACGGAAAGGGCGAGCGTCTTAGCCGCGACCGCCATGCCCTTCGTGCCTATGGTCGTCCCTCCGGCTGCGACCGCCTGCCAGCTATGCGCCGGGGTCCCCGGAACCCAGGTGGCCGCACTGAAGGAGGCGGAGGGAACGACCCAGCTCACGTCCCCGGCGTCGGAGGAGGCGTTGGTGATGTGGGTGGCGTACGGCTGCACCGTTTCCTGGGAGCCCAGCACCTGTCCCGTGGGCATGAGCGTGGCGTGGAGCTTCTCGGCAAAGGCCTGCTCCTCCGCGGAATAGTGTACGCCGCCGACCGCGCGCAGGTTGGCGTCGAGAACCTTCGCCAGCGCTTCACTGGGAAGCCGGCTGTACGTCCCGCCGATGATCTCATGGTCCACCGTGGTCCCGGTGCCGAGGGCGGCGCCTTCGGCGGCCTTCACCAACCGGTCCCAGATGGACGCGACCATGCGCGCGTCCGGATGGCGCACGTAGTAGTACACCTCGGCGAAATCGGGCACGACGTTCGGGGCCTGCCCGCCGCTGGTGATCACGTAGTGGATGCGGGTTTCCGACGGCACGTGCTCGCGCATGAGGTTGACCATGTGGTTCATCGCCTCCACACCATCGAGTGCGGAGCGGCCGCGTTCCGGCGCGCCTGCGGCGTGCGCCGAAACCCCGTGGAACCGGAACTTGGCGGACTTGTTGGCCAGGTTGGTCGAGGGACCGGCGTCGTTTTCATCGCCGGGGTGCCAGGACAGGACGGCGTCCACATCGTGGAACAGCCCGGCGCGCACCATGTAGACCTTGCCCGAGCCGCCCTCTTCCGCCGGTGTCCCGTACAGCCGGATGGTGCCGGGGCGCCGCGCCCTGGCCAGCCATTCCTTGACCGCGATGGCGGCCGCGACGGAAGCCGTGCCGAACAAGTGGTGACCGCAGCCGTGCCCCGCCGCATGCTGGACCAAGGGCCGTCGCTCCGGCTCCGCCGCCTGCGACAGGCCGGGAAGGGCATCAAACTCCGCCAGGAGACCGATCACCGGCTGCCCCTGCCCGTACGAGGCGACAAAAGCGGTGGGCATGCCCGCCACGCCGGCCTCCATGGTGAAGCCCGCGTCTCTCAGCTGGGCCTGGAGCAGGGCCGAGCTCTTGTCCTCTTGATAGCCCACCTCGGCGTAGCTCCAGATCTTCATGGCGACGTCGGCGTAGTTGGCCAGCCGGGCGTCTATCGCCGGGATCAATCCGCTCTTGTCCTGTGCGGCCGCAGCCTCAGCGGAGCCGGCAGAGAACGCAGACAACAACACCGCCCACCGTAGACGTAACGGGCCCAAGGAGGGCATTACCGCAACTGCCATCGGACACCTCCGTTGATGGTCCGGCCGCTCAACTCGGTCCAGGCGTCCGTGGTCCAGCGTCCGCCACGGCCCGGTGAAGGAAGAACCAGCGAATGGTACCGCGACAGTCTGACGTTGGTGAGGTTCTCGGCGTTGACGAAAAGGCGTGCGGGCCCAAGGCGATGCTCGGCGAGAAACCCCGTGATGAAGTACGGGACACTCACCGAACGGTACGGATTGTCCTCCAGCGCCTGCCGCCCGGTGTAATACAGCTCGACGCCGACGCGGCTCTGGCCTTCCCGCTCCCAGGCGGCCACCACGCCGGCCGCGTGTCGCGGGGTGAGCGGCGTCTCGCGGCGGGCCCCCACGCCCGGATCGAGCTCGGTGGAGCGCTGATACTGATACGTGGCCGTCACGCGGAAGGGCTCCGCCACCCAGCGTGCCAGGGCGTCCAATCCATACGATCTGGTCGCCTCCGTGGTGTTCAGCAGCTCGAGCGTGCCGCCGGGTTGGACGCCGACCGTCACCGGCCGTCGGATCACCGCGCCGAACAGTGCGGCGCTGAGCTCCAGCGCACCCGCGGTCCCGCTGACGTCCACGGAGACGGAGACGGCCCGCTCATCGGTAAGTCCCGCGGGCGGCACCAGGGGCGAGAGGCCTGTCACCTCGGTCTCCTCGGTGAACGGCGTGGGCGCGAACGACGCCGTACCCGCCGAGAGACGCGCCGCCCAGTCGCCACCGATCTTGGCCAGGACGGACACCCGCGGGTTCAGAAACAGGCCGTACTCGTCGTGCCCATCGAGACGGCCGCTGGCCAACAGGCTCACGCCTTCGGCGAGCGCCACGTCACCCTGAGCAAACAGGGACGGAATCGAGTACCCATAGTCGAACCCTGGTACATTGTCCGCTCGGTAGCCGTCATACTGGAACGCCGCCCCGGCAATCCACGCGCCCCAGGAACCGAGCCCGCCTAGTGTCGCTTCGGCAAACGCCGTGCGGTGGCGGTCGTCCTCAGGCGTGAGGCCAAAGAGGTGGCCGTGCCGTTGCTCCATGGCGGAGCCCCGAAGGCTGACCGTGAGACCGTTCTGGAGCGGAAACCGGCCCACGCCGCCAAGATCGATTCGACGGGTCTCCAGCTCTTCTGGGAAAGGAGCGCCGTCGGGAGCCAGGCGGCCGGGCAGCGTCCCGCCGGTCCGGCTCTCCAGCGTGAGCCCTCCCGTGAGGAACACCGAGCGGCCCGCCGCGCCGCCTTCCCAAAGCCGGGGCCGCAGTACCAGTCGTTCGTAGCCCGGCAGGTCCGCCCAGCCATCGACGTCCACGTCCTGGCGAGCCTGCCGGTGGCCTCCGGCGAGCAGAGTGTAGCTCCATTTGCCGCTCAATGGCCCCGATGCCCACAGTACGCCGTCGGTTCCAATCCGGGTGGTCTGATTCAGGAGCATCTCGACCTCCGGGTCCGGCGCGGGCCGCCGCGAGACCAGGTTCACCACGCCTCCAAGCGCCGCGGGACCGTACAGCGCCGAAGCCGCTCCCTTGATCACCTCGATTTGCGCCAAGTCCATTGGGGGGATCTGGAGCAATCCCAGCGAGCCGGCCTGGCCGCCGTAAAGCGGCAATCCGTCCGCCAGTATCTGGGTGTACCGGCCGCGCAGGCCCTGAATCCGGACAGTGGCGCCGCCGAGCGATGGCGAGGTGGTCTGGACCCGCAGGCCGCCCGTCTCGTTCATGAGCATCGCCACGTCGCCCGGAGTCATGAGGAGCTTCTCTTCCACTTCCTCGCGCGGGAGCACCTCGACGCGCGTCGGTTCGTCTTCCACACGCCGGCCGGTGCGCGTGGCGGTGACGATGACGGGCTCCAGATGGGTCGCCTGCTCCCGCAGGAGCACGACCAGCGTGGTGTCCATGGGAAACGCAAGGGCAACGGAGAGCGTCTCAGGGGCGAACCCGACGCGCGCGAATGTGACAACATGCGTGCCCGGGGGCAATCGAACCGTGGCCCTGCCGCCGGCGTCTGTGACAGCGCCAGCGCCCTGCGTCTGGATCCGCACGCCGCGAGCCGGCACCTGGCCGTGGCGGACCTGAAACGACACGGTGGCGAGAGCCTCCTGGGCGCTGCCCGGCGGCACCAGGGAGACCGTGGCCAGTGCGACGCTCAGGGCCGAAACAAAGGCGGCAGGTGTAAACCACCTGCCGCCCCACCCAACCACTCTGGAGTCGCCGCGTCTCATTCCGTCATTGCACCGCGTTCACCATGTCGAAAATCGGCAGGTACATGGCCATGATCATGCCGCCCACCACCACGCCCAGCACCACGATCATGATCGGCTCCATAAGGGAGAGCAGCGCGCCCACCGCCGCGTCCACCTCGTCGTCGTAGAAGTCGGCGATCTTGGTGAGCATCTCGTCCAGTCCGCCGGTGGCCTCGCCCACCGCAATCATGGAGGTCACCATGGGCGGGAACACGCCCGACTTTTCCAGCGGCCCAGCGATGGTTTCCCCGCCCGCGATGGAGGCCCGGGAGCCCATGACGGCGTCATGAATCACCCGGTTGCCGGCCGTCTTGGCCGTGATTTCCAACCCGTCCAGAATGGACACGCCGGAGGAAATGAGCGTGCCCAGCGTGCGGGTGAAGCGTGACACGGCCGATTTCCGCAGCAGATCGCCCAGGACCGGCAGCCGCAACATGAGCTTATCCAAGACGAGCTGGCCGCCCTCGGTGGCGTAGTAGCGCTTGACGGCGAAAAACAGTCCGACGATCGAGAGGCCGATCAACCACCAAAAGCCCTGAAGGATTTCGCTGGCGAAGATCACGACGCGCGTGGGCAGGGGCAGCTCCATGCCCACCGACGCGAACATCTGCTGAAACGTGGGGATCACGAAGATGAGCAGCACGACGATGGCGATGCCGGCCACCGAAAAAATCACGGCCGGGTAGATCATCGCGCCCTTCACCTTCCGTACAATAGCGTCGTTCTTTTCCAGGAACGTGGCCAGCCGCAGCAGAATGGTGTCCAGAATACCGCCCGCCTCGCCGGCCGCCACCATGTTCACGTAGAGCTGGGTGAACGCGTTCCGGTGCTTGCCGAGCGCGTCCGCCAGGGTATGCCCGCTTTCCACGTCATAGACCACTTCCTTGGTGGTCCCCGCCAGGTTCTTGTTCTCGGTCTGTTTCGCCAGGATGTCCAGGGCCTGCACCAGCGGGAGCCCCGAGTTGATCATGGTGGCGAACTGGCGGGTGAAGATCACGATGTCGCGAGTGGGGACACCGCCCCGCTTCTTGGCTTTTTGGGCCTCCCGGATGCGGACCAGGACAAGCCGATTCTTCCGCAGGTGGGCGATGACGTCGTCGCGCGAGGGCAGGTCAATGGAGCCAGTCTGCTCTTGGCCTGCGGGGGTGCGAGCGGTGTACTCGAAGACGGGCATAGCGTGAGGTCCTCGGTGTTAGCGTCTGCCGGCGCCGGCTGCGGGGCGCTGGCCCGGGGCGCCGGGCTTCTCCTCCCCCGGCACCGGCTCGCCGACCATCCGCAGGAACTCGTTCTGGTCCGGCGCCACGCGCAGCGCCTCCTCCAGCGCGATTTCCCGCCCCATGTACAGCTTGTAGAGATCGTCCGCCAACGTCTGCATGCCGTGCTTCTTGCCGGCCTGCATGGAGGAGTAGATCTGGTGCACCTTGTCATCGCGAATCAGGGCCCGAATGGCGGGCGTGCAAATCATGATTTCACACGCCATCACGCGGCCTTTGCCGCTCGCCTTCTGGAGCAGTGTCTGCGTGACCACGCCCTCCAGCACGAAGGCCAGCTGGGCGCGGACCTGGGACTGCTGGTGCGAGGGAAACACGTCGATCACGCGGTTGATGGTCTCCGCCGCCGAGTTGGTGTGCAGCGTAGCGAACGCCAGGTGGCCGGTCTCCGCGATGGTGAGGGCCGCTTGAATGGTCTCCAGGTCCCGCATTTCGCCCACCAGCACCACGTCCGGATCCTGCCGTAACGCGTACTTCAGGGCGGCCCCGAAGCTCTTGGTGTCGGTCCCCACCTCGCGCTGGTTCACGATGCAGTTCTGGTGGCGATGGATGAACTCGATGGGCTCCTCGATGGTGAGGATGTGTCCCTTCAACTCCTTGTTGATCTTGTCGATCATGGCGGCGAGCGTGGTGGACTTGCCCGAGCCGGTGGGTCCGGTGACCAGCACCAGGCCCCGCGGCCGCTCGGACATCTTGGAGATGATCGGCGCCAGCCCCAGCTGATCAAAGGTCTTCACCGAGAACGGGATCTGCCGGATCACGATGGACACACAGCCGCGCTGCTTGAAACAGTTCCCGCGGAACCGCGCCAGGTTCTGGATTCCGAAGGAGAAGTCCAGCTCGTCCTCCATCTCGAATTTCTTCTTCTGGTTCTCCGTGAGGACGGAATAGGCCAGCTGCAACGTGTCCTTGGGAGTCAGGACGTACTCCGCCCGGGAGTTCACGATATCGCCGTCCACCCGCATCTTGGGCCGTTCGCCGGCGGTGATGTGCAGGTCGGAAGCGTCCCGCTCGATCATTTCCTCGAGCAGGGTGCGCAGATTCACGCCCTGGCTGCTTGACGCGCTCGGCTGCGCCGGCTTGGCTGCCTGATCCATGTCCCTTAACCCGCCGTTTCTTTGACGACTTCCTCGAGGGATGTCACACCCTTCTTGATCTTCTCGATCCCGTCCATGCGCAACGTCAACATGCCGTCCTTCACCGCCTGCTCCTGCATCTCCGTGGTGGACGCGCTCCGAAGGATCAGCCGGCGCAGCTCCGGCGTGAGCGACATCACCTCGTAGAGCCCGGCGCGACCTTTGTAGCCCGTGCTGTTGCAGGTATCGCACCCCGCGCCCTTGAAGAACGTGATGCCCTTGATGCCCGCGGCTGTTATGCCCAGCGCGGCCAGTTCCTCCGGCGTGTAGGTATGCTCCTGCTTGCACTCCTTGCAAATGCGCCGCACCAGGCGCTGGGCCACGATCAGATTGACCGCGCTCGCCACGTTGAACGGTTCGATCCCCATGTCCACCATCCGCGTGATGGTGGAGGGCGCGTCGTTGGTGTGCAGCGTCGAAAGCACCAAGTGGCCCGTCAGGGCCGCCTTGATGGCGATACCGCCCGTCTCGATGTCGCGGATCTCGCCCACCATGATGATGTTCGGGTCCTGCCGCAGGAACGCCTTCAGGGCCGCCGCGAACGTCATCCCGATCTCGTTCCGCACCAGCACCTGGTTGATCCCGTGAATGTTGTATTCCACGGGGTCCTCGGCGGTCATGATGTTCACCTCGATGGTGTTCACCCGCGACAGCGCCGAATACAACGTGGTGGTCTTGCCCGACCCCGTGGGTCCCGTGACCAGGACCATCCCGTACGGGTTCAGGATGGCCCGCATCAGATCCTGCTCGGCCTTGGGCTCGAACCCGAACTTGGCCAGGTCGAGCGTCAGGTTCCCCTTGTCCAGGATCCGGAGCACGATCTTTTCACCGTAGATCACCGGAAGGCTCGACACCCGGAAATCAATCACCCGCTTGCCCATCTTCAGCTTGATCCTGCCGTCCTGCGGCACCCGGCGCTCGGCGATATTGAGGGAGGACATGATCTTGATCCGGCTGGTGAGAGCGGCCTTGAGCTTCACCGGCGGTTTCATGATCTCCTGGAGCGCTCCGTCCACCCGGTAGCGCACCCGAATCTCGTGCTCGAACGGCTCGATATGGATGTCGCTGGCGCCCCGCTTCACCGCGTCGGTCAGGAAACCGTTGATCAGCTTGACGACCGGCGCGTCTTCGATCTGCGCCTGGGTCGCGACCTCCTCCTCCGCCTCCTCCAGCACCTCGACGTCGTCGCCGCCCGCCGCCTCCATGTCCTTGAGGAGCGTCTGGAATTCCTGATCGGACGACTGGTAGTGCTTCTCGATGAGCGTGCGGAGGGTGAACTCCCCCGCGATGACCGGGAAGAGGTCGTACCGGGTGATGAACTTGAGGTCTTCGAGCAGCGCGTGATCGGCCGGGTCGGCCATGGCGATCGTGAGCGTGCGACCCTCCCGCTTGAGCGGGAGGAGCACGTGTTTGGTCGCCATGTCGGACGGGATGAGCCGGAGGAGCCGGGGATCGACCTCGAACCGGGAGAGGTCCACCGCGGGCATGCGCGACTGCCGAGCCAGGAGCTTCGTGATCTCGAGTTCCTGGACCAGCCCCAGCTTCACCAGGACGTAGCCCAGCCGATGCTTGCTCTGGCGCTGCTCCGCGAGCGCCTGGGCCAGCTGCTCCCGGGTGATCAGCCCCTCGCTGATGAGATGCTGACCGAGCCGGTCGGTGCCGGCGGCTGCGGTGGCCATCGTCGCGGTGGTCTTTGGGCTCGGGGGTCTGTAAGGTCGGGGTA
>DASWGV010000123.1:0-9387 GCA_036393515.1 Gemmatimonadales bacterium | reverse complement strand
GCCATCTTCGTGGATCAGCTCATCATCGAGCCGGGCGGCTTCAGTGGCGGCGGTGACTCGGGATCGCTCATCGTGACCAACGATGGGAACAAGAACCCGGTGGCCCTCCTGTTCGCCGGTAGCTCCACCCAGACCATCGCGAACCGGATTGACCTGGTGTTGAACCGCTTCAACGTCACCGTGGACGGTGGCGAGACGCCCCCGCCGCCTCCGCCCGACCCGGTCACGGACGTGTCGGTGACACAGGTGAGCGCGCCGGGCTCGGTCACGACCGGCGCCACCGTGAACGTGGCCGTCACCATCAAGAACGTGGGCAATCAGGACGTGGGCGCCACCTTTGACGTCACCCTGCGGGACGCGACCGATGACGTGACCATTGGAACCCAGAGCGTGGCCGGCCTGGCGGCGGGCGCCATCACGACCCGGACCTTCGCCTGGAACACGACCGGTAGCTCGCTCGGCGGCCACACGCTCACAGCCGCCCAGTCCTTCACGGATGACGACGCGGCGAACGATCAGGCCTCGACCGGCGTGACGGTGGTTGCTCCGAGCGTCGCCCTGCACGTCGGCGACCTGGACGGTTTTGCCTCCGCTGACGGAACCACGTGGTCGGCCACGGTCGAGATCACAGTGCACGACGCCAATCACCAGCCGCTGAACGGCGCCACCGTGGTGGGTACCTGGAATCGGAACGGTCTGAACAGCAACACCTGCACCACCGGCGAGCTGGGTGGCACCGGCACGTGCATCGTGTTGTTCCCCGGCCTGCGGAAGAACGTGAAGTTCGTGACGTTCACCGTCGGCAGCGTCACCATGAGCGGGCATACCTATGAGGCCACGGCCAACCACGACGTGGACGGGAGCAGCAACGGCACCACGGTGCGTGTGAACCGGCCGTAGGGATGCAGGCGACCCCTTGACCCGACGTCGCGTCAGGGTACGTTAGGCCTCATGCAGCGCGTCGGCCCGGCCCCTCCCACGGCGAGCGTGGGAGGGGCTGTTTCTTTCAGGCACCGGGGAGTGTCCCATGCGTGCTAACCCGGCTGATACCACAGTCTCCCAGGCCGAGGGGGCCGCATGACGGGAAGCCCCATGGCCCCCAAACGGCCGACGGAGCCACTGCCTCCCGGCGACGGGGGTCAGTACGTCTATCGAGACAAGAAGCTCGGGGACACCGAAGCGATCACCCTGACGACCGCACCCGACGTGTTCCAACCCACATCCACGACCGTGGTGTTGCTGCGCGCCGCCCGCCGCGCGCTCGTGCCGCCGCCTCGGTCGGTGCTCGACCTCGGCTGCGGCTGCGGCGTCGTCGCCGTGGTGATGGCCAAGCTGCTGCCGTCCACCGCGGCGGTGTATGCCTCCGATCTCAGCGCCGCGGCCGTCCGCCTGACCAGGCTCAACGCGCAGCGGAACGGTCTGACCGTCGACTGCCGTCAGGGGGACCTGTTCGAGCCGTGGAGAGGGAGTCGGTTCGATCTCATCATCGAGGACGTTGCCGGTGTGGCCGAGCCGGTCGCGCGGCTTTCGGGATGGTATCCCGCGCCCGTGCCCAGCGACGCTGGCCGTGACGGCACCCGATGGATCCTGGAGATTCTGGACCGGACGCCGGAGCATCTCGCCCCGGGGGGACGGCTGTACTTCCCGGTGCTGAGCCTCTCGCGGGAAGATCGGATCGTGGCCCAGGCACGCGCCCGGTTCGCCACCGTGACACAGGTCGAGGAACAATGGTACCCGCTGAACGACCAGCTGGCCGGGCAGTTTCCTCTCCTGGAGGAGCTCGTCGCCGAGGGCAGCATCCACCTCGAGCAGCGAGGCAGCCGCTGGTGCTGGGCGACCAAGATCTACCTGGCGCAGGCCGCGACCACAGCGCCCCCCGCGGGTGACTGAGATGAACCCCAGCTTTCACTCGTACGTACTCGATCAGATCGGGCGGGTCGTGCCCGGCGTCCGGGACCGGGGGATGTTCGGCGGGGTCGGCATCTATGCGGATGACCTGTTCTTCGCGCTGATTGATGACGACGCGCTCTACTTCAAGGTGGATGACAGCAATCGCGCCGATTTCGAGCAACGCGCGATGGGCCCCTTTCGGCCCTTTGGTGAGGGCGGCGAAGTGATGCAGTACTACCAGGTGCCGGACGATGTGCTGGAGGATGCCGAGGCGCTCCGCCCGTGGGTGGAGAAGGCAATCCAGGTCGCACGCACCAAGAAGACGAAAGGCCGGCGCCCCAGACAACGCTGACGCCGTTCAGGTCCGTCCCCTGCCCAGCCTCGATCTCCTCCTGCTCCACGCCCCCAGCGTGTACGACTTTCGGCGGCGGTCCATCCTGTACGGGCCGATCAGCGATCTCATTCCATCGTCCCCCGTGTTCGAGATGTACCCCCTTGGCTTCATCACCATCGCCGGGTACCTCGCCGAGCGCGGGTTCCGCGTTCGGATCGTCAACCTGGCGCTCCGGATGATGAACGACCGCGGGTTCGACGTGCCCGCCTTCCTGCGACGGCTCGACCCCGCGGCCGTGGGGATTGACCTCCATTGGCTCCCTCACGCGCACGGCTCGCTGGAGGTCGCCAAGCTCGTCAAGCAGATCCATCCCGCGGTGCCCATCATCTTCGGCGGCCTCTCGGCCACCTACTTCCATGAGGAGCTGATCCGGTACCCTCAGGTGGACTTCGTGCTGCGCGGTGATACCGTGGAGGAGCCTTTGGAGACCCTGCTCCACACCCTTCGCGCCGGCGCGCCGCCGGACCAGGTGCCGAATCTCACCTGGAAACAGGATGGGGCGGTACGGACCACCCCCCTGAGCGCGCTGCCACCCACGCTGGATCACGCGGACATCCGGGTGGACCGCATGATCGAGATGGTGCTGCGACACACGGATCTGGAGAGCGTGCTCCCGTTCAACGGGTGGTGGCGCAATCCCATCACCGCGGTATTCACGGTCAAGGGCTGCGCCCACGAATGCGTCACCTGCGGCAGCTCCAAGACGACCTGCGGCGCATTGACCAAGCGCCAGCGCCCTGTGTTTCGGACCCCGACCAACCTGGTGCGGAACGTCACCGGCATCAGCCGGCTGATTCGTGGCCCGATCTTCCTGGTGGGGGATCTCCGCCAGGGCGGCGATGCCTACGCCGACGAGGTGTTGCGCCGGCTCCAGGAGGCCGACGTGCCGAACGAGGTGGTCTTTGAGCTGTTCACCGATCCGCCGGCCGACTATCTCCGCGCCATTGACCGCTCGGTGCGCAATTGGAGTCTGGAGCTCTCGCCCGAGAGCCACGACGAATCCATTCGGCGTGCGCAGGATGACACGACGTTTTTCACCAACCAGGAGATGGAGGCGACCATCGCGGCGGCCCTCGCGTTACGCTGCCATCGGGTGGACGTCTTCTTCATGATCGGCCTGGCCCACCAGACCCGGGCGTCCGTGCGGGATACCGTGGCCTACTGCGGTAGGCTCTTCCAGCGCTTCGATCGCCGCCTCTCCTGTTTCATTTCGCCCATGGGCCCGTTCCTGGATCCGGGCAGTCATGGCTTCGAGCATCCGGAGCGATTCGGGTACCGGCTCTTCGCCCACACCCTGGAGGAGCACCGTCAATTGCTCATCCAACCGACCTGGGAAAAGATCCTGAACTATGAGACGCGCTGGATGACGCGGACCGACCTGGTGGACGCGACCTACGAGGCAGCCGAAACGCTGAATGATCTCAAGCTGCGCCACGGCCGCATCACACGCGCCCGAGGCGCGGCCGTAGCGCGGCGCATCGCCGCGGCCCGGGCGCTGCGACACCGCATGGAACGCTCCGGCGACTCCCCGGTAGATCCGGCCATCGCGCGCGACCTGGAGGGCGAGGTCCATGCGTTCAGCGTCTCGACGGTCTGCGACAAGCGGGAGCTCTTCTGGGAACGCCACGCGCTGAACTTCCGGCCCTGGCCCATCGTGCGCATCGCGACCGCCTTTGGCCGGTCGCTGTGGCGGCGTCACCCGTCCTGACGCCGGGGTCCGGTCCCGCAACTCCAGCCCGTAACCTGGCGACCCCGCTCAGGCCCGCAGGACGGCCACCACCCCCACGACCGCGATCACCAGCCCCAGGCCCACCTTGGCGGCGGCCGCGGCAGCCCGGCCCAGCAAGGCGCCCCAGCCCGCGCCCAGGGCGATGTCCGCGCTGCGGGAGGTGGTATACTCCAAGACCACGGCGCCCGCGAACGAGCCCACGAACCCGCCGATGATGCTTCCGATCACGGGCACCGGGACGCCAACCACCGCGCCGGCAATGCCGCCGATCAGCGCGCCCCACCCGGCGCGGGATGATGCTCCGTAGCGGCGAGCCAGACGGAACCCGATCCAGCTCTCCAGGACCTCGCCCACGAATGCCAGGACCAGGACCAGCGCGATGGTCCACACGCCCACGGAGCGGAAGTCGGTGAGCCACCCAAAACCCAGGATGCCGAGCACCATGATCCAGAGGCCCGGCAGCCCGAGCGGAACGAGCAGCAGGCCCCCCAACGAGCAGAGAATGAAGAGGGCGATCCCGAGGACGTCCGTCACGCTCGGTCCAGCGCTTCCCGCACGGTCGTCAGCAGCTCATCCACGGTCCACGGTTTCCGGAGGAACGGCACGCCGGGCTCGAGGTGCCCGGTCGCGATGTCGCCCAGGGCATAGCCGCTGGTGAAGACGAACGGCAGGATGGCGCCCTCCGCACGGAGCCGCGCGTACAGCTCCCGACCCCCCAGGTTGGGCATGACCACATCCGACAGCACCAGGCCAACCTCCCCGGGATAACGGCGGCAGACCTCCAGGGCGTCCACGCCATCCCCGGCGACCAGGACCCGGTACCCCTGACGCTCCAGCACCCGTTGCGCGGCGCGCCGAATGGACGCTTCATCCTCCACCAGCAGGATGGTCTCGCGGCCCGGGCGAGCCGGGGCCGGGGGGCTGGCGAGCCGCTCCTCCGACGGCAGGGCCGTCGCGGGCCGGAACAGCAGGCGCACCACCGTTCCCTTGCCCTCCTGGCTGGTGACGTAGACAAACCCGCCCTGCTGCTTGACCAGCCCATACACCATGGCCATGCCTAGCCCAGTCCCCCTGCCGGGTGGCTTGGTGGTGAAGAACGGCTCGAACAGCCGGTCCTGTACCTCGACGCTCATGCCCGTGCCCGTGTCGCTCACCACCAGCGTCACGTAGTCACCCGGCTCGCCCCAGCCGTGCTCGGCCACGAATCGCCCGTCCAACGGGATCCGCCGCGTGCCGATCTCCAGCACGCCGCCCGAGGGCATGGCGTCACGCGCGTTGGTGACCAGGTTCAGGAGCATCTGCTGCAGGGCGTTGGGATCCGCGCTGGCCGGACGCAAGCCTTCGTCGGTCGCCACGCGCACCTGGATGGACGCCGGCAACAGGCGGCGCAGAATCTCCTGCTGCTCCAACACAAAGGCGTCCAGCTTCACCGACTGCAGCGAGATCCGTTCCTTCCGGCTGAACGCCAGCAGCTTCCGCACCAACGAAGATCCTCGCATGGCCGCTGTCCGGATCTCGGCGATGTCCGCCCGCACGTCGGCCGCATCTGCGGGCACCTCCGCCAGCATGAGATCGATACTGGACAAGATCACCGTGAGGAGATTATTGAAATCGTGCGCGATGCCGCCCGTGAGCTGGCCCAGGGCTTCCATTTTTTGGGCGTGGCGGAGCTCGTCCTCGAGCACGCGCCGCTCGGTGAGGTCTTCACAGGTGGTCACGATCCCCGCCGGCTCGCCATCCGGCCCCCGGATGATGTCCGACAGCAGCCGCACCGGGAAGGTGGATCCGTCCCGCCGCACGTTGACCGTCTCCCTGACCCAGCGCGAAAAGTCCCGGAGCTGCTCCCCGGATGGTCGCTTGCGCCGGGCCGCCGGCGCAAAGATATGGGCGTCCCGGCCGCTCAACTCGGCCACCGTATAGCCGTGCATGGCGGCGTCCGCGGCGTTGACGAACACGATGCGCCCCTGGGTATCGGTGATGGTCACCCCCAGCTGCATGGCCTCCACCGCCGCGGCGAGATAGAGGAGGGTGTCCCCGTCCCGCGGCAGACCCGCCTGTCCTCCAGGACCAGCCGTCACGCTGCCCACCAGTCGAAAGGGAACGTCCGCATCGCGCACGCCTTCGTGGCGTGCCTAATATTTGCAACCTGAGGAGATTGGGGAAGGATGGGACCGCCCCCCGGCGTCAGCCGGGGACGCGGCCGTTTCAGTTCGCCGCCGGATCCAGCGCGGCATAGATCAGCCGCAGAAAGTCGTTCCGGGTGTTCTGCCCCCGCGACTGCGTGAGATAGACCAGGATCAGATCGCGCGCTGGGTCCGCCCACGCCAGGGTCCCGTCGGAGCCCCCATGCTCGAAGATCCCGGCGGTGAACGGCGGATTCACGGGACGGTACTTGTCGGTCACCACGGACCAATGGAAGCCATAGAACCGGTCGCGATTCCGCACCGAGTCCGCCGGATAGACGTAGGCCGAATGAGGCTGGATCGCCAGGTCCACCGTGGCGGGCTGGAGGATCGGCGCGGTGCCGAACCGTCCCCGGTGGAGCACCATGGTCATGAACCGCGCGTAATCCAGCGAGGTTGACCACAGGCCGCCCGACGCGCGGAAAAAGGGCACGATCATTGGCTGGGAGCTGTCCCAGTAACGCGTCCAGCGCCCCTCCTGCCGGCGATACGTGGCGGCGACTCTGGCGCGGGCGGGATGGCCCGCCGGGGGCAGTACCAGGTACGAGTCGCTCATGCCCAGCGGGTCCAGGAGGCGCCGCTGGATGAAATCCTCAGCCGGCATCCCGCTGACCTGCGCGATGAGCGCGCCGAGGGTGCTGGTGCCGGGGTCGCTGTAGACATAGCGCGTCCCCGGGGGGAACTCCGGCCCCTTCGCCCCGACCGCGTCGACGGCCTCTCGCAAGGAAGCGTACGGTATCCGCGGAGGAGTCGTCTGGTCGTTGTAGATCTCGCCGGTGATGCCGGAGGTGTGGGTGAGCAGTTGGAAGATGGTGATGTCGCGCGAGCGCGGGTTGTCGAATGACGGCAGGTACCTCCCCACCCGGTCCTCCGGGCGGAGGCGCCCCTCCTCCAGGAGCATCAAGACGGCGGCGCCGACCAGGGGCTTGGTCATGGAGCGCATGCTGACGATGTGATCGGTCCGCAGGGACACGCCGCGTTCCCGGTCGCTCCAGCCCGCCGCCTCGTGCAGCGCGATCTGCCCGTGCCGAATCACCAGCACCACGGCTCCCATGATCCGTTCGCGGGCGATCCAGGCCCGCACGCTGTCCATGGCCTCCCGCAACCTGTCGGAGGACATTCCCACGGCTTCGGGCTGGGCCCGGGGGAAGACCCCCTCCGGCGACTGGCCGGACGCGGGCGCCGCGAGGACGAGCCCGGCCAGGCCGACCGCAGCCAACCACGGTCCCCAACGACCATCCGTGCGTTTCATGCTGCCTCCACGGCTAATGCGCGCCGCCACTCCCGAGGAACGGTATCACGATGGACACCGCGATCAGAATGATGATGATCCACTCCAACAACTCCACCCGCCGGGTCGCCGCCCAGTCCGCCAGCGTATGGTAGAGGTTGTCGGCCGTCTTCAGCTTCCGCGTGACGCTGGCATCCCATTCCTCCAGATACAAGCGCTCGGCCACCAGCCGGTAGGTGCGGCTGACGGACTGTTCGCCCAGCAGCTTGAGCGCGTTGGTGATGCGCTCGAACAGCACGGTGTTGTCCACCTGGAGCTGCGCCACGCGCCGCAGGTCGGCTTCGTACGACCGTACCACGGCCAACTTGCTCCACCGCCCGCGCCCCAGCAACTCATAGGAACGTTCCAGCGTCGAATCGAGAAGATGGTCCAGGTAGCGCAGCTCCAGCAGCTGCACGTTGGCGAACTCGAGCACGGCCCGCACATCCTCGGCCACGCGACCCACCAGGAGCGCGGTATTCCAATCGATCACCGTCAGGTCGTCGCGGCCCACGGACACCCGGGCGGAGGTGGCGTCCGCGACCTCCTGTTCGGAAAGCGGCCGCCGCTCCGAGCGGAGCAGCTGCGCGATGACCTGCCCCTGCTCCGCCAGGAGGCGGCTCGGCTCGAAGCCGGGCGTCAGGTCCTCAATATGGAACACCACGTACTCTTCCATCAGGTCGGCCACGCGGGCGTGCGCCAGGGGCGGACGCAGTCCGGTGAGCAGCTCCTCCACCGATCGTTGCGCGGCGTCGCGCAGGACCAGATTGTCGTACAGCTCGTCGCTCAGCGCCACCAGGTCGGTGAGGGCACCGCCGAGCGGAAACGCGAAGGTCACCGAGACCGCCCCGAAGTCGTACAGCACGGTCTCCACCGTCGGCTCCGTCCGGTGATTGCCCACAGGCTGTGGTGCGGCCTCCCGGACCAGCCGGAGCGGAGCGGGACGATACTCGAAGTACGCCGGGATGCGGCGTCTGGGTTGGAAAACCCGGTGTTTCTCGGCGGCGGCCGTGAGCCGTTCGACAGCCGCGAGATCGATCGAGGGCGCCACGTCGTAGGCGAACAGGGCGTAGCACGTGCCCTTGACGATCTCCGGTGGGGCGGTGTCGGATGCCATGACCAGTTGGGGGAATCTAGCGGGCGGGCCTCGTTGCCGAGCCCGGCGGATTACCTTCAGCGTCCCCTGGACCGGAGCGGCCCGTGTCGCAGCGACGTGCATTGGGAGTCGGGAGCATGCTCGTCTCCCTGGGCCTCGCGTCCCAGACCACCCTGATCAACAGCGCGAGCTGGCTGTCGGGATGTTGGGAACAGCGGTCGGGTAACCGCAGCACGATCGAAATGTGGATGCCGCCGGCGGGGGACCTGATGATCGGGGGAAGCCGCACGGTAGTGGGAGGCGCGGTGCGGGAGTTCGAGCACCTGCGCATTGGTGCCGACGGCGGCAAACTGGTCTATACGGCTCTCCCGTCCGGCCAGCAGGAAGCGTCGTTTCTTTCGGTGCATGTCTCGGACACCCTGCTGGTATTCGAGAATCTCCAGCATGATTTTCCCCAGCGGATCAGCTATCGGCGCCGCGGCACCGACTCGGTCGTGGCGCGGGTAGAGGGCCCGGGACCGAACGGCGTCCGGGGATTCGACATCCGCATGAGGCGGGCGAGCTGCGCGGGAACGTGAGGGAGGAGGGACCCTCCCAACTGCCGCTCAGCGCGGACTCAACACCTCCCGCGTGACCAGGTCCACGTAGCCCCGGTACCCACCGGTCCGTTGCGCGCCCAGAAGAGCGGTCACACGCTGGAGGAGCTGGATCGAGAGGTATCCGCTCACGGCGTGGGGGTGGGGCCGCCCATAGGGGAAATAGCTGCGGATGATCACGCTGCGCTCATCATGAGGGAGCGCCGCCACGTTCCCGGCGAACCGGGTG
>DASWGV010000122.1:0-9207 GCA_036393515.1 Gemmatimonadales bacterium | reverse complement strand
ACCATGGTGCCGGTGAGAAAGACCCGGCGGCGAGCGTTGATGCGCTCCAGCAGCGCGCGGTTGAGTCGGTTCAACTCGTCGTCACTCGTGCCAGGCCGCTCCAGGCAAAAAGCGACCGTGGAGAGCTGCGGCTCCGCGACGATCGCGATGCCGGGAAGGGTGTGCAGTTCCCGGGCGGCCCATGCGGCCAGGTCCAGTTTTTCGTCCAGCGCGTCACGGAACGCCCGGATGCCGTGCAGCTTGATCGGGAGCCAAACGCGCAAGCCTCGCGGCGGGCGGCTCAGCTCGGGAGAGATCTGGCAGAAGTCCACCAGGTCGCCCGCTTCTTGCATCGCCGGCAGGTAATCGGCCGACAGCGCATGCGCGCGGTGGAGGGTCGCGGCGTCCCGGACCAGGAGACACCCGGTTCCGTACGGCAGGAACAAGCCCTTGTGGGGATCAAGCGTGATGGAGTCAGCCCGATCGATCCCCCGCAGGGCGCGGCGCCCCCGATCCGTCAGCAGAAAGAACCCGCCGTAGGCCGCGTCCACGTGAAGCCAGACCCGCTCTCGTGCGGCCAGGTCCGCCAGCCCCTCGAGATCGTCCACCGCGCCGGTATTCGTGGTGCCGCCATTCCCCACGATCAGGAACGGCGCCCGTCCGGCCCGCCGGTCCGCGGCGATGGCCGCCTCGAGGGCATCCAGACGAATGCGGAAGTCCCCATCGGCCGGGATCTCCCGCACGCAGTCGTCGGGAAAGCCGGCCAGGGTGGCCGCCTTCACCACGGAGTGATGCGCCTGGTCCGAGCAGTACAGCGTGCCGTGCAGAAACTGCGGCGGTAGCAGCGCCCGCCGCGCCGTCACCACGGCCGAGAAGTTGGCGAGCGAGCCGCCACTGGTGAAAAACCCCGAGGCCGTAGGCGGGTATCCCGCGATGTCGCAGAACCAGCGAATGGCGTTGGCCTCCAGCTGTACCACGCCTGGGGCCGCGAGCCACACGCCCACGTAGCGGTTTACGGCGTCGCCGATCAGGTCGGCGATCGCCGTCTGCAACAGGCCGCCGCCCGGGATGTAGGCGAGGTACCCCGGCCCCGCCGTGTTGTAGGATGTCGGGACCGCCCGATCGAACAACAACGCCAGAATCCGGTCGAACGGGGTACCGTCTTCGGGCACCGGTTCGGCCAGTTCCCGCGCCAGTTCGATGGGGTGTTCGAGCGCAGAGGCCGGCTGCGACGGCAGGGATTCGACGAACGGCACGATTCGATCGAGTGCGAGGCCCGCGAGACGGCGAAACTCGGCGCCGCTCAGTTCGAGCTCCGCCCCTGCTCCGGTCGATAGGGATGGTGGTGTCATGCCGGATTCTAACAGGCACGACGGGCGCCGACAGAGTATCTTGCCGCCCGTCGGCCCTGATCGGAGGAATTCCATGACTCGTCGCCTGGTCATCCTCGCCGCACTCTGCCTCACTGCCGGCCCCCTGGTGGCTCAGGCCCCCGCGCCGGAGCGGCCGTTCGGAACGCTGCGCGAGCAGGCCGTCCTGCGGCAACAATTTCTGAAGGAGCGCCTGGAGACAGTGCTTCCGCGACTGATGCGGGAGAACGGCGTGGAGCTGTGGATCATCGCGATGCGGGAGTACAACGAAGACCCGGTGTTCCGCGGGCTCGTCTCCCCCACCACGTACTACGCGCGCCGGCGCACGGTCTACGTGTTCCACGACCGCGGGCCAACTCGCGGGGTGGAGCGCCTGGCACTGGGCGGCGCGTCGCAGGGCGGCCTGTACGAAGCGGTCCGCGCCACCGAACGCGCCCCGGACGGCCGGCCGAGGGAGTTGTGGGGCAAGGACCAATGGGACCTGGTGGCGCGCGTGGTCCGCGAACGCAATCCGCGCACCATCGGGGTGAATATCTCGCACACCCATGCGTTCTCCGACGGCCTGACGGCGGGTGAGTGGGAGCAGATGCAGGAAGCCCTGGGTCCGGAGCTGGTGCAGCGGGTGGTGAGGGCGGAGCGGCTGCCCTTGGACTACATGGCGATACGCGCGCCCAGCATGGGCCCGACCTACCGCAAGATGGAGGAGCTGGTCCACCAGATCATCGGCACGGCATTCTCCAACAAGGTCATCACGCCGGGCGTCACCACCACCGACGACGTGGTCTGGTGGATGTTGCAGCGGGTGAACGACCTGGGACTGGGGACCTGGTTCCAGACGTCGGTGAGCCTCCAGCGCCGCGGCGTGGACCTGGCGGACTCTACCGGGCCGGTCATTCTCCGCGGTGACGTGCTGCACTGCGACTTTGGCATCACCGCGCTGGGACTCAATACCGACACGCAACACATGGGCTACGTCCTGCGCCAAGGCGAGAGCGACGCCCCCGCCGGGCTCAAGCGGGCGCTCGCGGCCAGCAACCGGCTCCAGGACATTCTGCTCGCGGAGATGCGTCCGGGCCGCACGGGCAACGAGACCCTGGTCGCCGCGTTGGCCCAGATGCGGCGCGAGGGCATCAACGGCTCCATCTACACCCATCCCATCGGCGACCACGGGCATGGGGCCGGCGCCATCATCGGCCTATGGGACCGGCAGGAGGGCGTGCCGGGCCGCGGCGATGTCCCGCTGGTGGCCGGGATGTGGCACAGCATTGAGCTCCAGGCCACCACGCCGGTGCCGGAATGGGATAACCAACCGGTTCGCATGGCCCAGGAGGAAGAAGCCGAGATGGCCCCCGACGGCACGATGCGGTGGGTCTTCCGCCGCCAGTCGGACTTCCACCTCGTACGGTGACCTGGAGACTCATCATGCGCGCATTGCCCCTCTCGCGCCGGCGGCGGCTCGGGCCGGCCCTCGCGCTCTGTTTCGTCGGCTGTGCGGCTCGCGGGCCGCAGGCTGCGCGTATTCCCACGATCATCGGGGCCTCGCCCAACGACACCATTGTCCTGATCGGCGAGCCCCGGGTCATCGCTACTCTGCCCGATGTGGAGCCGGGCCGATTCGACACCGGAAAAATGTGGACGTTCGAGAACCCGCCCCTGGACTACTTCGCCGCCGAATACGGTTTTCGCCCATCGGAAGCGTGGCTCACCGGGCTCCGCCTGGCAGCCCTGCGCTTGCCTAACTGCACGGCGTCCTTCGTGTCGCCTGACGGCCTGGTGCTCACCAACCATCATTGCGCGCGCGAAGGAGCCACCGCGGTGGCGCGCCAGGGGGAAGACCTCATCACCGATGGGTTCTTTGCCGCCGCTCAGGGCGACGAGCGGCAGGTGCCAGACCTGTACGTGGATCAGCTGGTGGAGATCCACGACGTCACCGCCGAGGTCCACGCCGCGGTCGACCCGGGCCAGCCGGAAGAGGCGCAGGTGGAGGCCCGCGACGCTCGGGTGGCGGAGGTCCAGCAGCGGCTGAGCCAGTCCCGCAGCCTCTCGTGTGAGGTCACGTCGCTGTACCACGGGGGTAAGTATTCGAGCTACTGCTACCGGCGGTACGAGGACGTCCGACTGGTGTTCCTCCCCGAGCTGACCATCGGCTACTTCGGCGGAGATCCGGACAACTTCACCTTCCCCCGCTATGTGCTCGACGTGTCCTTCTTCCGGGTATATGGCCCCGACGGCCGCCCCCTGCGCACCGAGGCCTTCCTGCCTTGGAACGCCGCCGGCCCCGCGGCGGGCGAGCCGGTGTTTGTCGTGGGCAACCCGGGTTCCACGACACGCCTGAACACCGTAGCGCAGCTCGAGTACCGGCGCGACGCGCAAACCCCGTTCACCGTGCGCCTGCTGGAAAGCCGCGCGGCGATCCTCCAGGCCTACATGGCCGAACAGCCGGAGGAACGCTCCACCTATCTCAACGACTATTTCTCGATCACCAACTCGCTCAAGGCCTACACCGGTGAGCTGCGGGGCCTGCGCACGCCGGAGCTCATGGCGCGCAAGGTCGCGTTCGAACGCCGATTCCGCGACGCCGTGGAGCGTGACAGCGCCTTGGCGCGCCAGTTCGGTGGGCTGTGGGATGAGATCGCGGATATCCGCGCGCAGATCGGGGAGCTGGCGCCGACCCTCAACGCGCTGAACCAGGGCGGCTTGCTGCGATCGCGTACGCTGGAAACCGCCGCGACCATGGTGCAGTACGGCCGGGCGGCCAGCGGCGGCTTCGCGCCGGACTCCATTCTCCGGGCCGTGCGCGCCGAGCTGGAGGCGACGCAGGTCAATCGGATGCTGGACGCGCGCCTGCTCGCGGCCCAGCTCGAGGACGCAGTGTCGCTGCTCGGTGCCGACGACGAGTTCGTGCAGGAGGCGCTCCGGGGCCGCTCACCCACCGCTGCCGCCGACGCCATCGTTCATGGCTCCGTGGTCCCGGACTCGGCTCCCCGATCGGTCCTGCTCGCCAACCCGGCCCATTTAATGGCAAGCCTGGACCCGGCGCTGAGGCTCATTCAGTCCTTCCTGCCGCGCCTGCAGCAGGTCGTCCAGGAGTATCAGCGTCTGGTCGCCGCTGAGGAGGTGCGGACCAGCCGGCTCGCCCGGGCACTGTTCGAGGTGCACGGGACCGACATTCCGCCCGATGCCACGTTCACCCTGCGGATCGCCGACGGCGTGGTGCGCGGCTACCAGTACAACGGCACCGAGGCGCCGTCCTTCACCACGTTCTACGGCCTGTGGGACCGCCATCACTCGCAGGCCGGGCGGGAAGAATGGGCGCTGCCGGCGCGGTGGCTGAAACCGCCGGCGGCTTTCGACCCGGGGACCCCGCTCAATTTCGTCAGCACCAACGACATCATCGGCGGTAACTCGGGCAGCCCCGTAGTCAATCGCGCCGGGGAGCTGGTCGGCCTGATCTTCGACGGAAACATCGAGAGCCTGCCCGGCGACTTCATC
This sequence comes from Gemmatimonadales bacterium, assembly GCA_036393515.1. Classification (GTDB taxonomy): domain Bacteria; phylum Gemmatimonadota; class Gemmatimonadetes; order Gemmatimonadales; family GWC2-71-9; genus JACQHC01. The sequence continues at coordinate 4,366 of DASWGV010000122.1, read as the reverse complement.
TACACCACGGAAACGTCCCGCGCCATCTCGGTGCACTCGGCCGGCATCCTCGAGGCCTTGCGCGACATGTACGGCGCCACCCGCATTGTAGACGAGCTGGACCGGGCCCGACGGCCCTGACGTCGGGATGCGCCTCGACGATCTCCCCACCCCTGCCCTCCTCCTGGACCTCGACCGGCTGGAGGCGAACATCGCGTGGATGGCCGCGCGGGCCCAGACGCTGGCCGTCCGCCTGCGACCCCACGTGAAGACCCATAAGTGCGTCGAAATCGCCGAGCGGCAGCGCGCCGCCGGGGCGCGCGGCATCACGGTGTCCACCCTCTTCGAAGCCCGCGTCTTCACCGACCACGGCTTCGACGACCTAACCTGGGCCTATCCGCTCATCCCGGGCCGCCTCGACGAAGCCCGAGAGCTGGCCGGGCGATCACGGTTAGGCATGCGAGTCCGCCTCAACCTGACGGTGGACGGTCAGCCAGCGATCGAGGCGCTGGATGCTGCCGGTGAACCGTTCGACGTCTGGCTCAAGGTGGATTCCGGGTATCACCGCGCGGGCGTCAACCCCCGGAGCGCCCAGGCCATCGAGCTGGCCCACCAGCTCCATACGTCGCAGGTCGTGCGCTTTGCCGGCATCCTCTCACATTCAGGCCACGCCTACCACGGGCGGTCCCACGACCACATTGCCAGGATCGCCGAACAGGACCGGAAGACGATGACGCGGTTCGCTGAGAAGCTGCGCCAGCGAGACATCGCGGTCCCCGCCGTCAGCGTGGGTTCCACACCCGCCGTGCGCGCGACCACGACACTCGACGGTGTAGACGAGATCCGTCCCGGCAACTACGTGTTCTACGACTCTACGCAATGCGCGTTGGGCTCGTGCACGCCCCGCGAGTGCGCCCTCACGGTGCTGGCCACCGTGGTGTCCGCCCAACCCGCGGGGAAGCACTCCATCATCGACGCCGGCGCGCTGGCGCTCTCCAAAGACCCGGGGCCGGAACTCGCCGCGCATCCCGGGATGGGCCGGATCTACACTGAGTACGAGACCGGCAGGCTGGACTCGGAGCGCCAGGTGACGTCGGTCAGCCAGGAGCACGGCGTGGTGAATGCCTGGTTGCCGGTTGGGACGCGCCTCCGCGTCTTGCCAAATCACTCGTGCCTCACCGCGGCTCAGTTTGACGAGTACCACGTGGTTCGGGGCAACGAGGTGGTCGACCATTGGAAGATCTGGCGGGGGCGCTAGCCCGCCCTAAGCATCCCCCAAGTCATCGCGCGTCCAACCTGAAGAGCAGGAGAGTCGTTTTGTATGAGCGCCTGCTCACATAGTGCTCATCTAATGCTGGAGTGGGTGTTTACTCACATTTGCATCGTGGCAACAGGCAAATTTGACTCCACCAGACCTGCATGACAGAATTGAGTACTGTAACTCATTGAAAATTAACGTACTTCCGTCATCTTGCAAACTGGCGTCGCACGGCTATGGTTCAAGAGCCGACATTACGGGGGAACCGGAATTGCACGGTGTTTTCGGGCATGAACTGCTACTGGGACGGCTGGCGACCTCTCTCGCCAGCGGCCGACTGCCACAGACCAGCCTCCTGGTTGGGCCGCCTGGCGTTGGGAAGCAGCGGGTTGCGCTGTGGGCGGCCCAGGGCGTCCTGTGCGACCGGGGGCCGGGAGCGCCGTGTGGGGACTGCCCCTCTTGCGGCCAGGTGGGACGCCTGGGGCATCCCGACCTCCACTGGTTCATTCCCATTCCACGACCAAAGTCCACCGAGGCGGATCGCCAGGTCGAGGAAGCCCGCCAGTTGTTGGGAGAGGCCGTTGCGGAGCGGCGGGCCAACCCGGTCTACGGGCGTCCAGATGGTCTGGCCAGCCACGCCCTGGCCTCGGTTCGCCTGTTGCACCGCGTTGTCTCGGTGCGCCCGTTCCAAGGGCCCCGGCGCATGGTGATCGTGGGGAACGCCGATCGGTTGGTGGTCCAGGAAGCCTCTCAGGAGGCGGCGAATGCGCTGTTGAAGGTCCTGGAGGAGCCGCCCCCGGGCACATACCTGATGCTCACCACCTCCGAGCCGCAGGCCCTCCTGCCTACGGTGCGTTCCCGGCTCGTCCCGATCCGGGTGGGAGGCGTGGGTGACGAGGCGGTGCGCCGCTTTCTCGCCAAGGAGGTCCGCCCGCCGCTGACACGAGCGGATTTGGAGCGGCGGGTTTTGGCGGCCGAGGGGAGCATCGGACGGGCCCTCACGACCAGCACGGACGGCGGGGCGGAGGGGGCGGCGGAGCGCGTGCTGGAGGCTGCTGGTGCGGGACCCGGCCGGTCGGCCCAGGTGGCGCTGGCCCAGGCGCCTTGGGCTGCCCGGGGCGAATTCACGGCCACGCTGGATGCCCTGGCTCGCCGCATTCGTGGCGGCCTCGTGAAACGGGCGGAGCAGGATCCACCGGGCGCCCGGCGCCTCACGGCCGCCCTGAGAGAAGTAGAGGAGATTCGGGCCGCTGCACAGGGGAATGCCAACCCCCAACTGGCGCTGGCCGTGTTGACCGGCCGCCTTCGGAGCTTGGCGGCGTGACGTTGTCCCACGTGGGGCCGGACGGTCGGGCACGCATGGTAGACGTTGGAGTGAAGGAAGTGACCAGGCGGCGCGCGGTGGCGGAAGGGGCCATCCGGATGACGGAGGCCGCATTCGAGCAGATCGAGCGAAACGCCGGGCCCAAGGGCGACGTCCTGGCAACCGCTCAGCTGGCGGGCGTGATGGGGGCGAAGCGGACTGCGGACCTAGTTCCGCTGTGCCACCCCATCGTACTGGACCACGTGGAAGTGGTGGGGTCGCTGGACCGGGATCTGCCCGGTGTACGGGTCCGGGCCACCGTGAACGCCACGGGACGCACGGGCGTGGAAATGGAAGCACTCACCGCGGTGGGCGTGGCCCTGCTGGCGGTCTACGACATGGTCAAGGCGGTGGATCGAGACATGGAGATACACGGGATCCGGCTACGCGAGAAATCGGGCGGCCGCTCGGGGACCTGGCGTAGCGCGGCGGAGGCGCCATGACGGGGACTCTCGACCGCATCGGCGAGCGACGCCTCAGCGCCACACAGTCCCTGATGGCTCGGGGGATGATCATGCTGGTGGGGGCGCTGCTAGTCGTAGTGTCGGTGCGGGCGCTTGTTGCGCGCTCGGAAACTGCGGCACCGGGACAGGGATACACCGGCACCGCCGTGCTGCGCGAGCTCTCGACTCTGCGCACCTCGCTGGATCGGACCACGGGCGAGGTGGAAATCCTCGAGATGGAGTTGCGACGCAGCCGCGCCATCATGGAGTATTCCAGCCGCTACAAGATCCCGGCTGACCTGAGCGCGTTGATCCACGAGACCGCGCTCCGGGAGGGAATTGACCCGGAGCTTGCGTTTCGCCTCATCAAGGTGGAGAGCGAGTTCAATCCGCGGGCCAAGAGCTCCGAAAACGCCTTCGGGCTGGCACAGGTGCAACTAAATACGGCCCGCTTCTACCAAACCGGCGTCACCGTTGGTCACCTCTACGATCCGGCCACCAACCTGACGATTGGCTTTCGCTACCTACGGGATTTGATAGGAACCTACCACGATTTGCGATTGGCCCTGCTGGCCTACAACCGGGGACCCGCGAAGGTCAATCGGCTCCTGGGCGATGGACGCGAGCCGGGAAATGGATTCGCTTCCACGGTGCTGCGGGGCTACCAGCGCCAGCTCACGTCACCGTGAGCTGGAGGCGGCGGCGGGCTCGCCCGGGGGACTGACCCGCAGCCGTTCACCCACCTTAATCACAGTTGTGTCATCCAAATCGTTCCACCGCTTGATATCACTGACCCGCAGGCCGTAGCGTTGCGCGATCAGCCAGACCGTTTCACCGCCCCGCACGAGGTGGGTCCCGTCCGAGGCGGCGGGGGCAGTCGCGGCAGCGGGAGCTGGATCTCGCACGGCAACGCCCGGGCGTCCCGCCGTACGGGCCGAGCCCCGCCGAGCAACGCCATTCACCGGGATCACCAGTCGCGCACCGATCCGCAGGCGCCGCGGGTCGAGCCCGCCATTCGCCGCCCGCAGCAAGCTCACGCTCACGCGGTACCGCTGCCCGATGCCCGACAGGGTCTCCCCAGAGCGCACCACGTGCTCCAAGAACGTGACCCGCTCGCTGGGCGGCAGCTCCGCGTAGCGACGGGCCACGTCCGCGCCCGTGCCCCTGGGCACCCGAACGATGGATGTGCGCCCGGGTGGCGTCACGCCGCGGAAATAGTGCGGATTGAGTTCGGTCAGCGCTGCCGTTGCCGTGTCCGCGAGCCGCGCGATCACGTCCAGTCCGGTGGCATCCGGCACCGTGACCTCGTCAAAAACCAGCGGC
>DASWGV010000121.1:0-33640 GCA_036393515.1 Gemmatimonadales bacterium | reverse complement strand
GAAATCGGTCAGGTCCCGCCGGTTGACCGTGAGCAACTCGGTGCCCGGCACGAGGCCGAGGTCGGCGCCGATAGAGTTGGGAGCGATGGAGACGATCCGGAGCATGCTGATAGATGGCGAGCAGGGACGAGGAGAGGCGAGGGAACAACGCCCCCTCGCCTCTTCCTCGCCCGGCCTCAGAGCGGGCGACCGGATTCGAACCGGCGACGTCCAGCTTGGGAAGCTGGCATTCTACCCCTGAATTACGCCCGCAAGGCGAGCGGAGTATGCGAAACCCTCTGCTCGCATGTCAACCCGATCCGCGATCAACTGATCGTGTAGCGGAACGCGACAATGCCCTCGCCGGCAGGCCGGAGCTCGAATTGCTTCCGCCCCTTGGGCTCAACCGACTGCGCCGCCACCGTCTCGCTGGCAACCACCTGGCCCTCGGCGTTCAGAAACTCGAACACCATGGCTGGGACGCTCACGGGTGTACTGTGCCGCTGTACTTGGGTCCGAAGCGTACCGACCCGTCTCTCGAGGGTCGTCTGGCGCTGCCGGGCCTGGGGCCGCTGCGCGGCTGGGATGCCGCCGCTTGCCAGCTGTGCTTTGAGCGACTCCAGCCGAGTGGAATCGCGGGTGAGCGAGTCCTGGACCGCCTGGAGGGCCGATGGAGCAGCGGCAACGAGGGTGCCGGCCAGGTAGTACCCTTCGCTGGTCGGCTGAGCCGCCTGAATGTCGACTTCGAACTTGAGGTCGCCGATCCGCTTGAGCCAGGCGTCCGTGGAATCGCTCTGCCCGCTCAGCTGGAAGCCCGCCGCCATCAGGCGCATGATCTGGCTGCTTGCCGGGTCGATTTGGAGCAGCCGGTGAGCAGCGGCCAGCATTTTGGTCGCGTGCATCCTGGCCGAATCGCCAGAGGCGGCCTGCGCCAGGGAGAAGTATGCGTTCGTCAGGTTGAACAAGCCGTTTCGGTGGAACGGCAAGCGCTGGAGTCCCGCTTCGAAGGCACCGACCGCCTTGGCCGGCCGCTCGGCCCGGAAGAGTGCCACCCCAATGCGAAAGAGCTCAAGCGGGTCCGTCGCGCCGGGGTTGGCCAAAATGCCGTCGTAGACGGCCTCGGCCGCCGCCGTGTCGCCGCTGGCCGTCAGGGCCCGGGCGAGGCCCGTCAGCGCCTCGGAATCGTCCGGCCGGATCTCCTGGTAGGCGCGGAAATACACCGCGGCGGAATCCCAGGTCTCCACCACCTCGTAAATCCGCGCGAGGTTCTGGACCGACTTCTCGCGGATCTCCGCGTACGCGGTATCGCCAATGGCTTTTACCGCGGCTTCGCGGAAGTTGGCCAGCGCGCTGTCGGCGTTGTCCTCGGTGGCGTAGACCGTACCGAGGTAAAAATACGTCGTTGGGTCCTTGGAGTAGATGGAGTTAGCGAACGTGAAGCGATCCTTGGCAACGTTCAGGTCCCCGGTCCGTAGACCCTCGATGCCTTGATTGGCCACCCGTGCCCAGAGTCCCTGGCGGTACTGCTCGGTGTCGCTCATGCAATTGGGAGCCAGGGTTTCCACCCGGTCAAACGCCGAGTCCGCACCGGCCGCGTCATCAACCATGTAGTAATACGTCCCCAGGTAGTACCAGGCGGCGACGCTGGTTTCCTGCCCCTGCTGCATGGCCTCCAGGAGCGATCGATTGGCGCTCTCCAACGCCTGCTTCTTTCGGGTTGTGTCCTGCGCGCTGGAGGCGTTCTGGATGTAGAGGATGGCCCGGGTCACGGCGAAATGCGACGTCTTGAGATCGCACTGGCTCGTGTCGGTCTGTGCCCGTGCCACCGTGGATAGGGTGCACAAGAGTGCGCCCGCCGCCATCACCGACTGCCTGATCATGCGTGATCGCTCCCTAGCTTGAGTGGATCTCGTCCGGCGGCGCCGTCATCGTCCGCCCGCGCGCGGCGCTCAACCTGCCGCGCCAACTCGAACGCCGGGATATTCAGACGGGCAGCGGCTGCCACCACGTCCTGGTATTCCGGCTTGTATCGCTTGCCGCCGGGCGCTTCGGTGACCTTGACCCGCACGCTCACATCCGGCGCCACGTCAATCTGCATGTCCCGACGCGCCAAGGTGGCCCGCTGCGTGCGCCAGCGGCGCACGCCCGCGGTGGTGCTGTGCCGAAAGAGCGCACCCACCACCGCATCAGCGTGCTCCAGCGACGCCAGCGCCTCCACCCGTAGGGCTACCCGGCCCTTCTTGCCTTGCGTGGGCCACACGGCGCACTCCACCGCCCCGGCCGCGAACAGGGCTTCGCGCAAGGGCTCCAGGTACTCCGGTGGCAGATCGTCGATATCCGTGGCGACGACCTCCACCTCACCCGCCTCCGCGGCGGTCTCCGCAACCACCAGCCGCAGCGCGTTGGGGTAGCTCGCGGGATCGCGCGAGCCCGCTCCCCAACCGTGGGCGGTGGCCCGCCATCGCTCCGGAGGCCGCCCGCCCGACAGCACCCGGACCAGGGCGGCCCCGGTTGGCGTGGTGGCCTCACCCTGCACGGGTCCGCCCGAGGCCACCTCGATCCCCTCCAGGAGTATGGCCGTGGCCGGTGCCGGGACCGGGAGCGTTCCGTGCTCAGCTTCCACCCATCCGTTCCCGATGGCCACTGGGAGATTGTACACCGCATCCACGGCCAAGTGCTCCACCAGCTCGCAGGCGCCCACAATGTCCAGCACCGCATCCACGGCCCCGACCTCATGCAGATGGACCCGCTCCGGAGCCACCCCATGCACGCGCCCTTCGGCCTCCCCAATCAGCCGGAAGGCCTGCACCGCCCGCTGCCGGACTGACGCCGCCACCTGGGCCGCTTCGACCCGACGCACCAGCTCCTGTACATGATGCCCGTGACCACCCGCTGGGCCGGTGGACGGAATGTCGAAGTCCACCTTGACCGCCCCGACCCCCGCCCGGCTCACAGTCCGGACCTGGACCGTCACCTCAGGAAACCCCACTCGCCGGGGCAACGATTCGAGCGCCGCCCGCTCCGCGCCCGCCGCGATCAACGCGCCGAGCAGCATGTCGCCGCTGATGCCAGCGGACGGGTCGAGGATGGCTATCCGCATGTGGTGCCGGTTTAACCGTGCAATATCGCCGGGCGCTAACGGTAAAGCCACCCGGCTCCGGTGTTGAATATGACGACCCGCTCCCCCGGCGCCACTACCCCACGCGCGCGCAGTTCCGCCAGCGCGGCCACGGTGGCTCCACCCTCGGGCGCGGCATCAATTCCCTCGCTCGCGGTCAACTCCCGTTGCTCCGCCACCAGCGCCGCGTCGGTGACGGCGATGGCGCCACCGCCACTCTCCCGTAACGCCCGCAACATCAAAGCGCCGCCGAAGGGTGACGGCACGCGGAGCCCACTGGCCACTGTGACCGGGTCGGGCCAGGGCTCGGTCCGGGCCGCCCCGTTGTCAAAAGCCCGCACCACTGGGGCGCACCCCGTGGATTGGACCGCGTAAAAACGCGGCGACCCGTCGGTGATCCATCCGGCGCGGCGCAGCTCATCAAACGCCTTCCACATGCCGATCAGCCCGGTGCCGCCGCCGGCCGGATAGAGAATCGCATCGGGCAACGCCCACCCCAGTTGTTCGGCCAGCTCCAAGCCCAGCGTTTTCTTGCCCTCAATGCGATAGGGCTCGCGCAGGGTAGACACGTCGAACGCGCCGGTGGCCTCCGCGTCCGCTCTGGAGCGCCGACCACAATCCCCAATATGTCCGTCCACCAGCTCCAGCGTGGCGCCAAAGACCCTGATCTGCTCCAGCAGCGTGGGAGGAGTGCTCCGCGGAGCGTAGACCCGCGCCGGGAGTCCAGCCCGCTGGGCGTACGCGCTGAGCGCCACGCCGGCGTTCCCGGCGGTCGGGATGGTGAATGCCTTGACCCCGGCGAGCGCCGCCCGCGTCACTGCCGCGGCGAGACCACGCGCCTTGAACGAGCCGGTCGGGTTCTTGGACTCGTCCTTCACCCACACGCGGGCGAGGCCAAACCGGGACTCCAATGCCGGCACGCGGAGCAATGGGGTCAGGCCCTCCCCTAGCGTCACCGGATCCTCGCCCGGGCGGATGGGCAGCCAGTCGCGATAGCGCCACATGGACCAGGGGATCTGGGCCAGCCGGTCCTCGGGTCCGGCACGGCGTTCCGCCAGTTGGGATGCGCGATCCGCCGCGGGTAACTCGTCGTATTCCACCAGCCACGGCGCGCTGCAGGACGGGCACACGCTCGGCAGGCCCTCGGGCGTCTGAGAGGTAGAGCACGCGGAACACACCAAGCGCCACGGCCAGGACGACATCGTCATTCGTCTGCCTTCACGTGCTCCAAGATCCGATCGGCGAGCTTGTGGGAAAAACCGGGAATGGAGGCGATTTCCGGGGCGGTCGCAGACCGTACTCCCGCCAGGCTGCCGAAGCGTCCCAAGAGCGCGCGCCGACGGGCCGGCCCCACGCCGGGGATCTCCAACAGGGCCGAGGTGATGGTCCGGGCGGTGCGGCGCCCGCGGCTGTAGCTGATCGCGAACCGGTGCGCCTCATCGCGGGCCCGTTGGAGCAGGCGGAGCGACGGCGCACGTCGCGGCAACCGAAGGCTGTCCGGCCGGTGCGGGAGGAACACGTCTTCGTCTCGCTTGGCGAGACTGATCAGGGGAAGGTCCGGCGCTACTGGGGCCAGCGCCTCCAGCGCGGCGTTGAGCTGTCCCCTGCCCCCGTCCACCACCACGAGATCCGGCAGGGGCTTGCCCCCTTCCCGCCGTCGTGCGACGAACCGGCTGAGCACCTCGCGAATGGCGGCGACGTCGTCCTGCTGGCCCGAACCACGGATGCGGTAACGGCGGTATTCGCTCTTCTTGGGGCGTCCGCCCTCGAACCATACCAGGGAGCCCACGGTATCGCGTCCCTGGTTGGTGGAGATGTCCACGCAGATCATGGAGCGGGGGGCCACGGTGAGGCCAAGATCACGTCCCAGGGCGTAGACCGGATCATCCGCCCGTTCATCGGTGACCAGCGACTCCAGGAACAGACTCTCGAGGAGATGCCGTGCGTTTTGGTCGGCCAGTTCCACCAGGCGGTGTCGGGCCCCACGGTGCGGCACGTGAAACTGGGTGTCGGACACCAGGGCCGCCACGTGCTCCAGATCGGCCGGGTGAAACGGCAGCACCGCTACGGCTGCCCGGTCCGGCAGGGGACGATAGGAGCGTACCAGGAACGTGCTCAGGATACAGGCATCTGGTTCCTCGTCCAGGTTGCCGAGGAACCGGTGCTCCCGGGCCACCACCTTACCGCCGCGGACCCGCACCACGACGCCCACCGCGTCGTCGGCGTCCCGCGCAAAGCCGATGGCGTCCGCGTCGGCGACCGCCACGGTTTCAACCACCGGTGGGCGTTCCAGTTGATCCAACCAGCGCAACGCGTTCCGGATCTCGGCCGCCCGCTCGAAATCCAGCGCCGTGGCCGCTGCATCCATGCGCTCGCGGAGGCGGGTGCGCACCTCGACCGTCCGGCCCTCCAGAAACGCGATGACGTCATCCATCATGCGGCGGTAGTCGGTCACGCTCTGGTGTCCCACGCAAGGTGCCAGACACCGCCCGATGTGGTAGTCCAGGCAGGGGCGGTCCGGAGCGTCCCCGGGAAGGGCGTAATGGCAGGAGCGAACTGTGAAGATGCGGCGGATTACCTGCAGCGTGCGGCGCAGCACTGCGACATCGGTATATGGGCCGAACAGGCGGGCGCCGGGCAGATCCAGGCGCCGCCCCACCACGATGCGCGGGAACGGCTCGGCGGTCACGGCAATGGACGGGTAACTCTTGTCGTCTCGCAGGGCGATATTGTACCGGGGCTGATGCTCCTTGATGAGGTTGTTCTCCAGGAGCAGCGCCTGGGCCTCTGACGGCACCACGATGGTATCAAGGTCGGCGGCCTGACGCCGGAGGGCTTGCGTCCTCGCGCCCTGCTCGGCGTCGGCTGCAAGGTAGCTGCGGACCCGCTGACGCAGGCTCTTGGCCTTGCCGACGTAGAGCACCGTGCCGCTCGCGTCCTTCCAGAGGTAGACGCCCGGCTGATCCGGGAGGGCGGCGAGCTTGCGGTCAAGGAGGCTGTTCAGCGCCGCCGGGCCCACCCCAGTATCCGGTCGGCGTCCGGATGGCGAAGCATCAGGCATACGCTCCCGTAAACTACACCGAAACTGGCCAGACCGCCGAGCACCGAACCCCAGACCGTTGGGCCGGCAAAGCCGGTCACCGGCGTCGCGACGGCCGTGGCTGCCAGGGCGGCGACCACCGTGGTTGTAAGCGCCCGCCATTCAAGCGGGCCCCCAAGCGGACCGAACCGGCGTCGAAGGCTCGCGTAGTTGAGGGCCAGGTTGACGTAACCGCCGGCTGCCGCCCCGAGGGCAATCCCCGCCGCTCCGAACCAGCGCATGAGGGTCCAGCTGAGCGCGGCCGAAACCACCACCGATAGGCCGGCGACTCGCACCGGCGTCCGGGTGTCACCGAGGGCGTAATGGCCCGAAGCGAGCAGCTTCACCGTTGCCTGCCCCGGAACACCGATGGCGTACGCCGCCAGCACCCCGGCCACCACCTCGGTCTCGGCCGCGCTGAAGCGTCCGGTCTGGAACAATGCGGCCACCATGGGTGCGCTGAGCGCGGCCAGCGCGAACGCCGACGGGACGACAAAGAACCCCAGCCGGCGGAGCCCGTCCGCTAGGCGGTCGCGCACCGCCGGCCCCGGTTGCGTGGCCGCAACCCGGCTCATGTCCGGCAACGCGGCCGCGGCCACGCTCACGCCGAAGAGCGACAGCGGCAAGGTGCTGAGGAGCTGTGCGTAGCCCAGCGATGCCACGGCGCCGCTCCCTAGCAGTGAGGCAAGCTGCGTGTCTACAATACTGGAGATCTGCACCACCCCGGCCCCGATCACCACCGGTACCCAAGCGCTGACCACCTGGCGAACGCCGGGCGTCCGCAGCGAAACCCTCCACGCCAGACCGCGCGTGAGGCGCAGCGTGGAGGGCAACTGAACGGCGAGCTGGAGGATGCTGCCCCCCAGGGCGCCCCAGGCTAGCGCAACCACCAGCCGCGCTCCAGCCAGGCGTGCGCCGAGCGCCACGAGGGTCCCAATTTGGGCGATGTTCCACGCCGCGGGGGCCGCGTACGACAGGAAGAACCGCCCGTGGGTGTTCAGAACACCCAGACACCACGCTGAGAGTATCAGGATGCCGGACATGGGGAACAGGACTTCCACCAGCCGCACCGTCAAGGCGCGGGTCTGATCGTCGAAGCCGGGGGCGGCAAAGTCCGTGATGATCGGCGCCAGCAGAAGACCGACCCCAGCGCACGCGGCCGTGGCCAGGACCAGGAGCGACGCCAACGCGCCGGCGAGTTTTCGCGCCCCCTCCCGATCCCCCCGCTCACGCATGGCAGCGTATACCGGAATGAATGACGCCGAGAGGGTTCCCTCCCCCAAGAGCACCCGGATGACATTAGGGATCTTCAAGGCGGCACGAAACGCGTCCGCGGCAGGGCCATTCCCGAAGTAATGGGCGAAGACCCGCTCTCGAACGAACCCGAGGATCCGGGCGACGAGGATGCCGGCGGCAACGCGACCGGCGAGTCGCCCGTGGGACGGCACTAGTGCTTGGGCGACGGTAGCGTCGGTGGCTTGGGGTGCGCTTCGCCGTCTTCGAGGAGGCGCTGCATGAACTGGGTTTCTTCGCGCAACAACTGCACGGCCCGGCTCAGGTCGTCGACCTCGTCCTCCAGAACCGCCACTTTGTCGGAGAGCTCCTTGATCTGCGGCGATCCGAGGCGGCGTTCCAAGGCCCCGCGCAACGCGGGCGAGTCCATCACGATCGCCAGGATCGGGATGAGAAGGGCGACGATCAGGATCAGGAATCCAATGACCCAGATCATGCGGGCATTCTACGGGACGCCTGCGGCGGCGGCAAGGTGGCGTGCGTGGCGCTCGCACGCATCGGAGGCCTCGCGGAGGAATGCCGCACCATAGCGCACCAGGAACGGCGCCACGGTGAGCACACGTTCTTGGGGCTGGCCCAGGGGGAACAAGTTGTGGCGTGCCTTGGCCACCTGGGTGAGCAGGATGTCGTTCTGCTGCTTGAGGTGGCTCACTAGCCGCTTCTGCACCTCGGCGATCCCGGCCATCGCCTGGTTCTTGGCGGACTGCACCGGCTTGCGGAGCGTGGGGTCCACCTCCGCCGCGGCCTGCGTCAGGCGGTCGTATTCCTCCTCGAGCGCGCGCCGGAGTGCGGTGATGGCCTGGCTGGCTGCCAGGGGCACCTCCGACTGGACCAGCGCCGCTTCGAGCTGGCCCTCCGCCTGGTTCAGATCCTCGGGCCGAATGCGGTACTTCTCTAGTACCTTCGCCACCCGCGGCTCGATCACGAAGCCGGACCAACGGGGCATCGGGATCTGGGGCCGCACGCCGAGCAGACGATAAATCGGCGTGGACTGCGGCAAATACGCCAGCTCCCCCGGGCCACCGACGTAGGCCAACGTGGGGAGAAGCGCCGCCTCGACGGCGGGACGGGCCAGCACGTTGGGTGAGAGGCGCTCCGGCGCATCCCGCGCGAGCATGGCGAGGTCCTTAAGCGACCATCGCTCACCGCCCCGCCGGGTGACGAACCCGGCGCCGTTCATGACCAAACGGTCCCGGCCCAGCGTTCCCTCGACCATGACGGCCGATACACCGTCGCCCACGGCGATGGGAACCGCATGGCCGGCCTCCGCCAACTGCCTCGCCCGCTCGGCCAGCGCGAGATCCAGCTCGACCGCCCGTTCCAACGCGGCCAGCAGCCACGGAGCTGTGGCGGCCTTGGCCGATGGATGCACCGACTGGAAGACGACGATGCCGAACTCCCCGAGCAATTCGGAAATGGCACCGGCGTAGGCGCTGGCAAGGTTGGACTCAGGACGGTAGTGACGCGCAAGCCAATCGAGCGCGGCGACGCGAAACTCGGTCTCCGGCGTCGCTGCCGCCAGGTCGCGCAGCACCTGGTCAATGGACGATCCCACTGGTTCCCGGTACAGGGGAGTCAGGGGGGCAGCCGGGTCCCGCTCGCGGAGCGTGAGACGCTCGACCTCGTTGCCCTGAGTCAGAACGTAGCAGTGGTTGCCCTCGGCAAAGTCGTGATCGTCGCCCGCCACCCAGAACACCGGGATAACGGGCCGGCCGAGTCGGCCTTCCAGCGCACGGGCGAGCGCGGCGGCCGACAAGGCCTTGTACACCGTGTACAGCGGTCCCGTGAGGAGCCCGGGCTGCTGCCCCGTAGTGACGGCCAACGCCCCGGGAGCGAACAGGCGTTCGAGGTTGGTCGTGGCGGCACCGTGGGCCACGAAGGCGGGCCGCAGCTCCGCCAGCATACGCACCGCGTCCTGATCGCTGCCCGCGGCTACCGGCGGCGTCGAATGAGGGATGGGGGTCGGCTCAAAGAGCAAGGTCACGGATCAACGGCCCTTGTGATACGGAGTGCCCTGCAGAATGGTCCCGGCGCGGTAGAGCTGCTCGAGCAGAACCAGCCGCGCGAGCTCGTGCGGGAGCGTAAGGGCCGAAAGGCTGAGGCGGGAGTCGCAACGGGCCAGCACATCCGGTGATAATCCGTACGGGCCGCCCACCAGGAACGCCACATCGGTCGCGGCGACTTGCCAGTCCGCGAGCCGCCGCGCCAGGCCATCGCTGGTTTCAGGTCGACCGGTGCGGGACAGCGCCACCGTTCGGGCGCCGCGCGGCACGGCGGCGAGCAGTCGCTCGCCCTCGACGCGGCACCGCTCGTCCGGTGTCGCGTGGGCCGGGCCCGCCCGCACCTCGCGCAGGGAGACTGGCGCGTGGTGGCCCAGGCGCCTGGCGTAATCGGCGCAGGCGTCCCGGAGCGCGCCGCTGGGCAGCCGGCCGACCGCCAGCACGTGTAGAACCATCAGGCATAGAGGCCGCGCAACCGATGGACGGCTGCCACCCGTTCGATGGCCAGCATGTAGGCCGCGATCCGCATGTTCACGCCGTGCCGTCGCGCCACCGACAGGACGTCGTGAAAGGACCGTTGAATAATGTTGGTCAGGCGATCATTGACAGTCTTTTCATCCCAGAAATACGCCGCCCGGTCCTGCACCCACTCGAAGTAGCTGACGGTGACGCCGCCGGCGTTCGCCAGTATGTCCGGGATGACGAATGCGCCGTGGTCCTCCAGCACCTTGTCCGCCCCGGGGGTCGTGGGCCCGTTGGCTCCCTCGCACACCACCTTCGCCTTGATCTTGGAGGCGTTCCGCCGCGTAATGGTGTTCTCTACCGCGGCCGGGAGCAGCACGTCCACGTCGAGCGTGAGCAGTTCGTCGGTGGCGATGGACTCCGCCCCCGGAAAGCCCGCCAGATAGCGATGTTCCCGCACCCATTTCATGGCCTGGTCAACGTCGAGACCGCGGGCATTGTAAATCGCGCCCGACAGGTCGCTCACCGCGACCACGGTCAGGCCCTCCTCCTGAAGCAGCCGGGCCGCGATGGAACCCACGTTCCCGAAGCCCTGCACCGCCACTTTGGACCCTTGCAACGGCAGCCCCAAATGCTGCAGCGCCTCTTTCGTCACGATCATGCATCCGCGACCTGTCGCCTCACGACGCCCCAGCGACCCGCCCATTTCTACTGGCTTCCCCGTCACTACCGCCGTCACCGAATGCCGCATGTGCATGGAGTAGGTGTCCATGATCCAGGCCATCACCCGCTCATTGGTGTTGACATCCGGTGCCGGAATGTCGGACTCCGGTCCCAGTGTCTCGATGATGGCCGCCGTGTAGCGTCGCGTAATGCGTTCGAGCTCGAGGATGGACAGATTGGCGGGGTCGCATACCACGCCGCCCTTCGCCCCGCCAAAGGGGATATTGACGACGGCGCATTTCCACGTCATCCAGGCGGCGAGCGCATTCACTTCGTCGAGCGTGACGTTCAGGTCGAACCGGATGCCACCCTTCGCCGGGCCGCGCGACCGGTTGTGCAGCACGCGGTAGCCCGTGAAGACCTCGATCTCCCCGTGCTCCCTCACGATCGGGACCGACACGATAATTTGCTTTTCGGGTTGCCGGAGCACGCGGTAAATGCCCGGGTCCAGGGCGAGGCGTTCAGCCGCGTTGTCGAAGCGAGCCATCATCGCCTCGAACGGATTCTCCTCCCCGATGAATGGGTCTTTGTCGCGACCGAGAACGTGGCTGGCGGAGGTCGGTTTGGACGCCTCAGTGACGTTGGTCATCCGGTATGGGCTGGGGAGCCCGAATGGGATAGTTGTTATCCTAAGATAGTGTCATCAAACGACTTAGCAAGTCTTCAACCGTACCGAGACCGACGTCCCAGCTCAGACCCAGCTCCGCCACCAACGGAGCGGGCCCGCCGTGAGGCCAGTGGGGCGCGAGCTTGACCGCGTCCTTCTCCGTCAGGACAACGTAATCAACAGCGTGCGCCAGCGCTCCTAAGCGTGCCACGTCGGCGGATCGGTAGGGATGATGGTCCGGCCAGGGTAAGAGCCTGATGGCGCCACCCAGCGCGCGAAGCTGCGCCGCAAAGGTCCACGGGTCGGCAATGCCGGCGGTGGCAAGCACCCGTTTTCCCGCGACCGCGGCGACCGGGAACCGGTTGCCGGAACACAGGTCTCGGAATCCCGCGATCCGGAGCCGGACCACCGCGATTGGAGCTCTAGGCTGGAGGCGTCGGACCGCCCCGACCACGGTGAGGGCCTCACCGATGGTGGCGCTCTTGCGCGTGATCACCACGAGGTCGGCGCGCCGCAGCGCCGTCCACGGCTCCCGCCACGGCCCGACGGGCAGCACGCCGGTGAACGGGACGGACTCGGCTGCCATGACCGCCACGTTCAGGTCGCGGGCGAGGTCGAGCCGCTGGTAACCGTCATCCAGCACCAGGACGTTCGCACCGTCCCTGACGGCGGCGCGCCCGGCACGCGGGCGGTTGGGGTCTTCCACCACAATCGCCTGGGGCACGTGCCGCCGATGCACCTCGCCCTCATCTCCCCCAAATCCCCGGAGGACGATGGCGGGCCGCCATCCCCTCGAGGCAAGATACTGCGCGATCCACGACGCGAGCGGGGTCTTACCTGCCCCGCCCACGGACAGTCCACCTACGGCCACGACCGGCACGCCCATTCTGTGTCGCCGAAGAACGCCCAGCCCGTAGGCGGCTCGGCGGCCGGCCATACCTGCGCGATAGAGGGCGGCCGCCGGCCAGAGGAGCCCCCGCGCGAACCGGGCGGCTGGACTACGGCTCTGCCAGAGCGCCGTCGCTAGCATCCCGCGACCTCGGTCGCGTCATCGAGACCGTGCTGAACCAGGCGACGGACGGCGTCGGTCCGGGCAGTATCCGGAGGGCCCGGGAACACGGGGTCGCCATACACCACTCGCACGCTGGCAAAAGGCGCGGGCACGATCAGGCGATCCCACGAGCGGAGACGCAGGCACCGCGAGGCGGCAGCCGCCACCGGTACGATGACGGCGCCGGCGTGAGCCGCCACAAACCCTGCACCGGCCTTGGCCGCCCGCCGCGGGCCCCGCGGGCCGTCGGCGGCAATGGCCACCTCTCCGCCACCACACACCACACGAACCATGCGCCGGAGCGCCATGGCTCCCCCTCGGGTGCTAGATCCGTCGGCGATGTCGTAGCCCCAACGCTGTGACACGGCCGCCAGGCGGCGTCCGTCGGCGTGTTGCGACGCCAGAATGACGGCTCCGCTCCGCCGGTTGAGCCACAAGAGCGGGACCAGGTGCTCGTGCCAGAGCACGCTCACCCTGGGCTGCCGCGCCGCCCGCAGGGCCTGCATGCGCTCCAGGCCCACAAATTCCACTTGCCAGGTCGCCGCCAACCTGCCCACCGCGCTCGGGAGAAGGCGCGCCCAGGTGAGCGAGATCACGCCACCAGTTCGAGCAGTAATGCCGCCACTCGGGCGGAGGCCCCGGGCGGCCCCAGGCGTTCGACCACCTCGGCCAGGTCTTCACGTTGTCGCCGCGCGGTGGGGCTCGCGGGGTCGAGCAGCCGGTCCACCGCCAGGGCCAGGTCTTTCGCGGTGGCGCCGCCCTGTAGGTACTCCGGCGCTACTGAGCGACCGGCGATGAGATTGGGCAGTCCGATGAAGGGAACGCGCACCAGCCGGCGGGCGATGGCGAAGGTCAACGGGTGCAGCCGGTAGGCAATGACCATAGGCACGCCCGCCACCGCGGCTTCCAGCGTTGCCGTGCCTGACTTGCAGAGCGCGACGGTGGCGGCGGCCAGCGCGTGCGGCGCGTCGGTGGTGACCAGCGGTTCGTCGCCCAGGTGATAGACCTGGTCGGGTGCCGTGCCGAGGACCAGGGCAAGCTCCGGCCGCCGGGCGCGGAGCAGGCGGGCGGCTTCCTGAAACAGGGGCCAGTGCCGACGGATCTCTGACTGCCGGCTTCCCGGCAGGAGGGCGAGGACCGGGCGGTTTTGGTCGATGCCCAGGCGCCGGCGGGCCTCCACGGGCGACGGGCGAGTGCGCTCCAGGACCGGATGGCCTACGAAGGTGGCGCGGACGCCGAGACGGTTGAGCACCGGCACTTCGAACGGCAACACCGACGCTACCAACGAGACCGATTCTCTAAGCGTACGCGCACGTCCCGGCGCCCAGGCCCAAAGTTGCGGCGGAATGTAGTACAGCACCGGAATGCGGTGCTGGGCGGCGAGGCGGGCGACTCGTAGGTGAAACCCCGGGTAATCAATCAAGGCCGCCGCGGCGTAGGTGCGGGACCGAAGCCGCCTTCCGACTCGACTGAGGGCGAATAGATGCGCAGGGAGACTTCGGGCGGCTTCGGCCAATCCGAAGGCGGCCATAGAATCAGCTCGCTCCAGGATTCGTGCTCCGGCGGCCATTGCGGGACCGCCCATGGCCTCCAGGATTACCGCGGGCGCCGCGTTCCTGAGCGCCCCCACCAGCGCGGCACCGTGCGCGTCGCCCGACGGCTCTCCCGCGGACAGGTAGAGCGCGAGGGCCGGGTTCATCAGGCCGGCACGCCGCGCTCCGACGTCGCGACAAAGTCCACCAAATGGCGAACCTCGGGGACTTGCGGGCCTTCCTCGCGAATCCGTTCGATGGCTTGAGACACCCGGAGTCGCGAGTTGAAGAGGAGTCGGTAGGCGCGGCGCAGCGCCTTCTGAATCGCTGGATCGAAGCCTGCCCTGGTGAGGCCGATTCCGTTGATGCCGCACAGGCGAAGGGGATTGCCGGCGGCCCGTGAGAACGGCGGGACATCCTGGGGGACACGCGATCCTCCCCCCACAAACGCCCAGTCGCCGATGCGTACGAACTGGTGCACCGGCGTACCCCCGCCAATGGAGGCGTGAGTGCCGACCCGCACGTGTCCTCCAAGCTGCACCCCATTGGCGAGCACGACGCCGTCATGCAGCACGGCGTCGTGTCCCACGTGGACGTAGGCCATGAGATAGCACCCCTGTCCGATCACCGTGCGGCCGGTGGCCGCGGTCCCGCGGTGCGCCGTGACATACTCCCGGACAGTGGTGTCATCCCCGATCTCGAGACGGGTGGGCTCGCCTTGGTAACCGAGGTCCTGAGGGTCCCCGCCCAGCGCAGCGCCCACCCCGATCCGGCAGCGCGCGCCGATGGTGGTATCCCGTTCGATGACCGCGTGGGACGCGACCACCGTGCCCGGCCCGATCTCCACGCCGGCGCCAATGACGACGTAGGGAGCGACCTCGACGTGCGCCGCGAGGCGCGCCGCCGAGTCCACGATGGCCGAAGGGTGGACCCGCGCCGTCACCGGTCCACGATGCCGGCCATCATCTCGGCTTCGGCCGCCACCTGCCCGTCCACGTAACCCACGCCACGCATGCGGCACACCTTCCCCCGGTACTGAACCATCTCCACCTCGAACCGGATCTGGTCGCCCGGCACCACCGGGCGGCGGAACTTGACGTTGTCAATGGACATGAAGAGGACGCCTTTGTTTGCCGTGTCGTCCACCGTCCCCATCAACAGCACGCCCCCAACCTGGGCCATGGCTTCGACAATCAGCACCCCCGGCATGACCGGGTGGTTAGGAAAATGACCCTGAAAGAAGGGCTCGTTGAAAGTCACGTTCTTGATACCCACGATCCGGTCGCGGCCTTCCAGCTCCACGATGCGGTCCACCAGCAGCATGGGATAGCGGTGCGGCAAAGCGCCTAGGATCTGCTCGATGCCCAGCACCGGCGCCGCTCCTGCCGCCACCCGCCGAAGGGCGCGGACCAACGCCAGGTTGCCCGCGTGTCCGGGCCGGAACGCCACCACCGTCGCCTGGAGACGGCCACCCAGCAGAGCAAGGTCGCCCAGGAGATCCACCGCCTTGTGGCGGACAAACTCGTCTGGCCACCGCAGCTCGGTGCCGACGACGGCCGTGTCGGATAATCGAATTGCCGCGCCCATGGCGCCCCGAGCCAGGCCTTTGGCCTTGAGCGTCCCGGCGTCGGATTCAAACCCGAAGGTGCGGGCCGCGGCGAGGTCCGCCGCAAAGCAGTCCGGTGTGATGTCGTAGCAGGCCGATTGGCGGCCGATAACCGGATGGGGCCAGTCAATCGTCACCGTGAGCCGGAGCCCGTCGCGGGGAGCCACCAGATATTCGGCGTCGCCCTCCTTCACGCGCAGCGGGCTGGAGGGGACCACCAGGTTGGGCTCGCCGTCATGCGTGGCGGTGCCGGCACCGCGTAAGGCCTCGAAGAATCCGCTGGCGCTGCCGTCGCCGGCTGGCGTCTCGGGGCCATCCACTTCGATCACCAGGTCGTCGAGGCCCGTCGCCAGGACCGCGGCGAGCACGTGCTCCGTGGTCCCGACGGCCGTGTCGCCAACGGCCAGCTCCGTGCGCCGGTCGGTGTTTCGCACGGCGGCCGCCGTGGCGGGGATGGGGGGCGACCCAGGTAGGTCCGAGCGTCGGAACATGATGCCGGTTCCGCTCACGGCCGGGACGAAGCGCAGCGTGACGGGCCGGGCCGAATGCAGGCCGGTGCCTTGAACGCTCGCGGGCTTGGCGGTCGAGAGCCTAGTCAATTGCGGCCCGCGCGGCCACCAGGGCTTCCAAGGAAGGAATTAGGGGCGCCAGGCGCCCCAGGGCGGCCGCCTGCCGCAGGACGGCGCGGTGATCGCGGGCCGGGTACCCCGACACGGTTGCGCCGGCTGGCACCGTTCCGATGACGCCGCCTTGGGCGGCCACTCGGGCGCCGCGTCCCACTCGGGTGTGATCGGCCAGGCCGGCCTGGCCGGCCAGCACGACGTCCTCCTCGACGACGGCGCTGCCTGCGATGCCGGTCTGAGCCATGATCAAGCAGCGGGCGCCTATCCGGACGTTGTGGGCCACCTTGACCAGGGAGTCGATCTTGGTCCCGGGGCCCACCACCGTTTCTCCCAGCGTTCCACGATCCACGACGCAGTGGGCGCCGATGTCCACATCGTCGTCGATCCGGCAGGTTCCGACCTGGGGAAAGGGCTGGTGTCCGGTTCCGGTAGGCACGTACCCGAACCCGGGGCCGCCGATGCGTGCCCCGCCGGCCACCCGGACTCGGTTGCCGAGCGTGGTGCCGCTCTCCACCACGGCGTGGGGTCCGATGCGACAGGCATCGCCCATCTCGACGCCGTCTCCCACCTGGGCGCCAGCGCCAATGGCGCAGTCGCGGCCGAGCCGGACCTCGCGCCCCACGGCGGCATGGTCCCCCATGGCGAGGCGACCCCGCCACCGGCTACCGCGCCCCACCCGGACGCCCCGGCCCATGCCCCAAACGGGTTCCGGCTCCGGGTGGAAGAGAGGGACCACGGCTCGCAGCGCGTCCCGAGGGTCGCGGACGACGATGCGGGTCTCGGGGCCGCTGCCGGTCGCCATGTCCGGAGGCACCAGGACCGCTCCCGCGCTACAGTGTGCCAGCAGGTCGGTGTATCGTGATGAAGCCAGAAATGCCAGGTCGGTGGGTCCCGCACGGTACAGCGGCGCCACCGCGCCGAGCAGGGTCTCCGCGCGGCCGCGTACCTCGCCGCCCACCAGTCGGGCGACCTGGCCGGCCGTCAACCAGGTGGGCGCTGGCACCTCCCGGCTACCGTGCGTCGCGCAGACGCTGGACGACGGTGGGCGTCAGATCCAGGGTGCGGTCGGCCGCGATGATCCCGTTTCCGGGCGCGGTCACGTCGAAGACGATGGCGAGGTTGCGTTCCGCGCGCAGGCCCTCGATCACCGCCTTGACGCGTTCCTCTAGCGGCGAGACCAACTCGCGCTCGCGGTCCTGGGCTCGCTGCCGCAAATCGTTGGATCGCTGGTCCAGCGTTTGCTGCATCTGCCGGATCTCTGTCTCGCGGGTCTGACGATCGGTCTGCGACAATCCGATGGAGCGCTGCTGGTAGGCCGCGATGGTGGAGTCCAGCTGGTCTCGCAGGCGCTGGACTTCGGTCTGGAACCCTTCCAGCTCCCGGGCGTAGCTGGACTCTGCCGCCGAGTATCCGGGCGTTTGCTGGAGGATGATCTGCGAGTTGACATACGCGATGCGCAGTCCGGCCTGCGACGGTGGTGGGCCGCCTTGCGTGGCGGCCGGGACGGTTGCGGCGCCGGCCACTGCCAGCACGGCGACGGCGAGAAATGCCCAACGGGCCATGGGATGCTCCATCGAAGCGTTGAAGGGTCGCTGCGGTCGTCGAAGGCTCAGAAAATAGTGCCTAGCTTGAAGTGGAACTTCCAGGCCGGGTCGGGATTACCCGACACGTCCACCCGGTCGAAGCCGTAGGCATAGTCAATGCCGATCGGTCCCAATGGGGACAGGATGCTCGCTCCCACGCCGGCACCGCGGAAGAGTCGCGTCGGATTGATCTGGGACGGGCGCGACCAAAGATTCCCGCCGTCCGTGAAGATGTTGGCGTACAGGGCTTGGCTCACGCGCAACCCCACCTCGGCGGTCCCCGCAAAGTACGCGCGACCGAAGGCGCCGACGGTATTGGCCTGGAAGCTTCGGGCGTTGGGGTCAAACCCCGCCGGAGTGATGGAGAACTCGTCGTAGCCCCGCAGCGGCAGACCGAATTGGGTTCCGCCCATGGAGAACAACTGGCGGAAATGCGGGCCCACGTCACCCCAGACGGCCCCGGTTTTGGCGGTCAGGGCCAGCACCACCTTGGGCCCACCCGCGCCGATCCCGCCACCGCCCAGCTGGGCCAGAGGCACATACCACCGCCCTTCAAAGGTGGCCCGCTGAAAGTTCCCCCGGCCGCCCAAGGGTCCGCCGCTCTGCGACAGCTGGAACTGATGCATGACGCCGGACGTCGCGAACGGCATGTCAATGCGGGTATCCCGCACGACGCTGGCGCCGAGGCTGGAGAGGAGGCAATTGGCGCAGATGTAGGTCGGCGAGAGGGTCTCCGACTCGAACTGGCTGTGCTCCAGCGTGTAACTGGTGTACAGCCGGGTGTACCGGGATCCGAACAGCGGGAGCCCGAGCTGCGCCGTGCCGCCGCGCGTGGTGATGCGGCCCAGGTCCGCAATGGTGTAGCGCAGGCGGGAGTTGTGCAGCGACAGGGTTCCCGACATCAGGCTTCCGCGCAGGGCCGGGTCAGTGTACGTCACGTTGAAGTCGTTCACGTTGGCACCGAACTGCCACTGCAGCTGCAGCCGCTTGGCCCGGCCAAAGAGGTTCTGCTCCTCCAGCCCAATGAACCCTCCCACGCCGGTGCCCTGCCCCAACGACGCCCCGAAGTTCACATTGCCGGTGCGCCGTTCCTTCACCTCAAAGACGACGTCTACGTCGCCCTGGTCATTGGCGGGCTCGTAGGTGGGTGGCGGGAGCGGCTGCTCGAAGAATCCCAGGTTCGAGATGTTTTGATACGAGCGCAGCAGCGCCTCCTGGCGGAACACGTCGCCCGGGACGACACTGGTGGCGCGCCGGATCACATCTTCGTGCGTGATGGTGTTGCCGCGGATCAGCACCTTGTTGACGATGGCGGGTGTTCCTTCAGCAATCTGCCACCGCAGGTCCACCAGGTTGCTTCCGTCCGGGCCGGTCCGCCGTGTGAGGATGGGGCGCAGGTCCGCGTAGATGTAGCCGTTGTTGTAATACCACGTGCGGACGTTCTGCGACGCCTCCTCCCAGCGGGCCTGGTCAAAGATGGGCCGCCCGCGCCCGCCGCCCAGACCCAGAAAGCCGCCGCCCGAGGTGTCGGCGAACGGGTAGTACTGCTCCAGGAGCTGGGTGGGGAACTGGCGGTTCCCCACGATCTCGAACGTGCCGACGTGGTACTGTAGGCCCTCGTCGAGGTCGAGCACCAACGTGGCCTTGCCGGATTCCTCGTGCACCAGCAGCGTGTCTTGCACCACCTGGAAGTCGACAAAGCCGCGGTTCCCGTAGAACTGCGGCAGCCGCTCCCGCAGATCGGCGTCCAGCTTGTCTTCGGTGTACTCACCACTCTGAAACCAGAAGAAGCCCTCCGTCCCGGTCCGCAACCGATCAACCACCTGCTTGTCCGAGTAGTGCTCGTTTCCGTCCACCTCGATGCGGGCGACGGCCACGCGGCGTCCTTCGTCGATATCGAACACCAGCCGGAGGGAGCCGTCGTCCTGCGGGAGTTCGCGGAGGTTGACACTGGCCAGATAAAAGCCCTTCTGGCGGTAAATTGAGTCGATGGTCGCGCGCGTCCGGGCCGCCGCTGCCGGGTCATAGGGTTGACCCTCGTACAGCCGGGAGCGACCGCGCACGGTGCCCTCGGAGATCTCGCTGGCGCCGCGGAGTGTCCAGCGGGTGAGGAGAGGGCGCTCGACCAGATCGAAACGAAGCGCCTGCCGGCCCTCCGCCGTGCCCTGCGACACGCGGACCTCGCTGTACTGACCGGTGCCGTAGAGCGTGTGAATGGCGCGTTGGACGTCGCGATACGAGATGGGCCGGCCGGTGGGGATGCCGACCAGGGTGACCACGGTGGACAGGGGCAGTCGGGCGGCACCGGTGACAATGACGGTGTCGATCGTGATGGCTTCGGCGCCCTGGGCGGCGCCCTGGGCGCCACCGGGCCGCGGCGCGGCGAGCGACGCCAGGAACGCCAAGAGCGCGGCCGGGCGCGGGCGCATGGTCAGGCCTTGGTGCCCGACAGCGCGCGGAAGACGAGCTTGTCGCCCTCCGGGCTCACGTCCACCTCGATCTCTTCGCCGGGCGAAAACTCGCCGGTGAGGATCTTTTCCGAGAGCGGATCCTGAACGTAGCGCTGCAGGGCCCGCTTCAGGGGTCGGGCGCCGAAGTTCTCATCATACCCGTGTTCCACCAGGAAATCCGTGGCCGCTTGCGTGAGACGCAACGTAAGCCGGCTTTCGGCCACCCGCGCCTGGATCTCGGCGAAGAGGATGGCCACGATCCGCGCGATGTGGGCGCGGTCCAGCGGGTGAAACACGATGACGTCATCGAGCCGGTTGAGGAACTCGGGGTTGAACACCTTGTTGATCTCGTCCTTCACCTTGTCCGCGATCCGCTCGAACGTGAGTCGGCCGTCCGGTTGCTCAAAGCCCAGAGGCTTGGCCCGGGTGATCTCACGGGCGCCGACGTTGGACGTCATGATGACCACGGTGTTCTTGAAGTCGATGACTCGCCCGTAGTTGTCGGTGAGCCGTCCCTCATCCAGCACTTGCAGCAAGATGTTGAAGACGTCCGGATGGGCCTTCTCGATCTCGTCCAGCAGCACCACACAGTAGGGTTTCCGCCGCACGGCCTTGGTGAGCACGCCCGAGTCTTCGTACCCGACATAGCCCGGCGGCGCCCCGATCAAGCGGCTCACGCTGAACTTCTCCATATACTCGGACATGTCCACGCGAATCAGGGCCTGATCGTCCGCGAACAGGAACCGGGCCAGCGCCCGCGCCAACTCCGTCTTCCCCACGCCGGTCGGTCCGCTGAAGACGAAGCAGCCGATGGGCCGGCGGGGGTCCTTGAGTCCCGCGCGGGAGCGACGGATGGCGCGGGAGATCGCCTCGATGGCGGGATCCTGGCCCACCACGGCCTTGTGCAGCTCTTCCTCCATGCGCAGCAGCCGCTGGGTCTCGGCCTCCTGCAGCCGGGTGACGGGAATGCCGGTCCAACGCGACACGATGAAGGCCACTTCGTCTTCCCCGATAGTGGGCCGGTGGGTTTGCCGCTCGCGCTCCCAGTCCTCCTGGCGCCGCCGAATTCGGGACTGGAGCTCGCGTTCCTCGTCCCTCAGACCCGCCGCGCGCTCGAAGTTCTGGTCTCGGACAGCCCCCTCTTTCTCGCGGCTGACGGTTTCCAGCGCTTCTTTGAGGCGGGTCACGTCCGGGGGCGGTGCCTGGGCGGCCAGGCGCGCGCGCGCCGCCGCCTCGTCAATCACGTCAATCGCCTTATCCGGGAGGAACCGGTCCGTGATGTAGCGCTCCGACAGGCGCGCCGAGGCCTCCAGCGTCTCGTCCGGGATGTTGACGTGGTGGTGATCTTCGTAGCGTTGCCGCAGCCCCCGGAGGATGGCGATGGTCTCATCCACGGAGGGGGGATCCACAATCACGGTCTGGAAACGACGCTCCAGGGCGCCGTCCTTCTCGATATACTTGCGATACTCGTTGAGGGTAGACGCACCCACGCATTGCAGCTCGCCGCGCGCCAGCGCGGGCTTCAACATGTTGGAGGCGTCAATGGCGCCCTCCGCCGCCCCCGCGCCAACCAGCGTATGCAGCTCGTCGATGAACAGCACCACGTTCTTGTTCTGGGCGATCTCGTTCATGACGGCCTTGAGGCGTTCTTCGAACTGGCCGCGGTACTTGGTGCCGGCGATCACCGCGGCCATGTCCAGGGCCAGGACCCGGTGATTGCGCAGCACATCGGGGCAGTTGCCTGAGGCGATGAGCTGTGCCAGTCCTTCCACAATGGCCGTCTTGCCCACCCCGGCCTCGCCGATGAGCACCGGGTTGTTCTTCTTGCGGCGGGACAAGACTTCAATGACCCGCTCGATTTCCTTTTCTCGACCGATGGTGGGGTCCAACTGGCTCTCCGCCGCCAGCACCGTCAGGTCGCGGCAGAAGTGGTCCAGCGCCGGCGTCTTGGACTTCTTTTCGGACCGCGGCGCCGGCTGGGTCTGGCCGGGTTTGCCGGCGGCCGGCATGTCGCTCCCCAACAACCGCAGCGTTTCCGCGCGCGCCTGCTCCAGGTTCACCCCGGCGTCGGTCAGCACCTGAGCGGCGATGCCCTTTTCCTCACGCAGCAGGCCCAAGAGCAAGTGCTCCGTGCCTACGTATGAGTGGTTGAGCTCGCGGGCCTCGCTCATGGAAAGCTCCAGCACCTTCTTGGCGCGGGAGGTATACGGCAGATCCGGTCCGGCCGCGGCGGGCGCCTTTCCCTTCTTGACGGTCTCTTCGATCTTCTGCTGGATTTCCTCGAGGTCCACGTTGAGGTTGGTGAGGACCGCGGCCGCGACCCCCTCGCCTTCCCGAATGAGGCCGAGCAGAATGTGCTCGGTCCCGACGTATTCGTGGTGCAGGCGCGCGGCTTCCTCGCGCGCCATTTGCAGGACTTTGCGAACGCGATCAGTGAAGTTGTAGCCGTTCATCGGGTCAGGTCGCCTCGGGCGCGCCACCCGCGCGGGGGCGCGCCTCGTCTTCCAGGAGTCGCCGCACGAACCCGGCCCGTAGCGCCGGCAGGTCCGGGTCCGTCAGAGCGCGGCCGGCGTGGTGCGCCAGGTGCGCCGGTTGGGTAAAGATCATCAGCTTGTTCAGCGTGTATACCCCTACGTCGGTGATGAGGTTCAGGCCGACGCCGAGACGCACGCCACTCAACAGGTTCATGGCCTCCTCGAAGGACAGGAGGCGGGCGTGGCGCAACAGCCCGTACGCGCGCCAGATCTTGTCCTCGATCAGCACCGGCGCGTCCCGCCGCAGGACCCGGCGCGCTTCTTCCTCGTACTCGATCACCTGGCGCACGATCTTGCCCAGCTGATCGAGCAGATCCTCCTCGGTTTTGCCCAGCGTGGTCTGGTTCGACAGCTGGAAGAAGTTGCCGACGACCTCGCTGCCCTCCCCATAGAGCCCGCGGAACGTGAGCCCCACCTGCGCGAGCCCTTGGAGCACCTTCGCGATCTCTTTCGTGAGGACGAGGCCCGGCAGGTGAATCAGAACCGACGCACGGAGCCCCGTGCCCGCATTGGTCGGACAGGACGTAAGGTAACCAAACTCCGGGTGGAAGGCGAAGGCGAGGTGCTCGCCGAGGCCCGTGTCGAGTCGGTCGATCGCGGTGTATGCCTCGGGGAGGGCGAAGCCGGAGCGAAAGCTCTGAAGACGAAGGTGATCCTCCTCGTTGACCATCAGCCCTAGGTCGCCGTGCAACACCAGCGCCGCCCCTGGTCGCACGGCCCCACCCTGGTCCAGGCCGGCCAGCTCGCGCGAGATCAGGTGCCGCTCGTGCAGCAGTTGCCGCTCACCCCGGTCCAGGCCGTCGACCCGCAGGACCGTCCCATCAGCCAGGTCCCGTGTCTGCCGAGCGGCGGCTACCGCGTGCTCCAGCACCACCTCCTGTTCACCGGCGTCGGCGCGCAGGGTGAACGGCATCCCCTGGAGGTTGCGTGCCAGTCGAATCCGCGACGACAACACGATGTGGCTCTCCGGCCCGCTCGCGTCCGCCCAGGCAATGCCACCGTCCGGAACCAAGCTCAGGTCGAGGGTCATTCCAGCACCTTGATCCGGTCCCGCAACTCCGCGGCCAACTCGAAGTTTTCCGCCTCCACCGCCCGCCGCAGTTGGTCGCGCAACGCGCCCAAGCGATTGCCCGGCTGGTCCGCCCGGCCGCCGGGCGGCAGGTACACTTCCCCCACGTGCTGCGTGGATCCGTGGAGGCGCCGCAGCAAGTCCCGCACATGGGCCTCAAAGCTCACATAGCAATGGGAACACCCCAGCCGCCCGGTCTCTCGGAAATCAGTCAACGTGGCGCCGCAGAAACTGCACGGCTCAGCCGTCGCGGCGCCTTCATCCACCTTGCCGCTGCCCTTCCCCAGGGAGGCGAGAAAGTCCGACAGCGGGAACTTGGCGACCGACGCGCTGGTCTGGATCCCCTTCTCCGCCGCGCAAGTCTCGCAGAGGTGCGCCTGCGTCACGGCGTTATTCACGATCTGCGTCAAGTGAATCGCCGCCGGCCGCTCCCCACATTGATCGCACTGCATCAGGGCACGGCCTCCGCCGTGCGCACCGGGTGCAGCCGGCCGCCGTCCAGCAGGAGAATCCGGTCGGCGCGCTCGGCCAACGCGCGATTGTGAGTCACCACCACCAGGGCGGTTTCCAGGGTCCGTACCAGCCCGATCAGCATGTCATGCAACATACCGCTATTGGCATGATCCAGATTGCCACTCGGCTCATCCGCGAGCAGGACGCGCGGGTCGTGCACCAGAGCGCGGGCCACAGCGCAGCGTTGCTGCTCGCCACCGGACAACTGCGCTGGACGGTGGGTCATGCGTCCCGCCAGGCCCACGGTCGCCAACACCTCTTCGGCCCGGCTGCGGGCGGGCTCCGCCGCCCAACCCCCAATGCGCAGCGGCATCATCACGTTCTCCAAGGCGGAGAACTCGCGCAGCAGGTGATGGAACTGAAACACAAACCCCAGTTGCCGGTTGCGGATCCGGTCGCGCCCGGCGGGGGGCAGCCCGACCAGCGACACGCCGTCGAGCAGCACCTCGCCCGAGGTCGGCTCGTCCAGCGCGCCGAGGAGATGGAGCAGCGTGCTCTTGCCGGCGCCCGAGGCTCCCACGATGGCAACGACCTCGCCACGATGCACCCCCAGGTCGGCCTGGTTGAGGACTTCAACCAGAGAGCCGCCGCCGCCGCGGTATACCTTCCTCACTCCGCGGGCCTCGAGGACCGGGGTCATTCCCATCGAATGGCCTCAACCGGCTCCAGCCCTGCCGCCTGCCGCGCGGGGTAGACCGTGGCCAGCACCGCCACGGTGACGCTCGCGGCGATGATGAGAGCCACGTCGAGCGGATCGATCCGGACCGGAAGATGGTCGATGAAGTACACGCTGGGATCCAGCCGAATCAGTCGGCGCTGGTCAATCAGCCGCGCAAGGACCAGGCCCAGCGCGGAGCCCAGCACGGTGCCCACGACGCCAATCACGGCACCCTGAAGCACAAAGACGCGCCGCACTGCGGCGGCGGGGAACCCCATGGCGCGCAGGATGCCGATCTCGCGCGTCTTGTCCGTTACGACCATGGTCAGCGTGGACACGATGTTGAAGGCGGCCACCACTACGATCAGCAGGAGGATCAAGCCCATGGCGAGCTTCTCCAGCTTGAGCGCGGAGAAGAGCGACGCGTTCTGGCTCTGCCAGTCGAGCGAGCGATACGGGTACCCGCCGAGCGCCTGCTCCAACTCGCGCCCGACCGCCGGCGCCGACCACGGATCCGCCAGCCGGAGATCCAGACCGCTCACGGCACTATCCAGTCCGGCGAACCGCTGCGCCAGCTCTCGGGGGAGCACCGCGTAGGAGTTGTCGTACTCGTACATGCCCGTCTCGAAATGCCCGGTTACCTCCAAGGTCCAGAACTTGGGCAGGTAGGTCCCCAGGGCGGTGTTAAACCGGCTTCCGGCGGGAGACACCATGGTCACCTTGTCGCCGGGATAGGCCGTGAGCCGTTCGGCCAGCCGCCGTCCCAGCACCACGCCGCCGTCCACATCGGTCCGGGTGGTGCGGAACGCCAGGTCTCCGCTCACAAAATGGCGGGGCAGCGCGGTTACCGAGAGACGCCCGGTGTCCGGCTCGATACCGAGCAGGGCAACCCCCTGCGAGTAATCGTGGCCGGCGGAGATGAGCCCCTGGCTCAGTACGAACGGGGTGGATGCCAGTACGGCAGGATGCTCCTGGATCACGCCCTGGACCCGGCGCCAGTCGTCCAGCCGCAGCCCCTCACCAAAGGTCAGCAGCCGAAGGTGCGGGCTCGCGACCAGGATCTTGTCGCGCAGGTCGGCTTGAAGGCCGTTCATCACGCCCATCACCACGAGCAGCGCCATCACGCCCACCGTGACCCCACCGGTGGCGATAAGCGTGATCAGCGAGACGAGGCGCGAGGAGCGCCGGCTGCGCAGATAGCGTCCCGCGATGGTGAGCTCAAGCCGCGTCATTCGCCGGGTCTCAACAGGGGGAACAGGATGACGTCCCGGATGGACGCTTGCCCCGCCAGCAGCATGATCAGCCGATCCACCCCCAGACCGCAGCCGCCGGTCGGCGGCATCCCGTACTCCAAAGCCCGGACGTAATCCTCATCGAGCTGATGGGCCTCGTCATCGCCCGCGCGGCGGGCAGCCGTCTGCGTTTCGAAACGCGCGCGCTGGTCGTCGGGATCATTGAGCTCGCTGAATGCATTCGCCAACTCCCGTCCGTTGACGAACAGCTCGAATCGCTCGGCGAGCGCGGGATCGCCGCGCTTCGGCTTGGCCAGCGGCGACAGCTCGATGGGGAAATCCATCACGAACGTCGGCGACACGAGTTCCGGTTCCACCCACAGTTTGAACACCTCATCCATCAGTTTTCCCCGGCTCATCTGCTCCACCGGTCCGTGTGCCTGGGCTTCCTCGCTCTTGATCCTGTGCGCTGCGCGACCGGCGATCACGCCCTTCCGCAAGGCGGCGGTGTCGGCGTGGTCGAGATCGATCCCGGCGTGGCGACGCACCAGCTCGACGTAGCCGACCCGCGGCCAGGGAGGCGCGAAATCGAAGGTGGTGCCGAATCGCTCCAACCGAGCCGTCCCGTGGAGCTCAGTCACCAGCTCGTGGAGCATGGTTTCGACCATGGCCATGATGTCCGTGTAGTCGGCGTAGGCCTGGTAGAACTCCAACATCGTGAACTCAGGGTTGTGGAACCGGTCAGTCCCTTCGTTCCGGAAATCCTTGCCGATTTCGTACACCCGCTCCATCCCGCCCACAATGCAGCGCTTCAGGTACAGCTCAGTCGCGATGCGGAGATACAGTCGGGCATCGAGCGCCTGGTGTTGGGTCACGAACGGTCGGGCCAGCGCGCCGCCGTAGAGCGGTTGGAGCACGGGCGTTTCGACCTCGACGTAGCCCCGCGTATCAAGGAAGCGACGAAGGAACGAGATGACCTTCGCCCGGAGAGCGAACACCTCACGTACCTCCGGGTGCACCGCCAGGTCCGCATAGCGCTGGCGGTAGCGAAGCTCCGCGTCCTGGAGCGCGAAATGTCGTTTCCCCGCTTCGTCGGATTTGCCCAGGGGAAGCGGGCGTAGGGCCTTGGCGAGCAACGCTAGCTCACGCGCTCGCACCGTGATCTCACGGGTCTTGGTCCTGAACACAGGACCGGACACGCCCACGAGATCGCCCAGGTCCAGCAGCTGGACCAGGGCGTACTCGTCCTCTCCTAGATCGTCGCCCCGGAAGTAGAGCTGGATCCGTCCGCTGGGGTCCGCCACGTGGCCAAAGGTGCTCTTCCCGTGGTGGCGCAACGCCACCAGCCGGCCCGCAACCCGGACGGACACGTCGGCGTCCTCGCGGAACGCCGCCAGCGCTTCCGCCGCCGTATGGGTGCGCTCGTACCGGTAGGCGAACGGGTCAACGCCGCGCTCGCGCAGCAGCTTGAGTTTGTCGCGCCGCGCCGCCTCGACGAACGAACGGGGGGGGGCGGTCACGCGGCCCTGCTCCCGAACTGCTTGAGGTACGCCTGGATGAACTCGTCCAGGTCGCCGTCCACCACACGGCGCACGTCACCGACCTTCAAGCCCGTGCGGTGGTCGTTCACCATGGTATAGGGCTGGAACACGTAGGAGCGGATCTGGTTCCCCCAGGACGCGTCCGTCTTGGTGGCTTCGAGGTCGGCCTTTTTGCGCTCCCGTTCTTCCACGGCCCGCTGATACAGGGCGGCGCGCAACATCTTCATGGCCGTGGCCCTGTTCTTATGCTGACTCCGCTCCTGCTGGCAGGACACCACGATGCCGGATGGTCCGTGCCGCAAGCGCACGGCCGACGAGGTCTTGTTCACGTGTTGGCCGCCCGCGCCGGAGGCGCGAAATACCTCCATCACGATGTCTTCCTCGCGCAACTCGACCTGGATGGTGTCGTCCACCAGGGGGTAAACGAACACCGAGGCGAAGGAGGTATGGCGGCGGGCTTGCGCGTCGAACGGCGAAATGCGCACCAGTCGGTGGACGCCCTTCTCCGCCTTGAGGAAGCCATAGGCGTACTCGCCCCGGATCTCCAGCGTGGCCGACTTGATGCCCGCCTCCTCCCCGCGGAGCACGTCCAGGATGTCGACTTCGAACCCTCGCCGTTCCGCCCAGCGGGTGTACATGCGCACCAGCATTTCGGCCCAGTCTTGGGACTCGGTGCCGCCGGCACCCGGGTGTAACGTGAGGATGGCGCCCCGCCGATCGTCGGGTCCCTGGAGCATGTTCTGCAACTCCAGCCGCTCGACCCCTTGGGTCAGAGAGCGGACTTCATCGGCCAGGCTTTGCTCGAGGGATTGGTCCCGGTCCGTGGCGAGCAACCCGGCGAGTTCGCGTGCTTCACCCGCGCGCGTTCCCAGGTCTGTGAACGGCTCGGTCCACCGCTTCAACGCCCGCATCTCGTCCACCAGGGCCCGCGCCCGCTCAGAATCATCCCAGAACCCGGGGCCCGCCATCGACGCTTCGAGGCTGGCTAGGCGCTTCGCTTTGGTATCCAGGTCAAAGATGGCCTCGGAGTTCGGCAAGCCGCCGGTCCACCTCGGCAAGCTGCTCCAAGATCGCTGCGGGCATCGGGGTCGACTCCCAGGTATGTAGCTATGAGTCGAGCCGTCCACCCGGGGGCCGGGACGACGGCTCGCGTGCCTACTCAAACATAAGACCTGCCGACAGTTAACACCACCCTAGAAGATGCGTTGCCCCCCCGCGAGGATCTCGTTCAGTGCATCGTTGAAGAAGCTGGTAGACGTGGCCAACTCTTCCCCTACCTGCTCCCGGTACTCTTCCCAGCTCTTCTTGATCTCTTCCTGGAAGGCCTCCTTCAAGGTGCCATCCTTCATGGCCTTCTGCCGCTTGTCCGGCTGGTAGACGATCATGTCGGACACCAGCGCCCGCGCAAGGCGACGCGCTTTCTGACGAGGATCCTGGGCCAGGAACGGGTTTACCGGCCGTGTTCCCCCGGCCGGTGCCGGGGCGGGTGCGGCCGGCATCGCCGCGGGGGTCGCGCGGGCGTGCGGCGTCTGGATTGGCATTCCCGGAGTGGGTCGAAACACCGGTGCGCTGGGGCGTTGGGGTCCCGGGGGAGCCGGCGCCGATGCTGGGGCCGAAACCGGGATCACCCGGGCGGCCGCGGGAGCAGGGCGCGTCGGCGAGGGCGGTATGGCTGGAGCCGGCGTGGGGGCACGGGGACGGGGTTGAGCAGCCGCCGCAGGTGCGGCTGGGGCCGCGCCCGGGCGTGGAACTGTGAAGGGCCTGGACGGCCGCAGGGTCGGTTGGGCAGCGGGCGCCGAAGTGGTGACTGGGGGCGGCGCGGTTGGCGGGGGCGCAGCGGCGTGGGCTCCCGGCGCGGCGAGGGGGCGCGGAGCCGGCTGGGCCGCCGGCGGTCGAGCGGCGGAAGCCGCGCTCGTCGCGGCTGCCAGGACGATCACGCTGGAGCAGGTGGCGCAGCGAGCTCGCATGCCGCCGGCTGGTACCTTGGCCGGATCCACCCGGTACACCGTGGCGCAAGTGGAGCAGCGCACGTTCACGCGCGCGGTCCTCCTTCGGGCTCCCGACGCGGCGGCTCCTCGGGCTGATCACGGCGGCGATCCACCACGAACACGGATCCGGGAAGCGTTTTGGCGTAACTCTTCATTTCCGTCGTCAGCTCACTGATCTGGGCCGGGTGCTGAAAGGAGCGGTGCTCGTTGGTCACGATCCCGATAGAGAGGGTCATCAATGGCACTCGGTGGAGATGTCCCCGCCGATCCTTGCCGAAGAAGTAGCCGGCCCGACGATCCTGGCTGTTGTACTGCAGCGGCATCAACGTATCGAACACCGAGATGACCTCGCCGCAGACCTCCTGCACGTCATCGATCTGAATGACGAAAATGAAGTCGTCGCCGCCGATGTGGCCCACGAACCCTGTCTTGGGACAGAGGCCCTTCACCACGTCACGCAACATCTGTGACAGAATATAGATCACCCGGTCGCCGTCGTAGTAGCTGTAGCGGTCGTTGAACTCTTTGAAATGATCGATGTCCGCGTAGCACACGGCGAACCGCTCGCCCACTTCCAGTCGGCGGCGGAGCTCACGCTCGATTTCGGTGGTGCCGGGCAGCCGGGTGGATGGGTGCACGGCCACGTTGCGCTCGGTCCGCTGGAGCAGCACATCGAGACGGCTCCGTTGCTCCGGGGGCTCGAACAGCGGAGTGATCACTTCGTCGGCGCCCGCCTCGAACAGGTCGCGCACCGGGCCCGCGGCGTGACGTGCCGAGATGACGGCTACGGGAATAATGGCGGTATAGGGATCGCTCTTGAGCACGCGACACATGACCGGGGCATCCGCCCCCGCCGTGTCCGCATCCACCACGATGAGGGCGGGCAGCCGGCGCCGCGCCGCGGCTTCGACTTCGGCCACGGTTCGCAGATGGATCAGGGGGTAGGACTTCCCGTTGATCCAACTCGCGATGAGGCCTTGGGCCGGGTCGTTGTCGGTCGGAGAAAAGTAGAGGACGGTGGGCCGCGGGCGCACCGGATTCCCTCACGTAATTGCAAATGAGAACGAAACTTAGGATCGGTCGGATGCTAAGTCAAATTGACCGCTGAGCACAGCTGCTGGGGCCCTCACCCCGGGCGTTGGTCCAGCGCCCGGGTCTGCCCGGCGCCGGGTCGTGCTCCTTTAGAACGGAGCCTGGAAGCCGATGACGGCGGCAAACCCCGGCCGGTGCCCCGCCTCACCCCGTGACCGCACCCCGCTCCGGAATCCCACGAGCTGACCGTTGGGGGCCAACCGTTGCGAGACGAATGCATCGATGGCGCTCAGCACATGATTGATCAGGAGGGCGCCAAGGTGCTGGGTCGCGGCGCGGAAGGCCCGATCCGAGGCGCGGATACTCTGACGGAAGAGGTCGTGCTCCAAGGCCGCGCCGCGCCAGGACCATTGGAAGCCCGCACCGACCGCCCGACGGCGGTAAAACTCCAGAGCGCGCTGATACTCCTCAGCCTCAGCGTCCGGGAACGAATCGGGATGCTGGAAGAAAGTCTCCCGCGCCAGCCGCCAGATGCGGCCGTTGAACGTGCGGTCGTCCAAGGGCGGGACCAGGGGCGCCCCCGGATCCGTGTCGAAGGGGCCGCTCTCGATAAACTTCCCCATCTCCTCGAAGTACCCGAAAGCGGTGTCACGCGCGGCGGACGCAAACCCTTGTCGTGCGACCGCAAAGGCCAGGTCCCGAAAATGCTCCGCTTGGAACCGCGCCTCCCGTTGCTCCGCTAGGAAGCGGGCGGCCAGGTAGGTCTCGGCCACCAGGTAGAGCGCGCCCCGATCGTGCCCGGCGAGGAGCTGGCCCGATCCGGGTACCGCAGCGGAGGCCAATGGGCGGATCCAGCCGTAGCGGGCTCCCGCGGTGACCAACCCTGAGGGCGATGGTGGCTCCACCCGCCCACCCTGTCGGGCGCCGGCGATGTATTCCTGGGCCCCCGTTGTCGCAACGACCAGCGTGACCAGCGCCAGGGTCAGCGCGCAGGGCACGGCCCGGCTACAGGAGGACGCGGAGCGATAGGTGAACGGGCTCATCGAATGTGCCGGAGGCGTAAAACAACCGGGCGAAATCCAGCACCACACGACCCACGCGGAACCCGGCTCCTACCGACGCGCCGCTGGACTCTGAATGCAACCAAGCGTAGCCCCCCCGAAGCCGAAGCGTCTCGCCGTAGTTCAACTCAGCACCGACCCGGAGATCAGGGTCGCGATAACTCCCCCAGGCGTCCTGAACATCGACCAGGATTCTCACGTGGCTGGGCTCGGCACCCGCGACCTCGGGGAGTGGAAGGTCGTAGGCTGCCCCGACCTGCACGCGGGTCGGAAGGGGGTCGGCCTGATCGCGGTTCTCCAGTTGCAGGGGAAAGCCCGCGTGTTGGACCGCGGCCCCAACCCGCAGTGCGTCCGTGGTCCCGAGGCCCACCTGCACGCCCACGTCCAGCGCGTGGGTGGTTCCCGCCACGCTGGGGAACACGCCGCAGTCGCCCGAGCAGTCGTGCCGGAATTGGATCAGCTTGTAGTTGAGCCCCACGTTGACCGAGCCCGTGATGTCCGTGGCGTATGAGGCCAGTAACTCCAGGTTCTTGAGCGAGATGCGACCAGTCGCCTGGCCGGGTCCGCGGGTGATTTCCTGGGTACCATAGTCTACCAGATAGCCCGCCAGACCCACGACCCCCAGGCGGGGTGACGTGACGTAGCCCGAGATGACCGTGTTGTCCGAGACGAAGGTGCTGGCGTGGTGGAGGGCGAGCTCATTCCGGGGAAGCGACGCGAGGCCCGCAGGGTTCCAGAAGGCGGACTCGCCGGCGCCGCCGTCCGCCACGGCGGCCTGGCCCAGGGCCGCGGCGCGTCCACCCACAGGAAACAGCAAGAACGCCGCCCCGGCAGCGACGACCTCGTTGGTCGTTTGCGCCGCCAGGGGCGAACCGAGAACCAGCGCGAAGGTGAGGGCCGGACTACAGCGGCTTCGCCTCATCAATCAACATGATGGGGATGTCGTCCTCCACCGCATAGACCAGCCGACACGCGTGGCA
The DNA here is from genome assembly GCA_036393515.1 of Gemmatimonadales bacterium. Lineage (GTDB taxonomy): Bacteria > Gemmatimonadota > Gemmatimonadetes > Gemmatimonadales > GWC2-71-9 > JACQHC01. Next base: position 926 of record DASWGV010000121.1, on the reverse strand, counting down.
GACGAGGTCTTCTTTCGGAGCGGTACGGTACTGGAGTTCCCCCTTGCACTTGGGGCAGACCAGGATGTCGAGGAGATCAGCTGGCAGGCTCATGGGCGCCTCGTCGCAGGAATCGGGAAGCCAAACCGTTGCAGCGCGCTCGCACTCGAGCGCCATCGCTTGAGTGTCTTGACATGGAGATCCAGGAACACGGCGGCACCGACCAGGTGCTCGATCGCCTGCCGCGCCCGCATACCGATTCCCTTCACTGTGCGGCCGCCGCGGCCGATGACCATCGCCTTCTGGGAATCGCGCTCGACGTATATGGTGGCCCGAATATACTGTGGGTCGGAATGCTCGCGGAACTCGTCGATTTCCACGGCCACGGCGTAGGGGAGCTCGTCGCCCAGGAGCGCGAAGGCCGCTTCCCGCACAAACTCGGCGGCGAAGAACCGGACCGGTTGCGTGCTGACGTCGTCAGCGGGATAGCGAAAAGCGCGATGGGGTACGTGGGCGCGGCACCAGCCAAGGAGCGCGGGGATGCCCTGCCCCGACACGGCGGAAACCGTCAGCCGGCTCGGCGGACCGGCGAATGGGCCGGCTGCTGCGGCAGCGTCCTTCTCGTCCCCAGGCGTCCCGGAGCGCCGATCCGGCGTGAGATCGGCCTTGGTCAACACCAGGAGGAGAGGTTTCGCGAGCCCTTCGAGCGCCGGATGTAACGGCGCTCCTGGCGCTGGCTCACGCCCGGTGGTCGAGTGAAGGAACAAGACGGCATCTGCCTGACGCAGCACGTCTGAGGCCGCCTGGAGCATGGCTTCTTGCAGCAGGTATCCGGGCTCGAGGAGGCCCGGTGGATCGATGAAGATGAACTGGACGTCTCCTTCGGTGCGAAGGCCTATGACCGGGAGACGAGTGGATTGTGGTTTGGGACTGGTAATCGCCAGCGG
>DASWGV010000120.1:0-46376 GCA_036393515.1 Gemmatimonadales bacterium | reverse complement strand
ACGACCTGGACCGGCAACCGTTCCAACGAGAAGGTCTTCTCGTTGAAGTGGTCCATCAGGATCTGCGCTCCCAGCGGGTTCTCGTTGGCAAAGAGCCGCGCCGCGAGTTTGGCGTCAATCACCGCCACGTCCAGCGCCTGCTCCTCGTTGTCGGCGGGGGTCAGCATGCGGCCCGAAACCAGACCGATCCGCATGGTCTCGAAGTACCCCGGCAGCACCGCCTTGTAATCCGCTTTGTTGGCCTGATAGACGTTGTCCGGATCCCCGATCCGGCCGTACGACCCGATGGAGTACTGCTCGCCGCCGGCCAGCGGCAAAGGCGTCACACCGCCGACGCTCTCCACCCCCGGGATGGCGGCCAGGCGCTGGCCCAGCTGGTTCAGGAAGTTCGCCCGCGCCTGGGACGTGAGGTACTTGAGGAACTGGAGCGGCGCGTTGAAGGTCACCACGTTCTCCGCCACGAACCCCGGGTCCACCCGCTGGATCTTGGCAAAGCTCCGCACCATGAGCCCCGCGCCGATCAGCAGGACCAGCGACAGCGTCACCTCACTCACCGCCAGCGCGGTACGGAGCTTGTTGCCCCGGACGCCGCCGCTGTCGGTGCCCCGCTCCCGGAGTCCGTCCGCCAGGTTCCCCCTCACGGCTCGCAGCGCCGGCGCCAGACCGAACACCAGCGCCGCCACGACCGTCACGGCGATGGTGAACCCGAGGGCGCGGGCGTCAATCGCCACCTCCTCGATCCGCGGCAGGTTGGCGGGACTGAGCGCCTTGATGACGCCCACTCCCTGCCAGGCCAGCAGCACGCCGAGGACGGCGCCGCCGGTCGCCAGCACCAGGCTCTCTGTGAGCATCTGGCCGATAATGCGGCCGCGGCCGCTGCCGATGGCCGCGCGCACCGCGATCTCACGCTCCCGCCCGGACGCCCTGACCAGCAGCAGGTTGGCGATATTGGCGCAGGCGATCAGCAGCACAAAGGCCACCGCGCCCAACAGGGCCAGGAGCGCCGGCCGGGCGTGCGCCACCACGTCGCGATGCATGCCGGTCACCACGATTTGCATATTCTGCGTGGCATGGAACTGGTGGACCTCGCGCAGCCGGGCCGCCATGCGGTCCATGTCCTGTTGCGCCTGCTCCAGCGTGGCGCCGTCCCGGAGCCGCGCGACCACCGTGAGCCAGGGGGCGTCGCGGGCAAAGTCCCCGATGTTGCTCGGCATCACGCCCCAGGCGTCGATGTTCGTCGGCATGGCGGCATCCGCCGGCAGGTAGATGCGGAAGTCCGGCGGGAGCACGCCCACCACCACGGACCCCCACCCGTCCATCATGATGGTCCGGCCGATGACCGACGGATCGCCCCCGAACCGGCGCTGCCACAAGCCGTGGCTCAGGACCACCTTGCCGGGTGGCAGGTCCGGATTGGGACTGCCGAACTGCTGGGGATCAATGTTGAACGCGTCCTCCGCGATGTGCGCTCGGCCCAGCAGCGGCCGGATGCCCAGGAGGTCGAACAGATTGTGCGTCACGTAGGCGTTGGTGATCTGCTCGGCCGGGCCATCCCCGGTCAGCGTGCCGGCAATGGCGACGGCGCCGGCAAAGCCCTGGAATTGCGTGGTCTCGCTCTGGTAGTCCTTGAAGTCGGGTCCGGACACCAGTGAACGCGGCACGTTGGTGGACGGCAGGCGGGTCCACACAAAGGCCAGCCGCTCCGGATCCTGGAACGGGAGCGAACGGAACAGTACGGTGTTCGCCACGCTGAAAATCGCCACGTTGCTGCCGATGCCCAGCGCGAGCGTGGCGAGAATCACGCCCGTGAAGAGAGGTCTCCGGGCGAACGAGCGGATGGCGTACTTCACGTCGTCGAGAACGGCCAGAATCATTGAGTACCTCAGGGGCAACCGGTCACGGGGGCCGTTGGAGGGCGGCTCAAACCCCGGTCAGAAAGTACCGACAATAGACCGAAGCAACCCGACCGCGCAATCCTCTACCCGTCTGCACCATTCCGGGCCCTCGGCGCGATTGCGCGTGGCCCGGTGCGGCATAGATTTGTTCGTGTGCTAGACCTCTGCGTGGCTTTTGTCGCCGCGCCCATGGAGCCGGACGAGCGATCGCCCGGCTCTCATGTTTTGCATCCGCCCCGGATTCGCTTGGCGAGGGCCTGAGGAAGCCCTCGCGATCCGACCGCGGCTGAGGGCATCCCGGCCCGATCAATACCGCGGCACCGTCTCCGGAATGGGCCGGTCTATCCCGGGCCGCCGGTCCGCGTTCGCCACCGCCCAGATGGCGGCGAACGCCGTGCGCGCCACCCGCTCCATCTTGCCCGGGTCCAGATAGCGCGCTTCGTCAGCGGGCAGGTGATAGCGGTCGTGCAGGCCGGTGAACAGCCCAACGGTCAGAATGCCGCGCTCCAGGAAGGGACCGGCATCCGTCCGGGGATAGAAGAACTCGCTCTCCGGCCGATCGTATGACCGGTTGAATTCCATCCCCAGGTACGCCCGATTCACCCGCTCCAACAGTGAGTCCACCGCTCCGCTCAAGACGCCCGGCCCGGTCAGGTACACTTCGTTTGGGCCGGTCACCGTGGCCGTGGCGGAGTCCGGGAACCCGGGGCTCCGGGTGGCGCCGATCATATCAACGTTGAAGTGGGCCACAATGCTCCGGAGCGGCACGGGCGGATCGTGCACGAACCGCCGTGTACCCCACAGGCCGCGCTCCTCACCACTGTCCCAGATGAACACCAGGGACCGTTTGGGCCGCGGCGCGGCCATCATCTGCTCGGCAATGGCCAGCGCCCCCGCGCTGCCCGACGCGTTGTCATCCGCCGAGTTGTAGATGCTGTCCCCGTTCACCGCGGTCCGCCCCACTGCGCCGTCCAGGTGCGCCTCGACCGTCACGTATTCCTGTTTCAACACCGGGTCGCTTCCTTCAATCAGGGCGACCACGTTGTACGGCCGGTGGGTTCGGCTCGAGGCGAGGGGAAAATGCACCGTAACCGGCTGCTCCAGCTCGAAGGACCCGGCATAGTCACCCCGCTCGGCGCGGGAATCAGCTCGCCGCCGCTCGCCTGGGCGCCAGATAGCAGGGCTTCCGCGACCTCCGGGCGCACCAAGGCGGAGGTAATCGGGACCGCCGCATAGGCGGAGGGCACGGGCGCATCGAGTTCGAGCCGCGCGAGATTGTTCCTGCGGACCCGGTCCCAGGACTCCAGTCCGGGGGCCCTGGCCAGAAAGAGCACCCCGGCGGCGCCGCGCCGCCGAGCCTCGGCAAAGGGCGTGGTGGCGCCTACGGTGACGCGGCCGATCCGCCGTATCGCCACTCCGCGCGGTGGGCCGGGCGGGCCATGCGTCAGGAGGAGCTTCCCCCGCACGTCCAGGCCGGCGTAGGGATCAATCCCCTGGGCGGGTACGATCCATCCGTGGCCCACGTACACCATCTGGAACGTCCCCGAGAGCGGCCCCGCGAAGGACTGCATGACAAAGTCCTGGCCAAACCGGAACGCGCGGCCGGCGACCTCCAGGCGGGCCGCCGCGGTGTCCAGGCGTTCGTCGCGCAGGTCGTAATGCTGGTAGAAGGTGGCGCTGTCGCCCAGGGGCGTGAGACCGGCGCGCGCCAGCCGGCGGCTGATGTACGCGGCCGCGCTGTCGAATCCGGGCGACGGCGTATTGCGGCCCAGCAGCGCGTCTGCCGCGAGGTATTGAAGGTCCCGGGCGAGTTGATCCGCCCGGATTCCGTCGGCCGCCGAGCGCACCGCAACCGGGAAGACGGGTTGCTGCGCAACCGCGGGCGGTGCGAGGGCCGCCACCATGAGGCAGACCCAACGCCCGGGCATCACTCCGCGGTCGCTCAACTCAGCTGAATGGTCGGAATGAACGTCGGTGCCTTTCTCGCTTTCGTCGCCTGCTCAAAGGCGTACGCGATCCTGATCAAGACCGGCTCGCTCCACGCCCGACCGTAAAACGAGATCCCCATCGGCATGCCGTGATGGAACCCGGCCGGCACCGTGATGTGCGGATAGCCTGACACCGCGGGGAACTGCGAGCTCCCACCCCCGCCACCGCCCCCACCCATCGTCACCAGGTCCACCAGACCGGCCGGCCCGCCGGACGGGCCCATCATCGCGTCCAACCGGTGCTGGTCCATGGTCGCGTCTATACCCTTGGCCCGCGTGAGCTCGATGCACTTGGCCCGGGCATCCAGATACTCCTGGGCGGTGAGCGGCCCCCGGGCTTGCGAAGCAAGGAAGATCTCCTGCCCGAAAAAGGGCATCTCTCGGTCCTTATTCGCCTCGTTGAAGGCGATCAGGTCCGCCAGTGTCCGATTCCTCACGTTGGGCGGCATGGTGGCGAGGTAGGCATTGAGGTCCGCCTTGAACTCGTACTCCAGCACCGTGCGCTCGTTGGTACCGAGCTGGCCCGCGGTCTCGATGTTCGCGGGATCGATTACCTCCGCCCCGTGGTCACGCAGCACCTTGATGGCATCCTCGACCAGCTGATTGATCACCGGGTTGTTCCCGGTGCGCGGCCGGACGCCGACGCGCGCACCGCGGAGGCCGTTGGGGTCCAGGAACGCCGTGTAGTCCGGGGCGACGTGGCCCTGAGAGTCGGCGGTGGCGGGATCGCGGCGGTCCACCCCCGTCATGGCGCCGAGCAGCGCTGCCGCGTCCGCCACGGAACGGCACATGGGACCCGCGGTGTCCTGGCTGTGGGCAATGGGAATCACGCCGGCGCGGCTCACCAGTCCCACAGTGGGCTTCATCCCCACGATGCCGTTGGCGTTGGAGGGACTGATGATCGAGCCGTCCGTCTCGGTGCCGATGGCCACCGCGCAAAGATTCGCGCTCACCGCCACGCCGGACCCCGAGCTCGACCCGCTGGGGTTCCGATCCAACGCGTATGGGTTCTTGCACTGCCGCCCTCGACCGCTCCAGCCGGACGACGAGCGGGTGGACCGGAAGTTGGCCCACTCGGAGAGATTGGCCTTGGCCAGGATCACCGCGCCCGCCGCGCGCAGCCGCTCCACCAGGAACGCGTCCCGCTCAGGCGTATTGCCCTCCAGCGCCAGTGATCCCGCCGTGGTCTGCATCTGGTCGTGGGTATCAATGTTGTCCTTGATGATCACGGGAATCCCGTGCATGGGCCCGCGCACCTGGCCCTGCGCGCGCTCACGGTCCAGCTGCTCGGCGATCTGCAACGCCTCCGGGTTGGTTTCCAGCACCGCCCGCAGGGAGGGGCCCTGCCGGTCCATGGCTTCGATGCGCCGGAGATACGACTGGGTGATGCCGCGGGACGTCAGTATCCCCCTCCGCATGCCGTCCTGAAGCGCCGCCACCGTGGTCTCCTCCAGCGCGAACCCCTGCGGCTCCGAGGGAACGGCGGACGGCGGCGTGTCGCGACCGAGCGCCAGCGGCATCGCCGCGGCGGCGGCGGTCAGGGATCCCAACTCGATGAATTCGCGACGGGAGAGCGAGGGCGACGACTCGGGGCGGTCCATGACGGGCTCGGGCGGTGAGGTTCAGGGAAAGATTGGAGCGGGTGGCCCGCGGGCGGAAGGGGACCCGTGACCCCCTCCCCGCTGGTGGCCCGGCGCCCGGACGGCCAGATTCACGCGGGAGGCACTGGTGGGCGAAACTCGGGTTGACCTGCTGCACTTGCTGGAAGATCTCCGGGACGCATACCCGGGATCGCTGGAGGAGACCATCCTCACCGAGGTCGTCGCCAATTCGCTGGACTCGGCGGCCACGACGATCGGGTTCATCACGGACCCCGCCGCTGCCACCCTGACCGTCACGGACGACGGGACCGGCATGACTCGGCGCGAGCTGTCGCGCTACCACGACCTGGCGGCCACCGGCAAGCAGCGGGGCCGCGGGATCGGGTTTGCCGGCGTGGGGATCAAGCTGGGGTTGCTGGCCTGCGAGACCGTCCTGACCGAGACCAGGCGCGGTCCCAAGCACGTGGCCACCGAATGGCACCTCAAATCGCGCCACCGAGCGCCCTGGCACTGGGTGCCGCCCATCGGCATCGTGAACGGACGAGGCACGGGTGTGCGCCTCCGGCTGGCCAACCCGCTGTCGCCGCTGCTGGACGAAGGGTTCGTGGAGTCCACCCTCCGCCGTCACTTCCACCCGCTGCTGGACCGGGGTTTCGAGGAAATCCTGTCGGGAAGCTACGCGGCCGGCGTGCGGTTCCGGGTCAACGGCCGTTCCCTGGAACTGGAGCCACCCCAACCGGACCGCGCCTTCATCACCATCAAGCTGGCGCGCAAGCGGAAGCCGTCCGCGGTGGGATACCTGGCGCGCTCGGAAGGACCGGCCCCGGAAGACGAGCGCGGCATCGCTGTCAGCACGCTTGGCAAGGTGATCAAGCGCGGCTGGGACTGGCTGGGTGTCTCCCCCGCTGATACCGAGCGCGTCACCGGCTGCATCGAGGTCCCGGCCCTGGCCGAGTGCCTGACTCTCAACAAGGCCGACTTCCTGCGCACCGGCCCCCGCGGCGCCACGTTCCTGGCGTACCGCAAGGCGATGCAGGAGGCGGTGAGCGAGCAGCTGGCCCTCTGGGGCGACGCGCGCGACCACGCGGCGGAGGCGCAGCGGCGGAAGGCACGCCCTATCGAGCGCGATCTGCGCAACGTGCTGGTAGACCTGGCGAACGCTTTCCCCCTGCTCGCCACGCTGGTAGACGTGCGTGCCGGCGGGCAACGCAAGCTGGCCCTGGGGTCCGGAAAGCCGCAGGGCGAGCTCAAGGTCGGGGCCGCCGTGGCGCTCTCCAAGGAAGATGCGTCTGCCGCGGCGGAGGAAACGCCGGAGGCCGAGCCGCTGGCAGAGCCCGAGCCACCGGCGGAGGCCGCAGCCGCACCGGAACCGCCGGCCGGGGCGGAGGCCCTGCTTCCCGGCGCGGGACCGCGGCGGCCGGCTCGCTATGGCCTCACCATTCAATTCGAGAGTCGGCCGGAGGATCCGGCGCTAGGCCGATTGGTTGAATCCACGGTCTTGGTGAACGACGCGCACCCGGCCTACCGTCGCGCCGCGCAGGCCCGGTCGGAGGGATACCATTTAGCGCTGGCCGTCGCCATGGCCCTGGCGCCGCTCGCCGTCGAGCCCGGGCAGGCGCACGGCTTCGTCACCGCGTTCATGGTGCGTTGGGGCGAAGAAGCGACGGCGGGGCGGAAACGGTCGCGGTAGCGGAGGGACTCATGCCCAAACGGCTGGACGGAACAATGAAGGCACTGCGTCACCGGCCCAAGCTTCTTGCCCTGGTACTGGCCGTGAGCGCCGCGGTGGCGGTGCTGGGCGGCCTTGCATGGGCCAACCGCGCGCCGGAAACATGGGTCGGCGTGTCGCCCGACGCGTTGCGTCTGCCGGTCGGCGCGTCGCAGCAGCTGTCGGTGTCGCTCCAGTACAAGCCCCGTTTCCGGGGAAGGGGCGGCGCGCGGCCGATCGCCGGCACGATCCAGCTGATCTCCTTCCCGACCGCCGTCGAGGTGAATCCAAAGTCGCTGGCGACGACGCGGGAGACGCCGCTGGCCGCACTGACGGTCACGGGACTTCGGGCGGGTGAGGAGGAACTGATCATTGCCGCTAGTAACACGCCGGCCCAGGAGCGGTCGTGGCGGACCGTGGCGGTGCAGGTCGTCGTCGCGGCCGGTGCGCCGCAGGCGCGGAACCGCTAGGGCCCTCAAGCCACCAGGGTCGATGTGAAAAGGGCAGGCCACCATCGGCCTGCCCTTCGCCATGCTCCCGCCAAAAAACCGGCTAGTTCGTTCTGTTCCTGGCAGGTTTCAGCACCTGCCCCAGTGCGCCGAGCCGCTCCTCCCAATACTGTTGCTTTTGGGCGGCAACTTCCCTGCTCGGCAGCTTGGTGCATTGCACCGCCACCTGGGCCTTGGACCGGTCCTTCGCGATGAACCACAGTTCCACGGAAGTCCCATCGCCCCAGGTGATGCGCATGGACTTGTTGGGAGTGGCCTTGCGGATCGCCAGATCGGCGCCATTGAGCCACCGGGCCCGGGTTCGTTTGTCCTGGAAGGCGCGGTACAGACGGCTGACCGGCACCGCGAACGTCTTGCTCTTGGAAGCTTCATAGGAGCCGCCGCGGCGCTGGCCAATGGCGCGCAGGCCGTGGATCCGCTCGTAGCCCACGGTCACCATCTGGGCCCACCAGCCCGGCACCTGGTACTTCTCGTGCACAAACTCGGCGATCGCCCCATGCGGCCAGGTGTTCGCCTTGACCCGGTCCAGCGCCCAGACCCAGCGCTCCCAGGTGCATCCCGTCTTGGCCTTCACCGTCTCGTCACTCATGCCGGCCAGCGACGGGAAGTCCGCCGGCGTCGGCAAGACGGCCACCGGCCCGCGATGATTGGTTTCCGGTTTCTGGTGGAGGAGTTGCGCGCGGGCGGCGGTGTAGGATTCGCCCGTCTTTTCCATGCGAGCGCGAACGACGCGCTTGAAGTCCTTGTTGGTCGGCATCGCCATTCCCCTTGGGTCAGGCCACGGCCACATGCCCCCCAGCAGCGATGTACCGCGGCGATCCAAAGGCTGTCTCGATGCCGATCCGGGAGTCTGCCCCCCTTTGCCTCACAGGAACCCTCGCTGGGGGAGGGTTGAATGAGGTTGGGCGTGGATCGCCGCCCACGCCCAAAGCTGGCATTCCCCCGGTTCCAGGCGCAAGAGGGGGACCCCTTACACCACCTTGCCGATCGGCAACCGGCGGATCCGTTTGCCCGTCGCCGCGAAGATGGCGTTGGCCACCGCCGGTGCGATGGGCGGCGTGCCCGGCTCGCCCACGCCTCCCTGGGCGTCGGTGCTGGGCACGATGTGGACCTCGACCTTCGGCATCTCCGCCATGTGCAGCATGGGATAGTCGTGGAAGTTGCTCTGCCTCACCCGCCCGCGTTCGATGCCGATCTCGCCCCACAGCGCCGCCGTGAGGCCGTACACGATGGCGCTCTCCATCTGGGCTTCCACGATGGACGGGTTGACCACCGGTCCACAATCCACGGCGCACACCACGCGGTGCACCCGCGGCGTACCGTCCGGGCCGACGGAGACCTCGGCTACCTGAGCCACCAAGGACTCGAAAGACTGGAAGACCGCGATCCCACGCCCCACGCCGGCCGGCGTGGGCGAGCCCCACCCGGCGCTGGACGCGGCGAGGTTCAGCGCGGCCAGATGCCGCGGCTTGTTTGCCAACAGATCGCGCCGGAACTCATAGGGGTCCTTTTTGGCGGCGTGGGCCAGCTCATCCACAAAGCCCTCCACCGCGAAGGCGTTGAACGAGTTGTTCACCGACCTCCAGAACCCCACCGGAATCCCGGTGTCGGTCAGAACGTAGTCCACGTGCACGTTGGGCACGACGTACGGCATGCCCACGCCGCCCTCCACCGTTTCGCTGTCCAGGCCATTGCGAACCGTGTCGGGGAACACCCGCGCCATGATGGAAGGCGCCACGATGCGATGCGTCCAGGCCACCGGACGCCCGCGACCGTCCAGCGCCGCGCGCAACCGATGGTAGGACGCAGGCCGGTAGTACTCGTGCTGAATGTCGTCTTCGCGGGACCAGATGACCTTGACCGGCGCGTTCACCGCCTTGGAGGTCTCCAGCGCCTCCTGAATGAAATCCAGCTCGAAGCGGCGCCCAAAGCCGCCGCCCAGGTAGGTGGTGTGCACCTTGACGCGCTCGGGCGCCACGCCGCCGATCCCGGCGCCCATTTGCTGAGCCCCCGTCTGGAACTGCGTGGGCGCCCAAATGTCCACACCGTCGGCCCGGACATGGGCCGTGCAATTCATAGGCTCCATGGTGGCATGGGCCAGGAACGGCGCCTGGTAGACCGCCTCCAGCCGGGCGGCGGAGGAGGATAGCGCGGCCTCGGGGCTTCCCTCGTGGCGCGCCACCGCGCCGGGCCGCACGGCCCGTTGGGCGAACAGGCGATCAATGCTCTCGCTCGAAACCCGCGCGTTCGGCCCTTCGTCCCACTGCACCTCGAGCGCGTCGCGCCCCTTCAGGGCGGGCCAGTACCCGTCGGCCACGACGGCGACGCCGGCGGACACCTGGACCACCTGCCGGACCCCCGGCACCGCCTGCGCCCGGGTGGCATCGAAGCTCCGCAGCTTGCCGCCGAACACCGGGCACCGCGCGATCATGGCCACCAGCATCCCAGGCACCTGCACGTCAATCCCGAACTGGGCGCTGCCGTCCACCTTGGCCGGCGTATCCAGCCGTGGTGCCCGCGTGCCGATGATCTTCCAGTCTTTGGCGTCCTTGAGGGGCGGGTCCGCCGGAACCGGCAGCGTGGCCGCCGTTGCCACCAGCCGCCCGTACGTCATCCGCCGGCGGCTCGGGGTATGAATCACCGCCCCGTTCTCCGCACGGCACTCCGACCGGTCCACGTTCCAGGTTTGCGCCGCGGCAGAGATCAGCACTTCGCGCGCCGCGGCGCCCGCTTTGCGTAACGGGGTCCACGCCGCCCGCACACTGGTGCTCCCACCCGTCCCCTGCATGCCGAAGAGCGGGTTGATGTACGCCGCGTCGGCGGGCGCGAACTCCATCCGGACCCTGGACCAATCGGCCTCCAGCTCCTCGGCCACGAGCATGGGCAGCGAGGTCGCCACGCCCTGCCCCATTTCCGATCGATCCACCAGCACCAGGATGCCCTCATCCGCACCGATCCGAAGCCACGCGTTCGGCGCCAGCGGCGCCACGGCGGGGCCCCCGGCGCGCACGCATCCGGGCAGCGCGAATCCGATGACCAGCCCCGCGCCGGCGGCCGAGGCCGCCTGCAAGAACTCGCGGCGACTGACCTCTGGGAGCGTTGTCATGTCACACCTCCCCGGCCGCGCGGTGGATGGCCGCCCGAATCCGCGAGTAGGTGCCGCACCGGCAGATGTTGGTCATGGCGACGTCAATGTCGGCGTCGGTGGGCGCCTCGTTCTCCGCGAGCAGCGCGGCCGCGGCCATGATCTGGCCGGACTGGCAGTAGCCGCACTGCGGGACGTCTTCGGCCATCCAGGCCCGCTGCACCACGTGGCTCCGGTGGCGGGAGAGTCCCTCGATGGTGGTCACGCGCTTGTCGGCGATGGCGCTGACGGGGGTGACGCACGAACGCGTCGCGGCGCCATCCACGTGCACGGTGCAGGCGCCGCATTGGGCGATACCACAGCCGAACTTGGTGCCGGTCAGGCCGAGGGTGTCGCGCAACACCCACAAGAGCGGGGTGTCGGCCGCGACGTCCACCGACTGGCGCTGGCCGTTCACCGTGAAACTCACTGGGGGCATGTCGCGGGCTCCGGGAGAGATGGTGGGAAAATTGGGCGGCCGTACGGAACGGCGGAAGGGAGAAAGGTGGTCACCCTTCAAAACGCTCCTCCAGGTCCACCCCGAGCCCGTCGGCGATGCGGTTCACAAAGCCGTAGTAGGCCGTGATGGCGCAAATGTCGTGAATCGCCCGGTCATCGAAACCCACTGTCCGCAGGCGCTCGACGCCCTCAGCCGCGCTGCGGCCCGGCCCCTCGGTGAGTTGCGTCGCGTACTCGAGCATGGCGCGGTCAGCCGGGGGCAATGGGACGTCCCGGTAACCGGCCGTCAGCGCCGCCACGAACGCTTCCGCGGCCGCGGCGGACTGGCCGGTGAGCTGTAGCGCCCGACGGAGACCCGCTCCGTGGTGGGCTATTCAGTAGTGGCACTGATTGGCGGATGAGACGACCACGGCAAGCATCTCGCGCTGCGTGCGCGAAAGCGGCCCCGGCCCGTGCATGAGTTCCCGGTACAGGTCGTAGTGGAATCGCATCACTCGGGGATGCACGCCGTGAATGCGCAGGATGTTGTCTTGATCGGGAACGCGGTCTTCGGGGGGGATCACGTCCTCGGGGACGTACGGAATGAAGGCCATGCGCTACTCCTGTGCGCTCACGGTCGCACGCTGTCCATCAGGGCGTAGAATCCCTCGGTGAGGGTGGGGTGGATGTACACGGCCTCGAAGAAGAGCTTCCACGACGCGTCGGCCATCATCAGGGCCATGAGGGTGTGCACCAGCTCGCCCCCGCCTACGCCCAGCATGGCCGCGCCGAGGATCCGGTCGGTCTCCGCATCGACCACCACCTTCATCAATCCTGAGGTTTCACTGCGCTCGATCGCGCGCGCCACCCGACTCATGGGAATCTTGCCCACTTTGATCGGGCGCCCTCCGGCGCGGGCTTCGCGCTCGGTCAGGCCCACGCGGCCCAGCTCGGGATCGGTAAAGAGGGCATACGGCACCAACCGGCCGTTGGTCGAGAGCTTCGTTGCGTTGAACAAGTTGTGATACACGATCTGAAAGTCATTGTAGCTGATGTGGGTGAAGGCTGGTCCGCCGTTCACGTCCCCCAGCGCGTAGACCCCGGGCACGTTGGTTGCGAGCTCCTGATTCACGGTGATCCACCCACGGGTGTTCGCGATGCCGGCAACATCCAGCCCCAGGTCGTCCGTGTTCGGCGCGCGCCCCGCCGCGAGCAGCAGGTGGGATGCTTCGACGGGTTGGGGCTCGCCGCCAGCACGAGGGACGATCGTCACCCGAAGGCTTCTGTCCTGACCCGCCACTTCCGTGACTTCGGCGGACGTGTGAATCGCCATCCCCTCGCCTTCCAACGCCTCCCTCAGAGCCTGTGCCACGTCGGCGTCCTCCCGCGGGATGATCTGGTCCGCGAACTCGACGATGGTGACGCGGCTGCCGAAGCGGCGGAACATTTGCCCGAACTCGAGCCCCACATAGCTCCCGCCGGCCACGACGAGGTGCTCGGGTGTCTCGGTCAGGTCCATGATCGTCTTGTTGGTAAGATACGGGACCCGCTCGATCCCCTTGATGGGAAGGACCAGGGGCCGCGTGCCGGTATTGATGAAGACGTGTTCGGCGGAGAGCTCCTCCCCTCCCACCGCCACCGAGTGGGGCCCGGTGAACCGGGCGGTGTCGCGAAAGAGCGTGATGCCGGGCCGTTTGGCTACCCCCTTCTCGTGCCCCTGGCGCCACTGGAGCACGAGCTGGTTCTTGCGCGCGACGACCGCCGCCAGATCGATGTCGACCGACCCCACGCGTACGCCAAACTCGGCCGCCCGCCGGGAGTAGTGTGCGATCTGGGCGCTCGCCAGCATGGTCTTGGTCGGCGTGCATCCGTAGTTGATGCAGGAGCCACCCAGGTGTTCCCGCTCGATGAGCGCGACGGTCCAACCCCTATCCGCCAGCTCACGCGCCAGGGGGTCTCCCGCCTGGCCGGACCCGATCACGATGGCTTTGAAGGTCTTCATAGCGAGTCTCCGGACATCGAGGGCCGCCAGTTCAACGCGGCGAACCTGGGCGACTCTACTGGTGGGAGCGAAGGCGCGCTAGGCCGCGCAACAGGACAGCTTGGCCACGTCTTTGGTGAAGGTTTGGGCGGCGAGCTTGGCGGACCGGCGTAGCCGTCGCGGGCTGGCTCTCCCAACAACTATCCTTCCTCCGTGTGTTCGCCGTGTGAGTGCCGGCCTGACTTCGCGGTCGCGAAGCGACCGATGAACGTGGCTTCCGCGTCCAGGTGGGGGCAGGATAGAATTACCCGGGCTCTCCGGGGACCATGGGTCCAGAACACTGGAGGAGGAGCATGAGGGCACGGATACCGCTGGGGGTGATGGGCATGGTCCTGGTGACCCTGCTGGTGGGCGCCCAGGCCGCGACCGGACAGCGCCGGCCTCCGCTTGGACCCAAGGACGGCCCGCTGGTTCCGCCCACGGACCTCGAACGGGTCAGGGTGGGTGACGTGGCCCCGGACTTCACGGTCGAGGCGCTCGATGGGCGGTTCATCACCTTGTCCGAGTATCGCAGCCAGAAGAACGTCGTTCTGGTGTTCTACCGTGGGCACTGGTGACCCTACTGCGCCCGTCAGCTCGGCGAGCTGAGAGCCCTGTTGAACCCTGAGGAGCGGCGAGAAACGGAGATTCTGGCTCTGTCGATCGACCCGAAGGCAGATCTCCAGAAGATGGTGGACCGGATTTCCAGAGAAGACGGCAAGCGCCCTGACCACCCCTTCCTGTCCGACCCGGGGCATCGGGTCATCGATCGCTATGGCCTCCTCAACGCGGCCGACCCGCGAGGCATACCTTATCCGACGACGTATGTGATCGATCGGGCCGGCGTGGTCCGCTGGAAGTTCACGGAGGTGAACTACAAGCTCCGGCCGACCAACGAGATGATCCTGGACGCCGTGCGGTCCCTCCCGCAGTGAACGGGGCCCGGCGGTTCGCCATCGGCGGAGCGGTGGTGGTGCTCTGCGGGCTGGGGATCTTCGGCGTCTCCCGTCTGCACGTGCCTCCACCGGTGGACGTAGGATCCGCGGCGCCGGACTTCGAGGCGCGGACCATCGAGGCCCCGGTGACGACGAAGCACTTGCAGGACTTCCCCGGTCCGGCGGTCTTGCTCAACGTGTGGGCCACCTGGTGCATCCCATGTCAGAGGGAGATGCCCAGTATGGAGCGACTCTACGGGGAGTTCGGCCGACGCGGGCTGCGCGTGGTCGCCGTCAGCATCGACGACGGTGGGGCGCAAGCAAGCATACGCGAGTTCGCGGGTGAGTTCGGCCTGACCTTTGAGATTCTCCACGACCCCTCCGGCACCATCATGCGGACCTATCAGATGGTCGGCGTGCCGCAGTCCTTCTTGATCGACTCCGACGGCATCATTCGGAAGAAGACCTTCGAGACCGACTGGTACTCGGACGAGAATCGCGCGCTGGTCGCCCAGTTGCTCGGCGCGCGCAACTGAGACACAGGCCGGTCAGGAAACCACCGGATTCCTCAACACCCCGACTCCCGACACCTCCACCTCCACCACATCCCCCGCCACCAGCGGTCCGATCCCGGCCGGCGTGCCGGTCAGCATGAGGTCCCCGGGCTCGAGCGTCATGACGCGCGAGATGTAGGAAAGCAGGAAGGGGATCCCGAAGGCCATCTGGGAGGCGCGACCGCGCTGGCGCACCGCTCCATTCACCCGACAGGTGACTTCGAGGACGGAGAGATCGGTCGTGGCGTCCACCGGTGCCACGCGTGGCCCGACCGGACAGAACGTGTCGAACCCCTTGGCGCGGGTCCACTGACCGTCGCTCTTCTGGAGGTCCCGCGCAGTGACGTCGTTGGCGCAAGTGATCCCGCCGATCGCCGCGCGGGCCTCGTCCTCGGACGCCCGGCGGAGGCGCTTGCCGACCACCACGGCGATTTCGCCCTCGTGCTCCACCCGCTGCGACTCGGGGGGCAGCACGATGGACTCGCCCTCGCCGACGATCGCAGAAGGCGGTTTCAGAAAGATCAGGGGTTCGGCAGGCACCACGTTGCCCAGCTCCTTGGCGTGTTCGAGATAGTTCCGGCCCACACAGACGATCTTGGACGGCGAAACGGTCCGCATGTTGGCTCCCACGGAGAGACGGAGTGAGGAGGAAAAAGTAGCTGCGTCGGCAGCTCGGAGGCCAAGTCACCTTCCTCACCCCTGACCCCTTACCCCTCACTGCCTTCGCGTTGACATTGGGACCCGTGACGGGATTCCTGTTTCTGGCCGGCGTTGTGGGCGGCATCGCGGTGCTCGCGGTGGGCGGGGAAGTGTTGATCCGGGGCGCGGTGTCGCTGGCCAAGGTCGCCCGGGTGAACACCGCGGTCATTGGACTGACGGTGGTTGCCATGGGGACTTCCCTACCGGAGCTCGCCGTGAGTCTGGTCGCGGCGCTTCATCACAGTGCCGACATCGCCGTCAGCAACGTGGTGGGCTCCAACATTTTCAACGTGACCGCGATTCTGGGCGTGGCCGCGCTGGTCGCACCGCTTTCGATCCGGATGAACGCAGTGAAGCTCGAATGGCCCTTCATGTTCATCGCCCTTTTCGTCTGTCTCCTACTCGCCCGGGACGGGCTGATTGACCGGCTGGAGGCGGGATTCTTCCTGGTGGCGCTCGCCTGGTTCACCATCTACATGGTCCGGGTGGCGCGCCGGGAGGTATCGCCTCGGGACCAGCAGGAGCTGACGGACTCGGTGGCCGCGCGGAGCCTCTGGTCGGCACGCGGGCGTTGGGTCGCCGAGGTCGGATGGGTGATTGCCGGGGGCGCGCTGCTGTTCGCCGGAGGTCGCGGGCTGGTGTGGGGCGCCGTCGGATTGGCCGAGCTGGCGGGGCTCAGCCAGCGGGTCATTGGCCTCACGGTCGTGGCCGCGGGCACCGGCATGCCGGAGTTCGCCGCCTCCATGGTGGCGGCGCGCCGCGGACAACAGGATATCGCCATCGCCAACATTCTCGGCTCCAACGTCTTCAACGTGCTGGGCATCCTCGGCGTGGTGGCATTGATCCAGCCGCAGGAGGTTCATCCCCAGATCATCGCGAGCGACAACTGGTGGATGGTCGCAACGTCCTTCGCGCTCTTCCCGTTGATGGCCACCGGCATGCGGATCGGCCGGCTCGAAGGCGGGGCGTTAGCGGCCAGCTATGCGGTCTACCTACTCATGCTGTTTTGAACCGCTGGTCGGGAGGACCGGCTCCAGCACCCGCCACACGTGCTCCGCCATGATGGCGTGACCGTCGGCGGTAGGGTGGATCCCGTCCGGCTGGTTCAGCTCCGGCACACCGCCAACATCTTCCAGCAGAAACGGGATCAGCGCCGCGCCGTTTTCCACGGCAAGGTCGTCGAACATGCGCCTGAACTCGCCGGTATACGCCCGGCCCATGTTGGGCGGCGCTTGCATGCCTGCAATCACGATCGCGGCCGCGGGATGGGCGGCCTTGGTCCGGGAAATGATCTCCTGCAGGCTGCGCTTGCTCTCCACCAGGTCCTGCCCTCGGAGCGCATCGTTGGCGCCCAGCTCCAAGACCAGCACGCCGACCGGCTGGCGCAGCAGCCAGTCCACGCGGCGCAGGCCCCCGGCCGCCGTCTCTCCGCTGACCCCCGCGTTCACCACCCGGAACGCATATCCGGCAGAATCAATCTTTCGCTCGATCAAGGCAGGGTACGCCTCCTCCGGACTGACGCCAAGCCCGGCCGTGAGGCTGGTACCGAGGAACAGCACGATGGGCCGAACGTCCTCGCTCGATGAAGCCCGCCGGGTTTCGGAATCAGCCCGTTGGGTTTCGGCGCCGCAGGCGACGAGCCCGCCGCAGGCCAGCAGCGCGGCGCCCAGGCGCCGCGTATACACTTGGATCACGCGTACAAAATAGCGAGTCGTTCTATCTTAGGGACCATGATGATCGTCACTGAAGGGCTGGGGCAGACCTATCTGAGCGGCGGGCGCCCCCTCGCCGTGTTGAAGGACATCACCCTGGCCATCGAGCCACAGGGATTTGTGGCCATCATTGGGCCGTCGGGCAGCGGCAAGACCACCCTGCTGGGTCTGCTCGCCGGGCTCGACCGCCCAACCGCGGGATCGGTCACGCTGGATGGGCAGAACCTGAACGCGCTGGACGAGGACGGCCGGGCCCGTTTCCGCGGTGAAAAGGTCGGCTTTGTGTTCCAGACGTTCCAACTCATTCCCACGCTGACCGCTCTGGAGAACGTGTTGGTCCCTCTGGAGTTGCGGGGCGTGTCCGGCGACGGCACCGAGCGACGGGCGCTGGACCTGCTGGAGCGGGTGGGCCTTCGCGACCGCGCCCACCATTATCCCGCACAGCTTTCCGGGGGTGAGCAGCAGCGTGTCGCCATTGCCCGAGCGTTCGCCAACGAACCCAGGATCCTCTTCGCCGACGAGCCCACCGGCAATCTCGACGCGGACACCGGGCATCAGATTGTGGAGCTGCTGGAACGGTTGAACCGCGAGACGGGCACCACCCTGGTCCTGGTCACCCACGACCCTGAGCTGGCCGGCCGCGCGCGGCGGGTCATCCGCCTGAGCGGGGGCCGGATCGTGTCCGACACACCGGCGGGCGCCAAGTGAGCCGTTTCGCCTTCGCCATGGCGCGGCGTGAGGCGCGCTCCAGCCGCCGGCGCCTGGCGCTCTACATGAGCTCCATCACGCTGGGCGTAGCGGCGCTGGTGGCCATCAACTCCTTCCGCGAAAACGTCACCGCGGGCATTGACGCGGAAGCCCGCAACCTGCTGGGCGCGGATCTCGAACTCTCCAGTCGCAGCCCGTTCGACTCCGTGATACGGGGCATCCTGGACTCGGTGGTCGCCGAGGGTGTGGCGCTGTCCCACGTGACCAGTTTCCCGTCCATGGCGCTCGCCGTCCGGAGCGGCAACTCCCGGCTGGTGGAGGTCCGCGCGGTGGACGGCGGGTTCCCCTACTACGGCTCCATCGAAACGGAGCCGTCGGGCCTGTGGGCGCGGCTCCAGACGGAGCGCTTTGCGCTGGTGGATCCCGCACTCCTGGTCCAGCTCGGCGCGGCGGTGGGTGACACGCTCGGCATCGGGGAAACCTCGTTCGTCCTGGCCGGTCTGGTGGTGCGCACGCCGGGGGAGATCGCGTTGCGCACGGCGATCGGGCCACGAGTCTTCATCCCGGGCCGGTCGCTGGGAGAGACTCAGTTGCTGCAGTTCGGGAGCCGGGCGCGCCACCTCGCCTACCTCCGGATCCCGGACGACGCCGCGGTGCAGCGTTTCCTGAACCGAAACATCCAGACCCTGCGGGACCGGCAGGTCGGGTTCGACACGGTGGCGGAGCGCCAGGATGAGCTGGCCGACGCGATGAACAACCTGACCCGGTTCCTCGGCCTGGTGGGCCTGGTGGCGCTGTTGCTGGGCGGCGTGGGCGTGGCGAGCGCGGTGAGCGTGTTCGCCCGTGACAAGCTGCCGTCGGCCGCCGTGCTCCGCTGTCTCGGCGCCACCCAGCGCAGTGTGTTCATCATCTACGTGCTCCAGGCCGCCGTGATGGGCCTGGCGGGGGCGGCCACCGGCGTGGTTCTCGGACTGGTCGTCCAGGCACAACTCCCACGGCTGCTCAGTGATTTCCTGCCCGTGGAGGTGGGGGTCTCCCCGGACTGGCCGTCGGCCCTGGCGGGGATGGCCATCGGCACGGGTGTGGCCGTGCTCTTCGCCTCGCTGCCGCTGCTCGCCGTACGCAACGTGTCGCCGCTGTCCGCGCTCCGGCGGGACTACGAGGAGACATCCCGGGCCCGGGACCCCGCCCGGTGGGCCACGCTCGCGGCGCTGGGCGCAGGCGTCCTGGCGGTCAGCCTGTGGCAGGCGCCGGGGGTTGAGTCTGGTCTCTCGTTCGCCGGCGCGGTTGCCGTCACGGCGCTGCTGCTCTGGGCCAGCGCGGCCGGGCTGTCCCGGGCGGCGCGGCGGTTCTTCCCGCGCCGGGCCTCGTACGCCGTGCGGCAGGGCATCGCCAACCTCTTCCGGCCTCACAATCAAACCGGCGCCGTCACCGTGGCGGTGGGCTTTGGCGCGTTCCTGGTGGCCACCCTCTACGTGGTCCAGCGCAATCTGCTCGATCAGGTGGCCCTGGACACTCGGCCCGATCGGCCCAACCTGGTCATGTTCGACATCCAGCGGGACCAGTCGCGTGGCGTCGAAGAGGTGGTGCGCTCACGCGGCCACCGCATTGTCCAGCGGACTCCCATGGTGCCGGCCCGCGTGGCGGGGATCAATGGCCGCTCGGTGAGCGAGCTGCTGGCCGATTCGGCGGGATGGCGAACCGGCCGGTGGGCGCTGCGGCGGGAGTACCGGCACACCTACCGGGATACGCTGGTGGCGTCGGAGGTTTTGATCGCGGGCACGTGGTGGGACGCCTCGGCAGAGCGGCAGAGCGGCAGAGCGGCAGGGCCTGCCGCTCCTGCCGCCGGGCGGGGCGGCCGCGGGGAGGGGCTGCCGCGTATTTCCATGGAGCAAGACATCGCCCTGGAGCTCCGGGTCACCTTGGGCGACCGTATCACCTGGGACGTTCAGGGCGTGCTGATCGAAACCCAGGTCGCGAGCCTCCGCCGGGTGAACTGGGCGCGGTTCGAGCCCAACTTCTTCGTGGTGTTCGAGCCCGGAGCGCTGGAGGACGCGCCCCAGAGCATCGTGCTGTTGTGCCGAGTGGAGGATCCCGCCGAGCGAGCCCTGGTGCAGCGCGACCTGGTGCGCGCTTACGCCAACGTCGCGGTGGTGGACCTTACGCTGGTGCAGGAAACGCTGGACACCATTCTGGGAAGCATCTCCCTCGCCATCCGCTTCATGGCCCTCTTTTCCATCGCCGCCGGACTGGTCGTGCTGGTCGGGGCGATCGCCACCACCCGCTTCCAGCGGATGCGGGAAAGCGCCTTGCTCAAGACGTTGGGCGCCAGTCGCGGCCAGGTGGCGCGAATCGTCGCCACTGAGTACGCCGCCCTGGGCCTGGTCGCGGCAGTGGCGGGCATGGTGCTGGCCGCGGCGGCCGGTTGGGCCCTGACGCGCTTCTTGTTCGAAGTTCCCTTCCAGCTTCCGGCCCTGGCGCTTGCGACCTTGGGATTCGGTGCTGCCGCAGCCACCACCGTGGTTGGCCTGGCAAATTCGGTGCACGTTTTTCGCAGCACGCCGCTGGCGGTGATCCGGGAGACGGCGGAGTAAGAGAGAGGCGCAGAGCGGCAGTCTGGCGCGGTCGCGCGCTATACGTCAATTTCGCGGTGTCTCACTCAGGAGCCTTGGTCGATGCCCCGTCTTTCGTCGTCCGGCCGTGGCGTGCTCGGCGTTGCGATGCTCGCCGCTCTGGTGTCCACTCCGGTAGTCGCCCAAGGGCGGCCTGACCGACTCACACTCGATCTCTATCTCGAGTGGGAATGGGTGAGTGACCCGCAAGTCTCCCCGGACGGGGCACAGATCGTGTTTACCCGGCGCTGGGTGGACAAAGTGCACGACCGCATGGCGTCGTCCCTGTGGATCATGAACGTGGACGGCTCCCGGCTGCGGAAGCTGACCGACGGCTCCAGCCCGCGATGGTCGCCGGACGGCACTCGCCTGGCCTTCCTCCACACCGGCGAGCCTCGGGGCACGCAACTGTTCGTCCGCTGGATGGACGCCGAGGGCGCCACCACGCAAATCACCCGAGTCGAGGAAACGCCGGCCGGCATCGCCTGGGCGCCGGACGGGGGCAGCATCGCGTTCGCCATGCTGGTGCCGAAGGAAGAGCGCTGGAGCATCAAGCTGCCGGAGCGTCCCGATGGCGCCCGGTGGACGGATGATCCCCGGGTCGTGACCCGCCTGGACTACCGGCAGGATCGCCAAGGGTTCACCGACGACGGGTACCGGCATGTGTTCATCGTGCCCGCGAGCGGCGGCACACCGCGGCGACTCACCGACGGTGATTGGAACCACGGTGAGCCGGAGTGGACGCCGGACGGCTCCCGCATTCTGTTCAGCGGTCTGCGCGCGGACGACGCCGAGTACGTCTGGCGCGAGTCTGAGATCTACGCGGTTACCGTGGCGACCGGCGAGATACGGCAGCTGACGCGGCGCGCCGGGCCGGACGGGAACCCGGTGGTGTCACCGGACGGCCGGCTGGTGGCGTACACCGGCTATGACATGACCGACGACACCTACATCGCGAACCGGCTGTATCTCATGGCGGCCGACGGGTCCAACCCGCGCCAGATCGCCCCAGGGCTGGACCGCTCGCCGCAGGAAGTCATGTGGGCGGCGGACAACAGCGGTGTGTACTTCACGGTCCAGGACCAGGGTGCGGCCAACCTCTATTTCGCGCCCCTCACCGGCAGCGCGCGCAAGCTGACCGAGGGCAAGCACATGCTCGCGGTCGCCAGCATGACCAAGGGCGGCCTGGCGGTGGGCACGCTCGCCAGCGGGCATGCGCCCGGGGACCTGGTGACCTTCGACGTGAGGAGGCCGCAGTTCACCACGCTGACCGACGTGAACGGCGACGTTCTGGCCGGTCGCCGGCTGGGGGCGGTGGAGGAGGTCTGGTACACCTCCGTGGACGATTACCGGATCCAGGGCTGGATCATCAAGCCGCCGGACTTTGACCCCGCCAAGAAGTACCCCCTCATCCTCACCATCCACGGCGGCCCCCATTCCATGTACAACGGGGCGTTCAACTTCTCCTGGCAGGAGCACGCGGCCAACGGGTACGTGGTGCTCTACACCAATCCGCGGGGCAGCACCGGCTACGGGAGCGCGTTCGGCAACGCGATCAAGTACGCCTATCCCAGCAAGGACTTCGACGATCTCATGGCCGGCGTGGATACCGTCATCGGCCGGGGCTACATCGACGAGCGTAACCTGTTCGTGTACGGGTGCTCGGGTGGCGGCGTGCTGACCGCCTGGATCGTGGGCCACACCAATCGCTTCACCGCCGCGTCGGCCAACTGCCCTGTGACCAACTGGCTCTCGTTCGTGGGCACGACCGATGGGCCCAACTGGTATCGCAACTTCGCCAAACTGCCCTGGGAGGATCCGTCCGAGCATCTCCGGCGCTCGCCCCTCATGTACGTGGGGAACGTCACCACCCCGACCATGCTGATGACGGGCGAGCTGGACCTGCGCACGCCGATGCCGCAGACCGAGGAATTCTACGAAGCGCTGAAGGTCCGCAAGGTGCCCACCGCGATGATCCGCTTCAAGGACGAATGGCACGGCACGGCGAGCAAGCCGTCCAACTTTTTGCGCACTCAGCTGTATTTACGCAGCTGGTTCGACCGCTGGGCCAAGAAGGATCAGCCGCGCGTGAGTTTGGAGGGGTCGGGACGATAACACCAGGCGACAGCGGTCCTGGCGCCCCTCGGCCCGGCATCTATCATTCCCCCACATGCCGGACAATTCCAAACGGCTCGTTGTGGTGGGGGACCGCGTGCTCATCACGCCGGAGGAGGGTGAGGAGCGGACCAGCGTGGGCCTCTACCTGCCGCCCACCGCCATGGACCACCAGGCCGTCCAGAGCGGCCGGATCATCGCCACCGGCCCCGGGACCGCTCTACCGGAACCCACTCAACTGGACGACGAGCCCTGGCGCATTCAGGGCTCCAAAGAAACCCGCTACGTGCCGATGCAGGCCCACATTGGCGACTACGCGTTGTTCTTCCGCAAGGCGGCCGTGGAAATCACGTTCGAGAGCAAGCGCTACCTGGTGGTGCCGCAGGCGGCGATTCTTGTACTGGTCCGGGCCGGAGACGTCTTGGACGAGCTGTGACCACCCCGCCGCGCACGTTACTCTTTCTTTGCGTGGCGAATTCCGCCAGGAGCCAGATAGCCGAAGGACTGGCCCGCGCCACCGCGCCCTCCGGCTGGGACGTGTATAGCGCCGGATCCGAGCCCGGCAGGTTGAGCAGCTATGCCGTCCACGTCCTGGCCGAGGCCGGGATAGACATCGCTCACCACTGGTCCAAGGGTCTGGACGAAGTTCCCTACCAACACGCTGATGTGGTGATCACGCTGTGCGCCGACGAGGTCTGCCCGGTGGCACCCGGGATCGGGCGCCGGCTCCACTGGCCTCTGCCCGACCCGGGCGCCGTAAGCGGGACGGAGGAGGAGCGGCTTCTGGCCTTTCGACGCGTGCGCGACGAGCTGCGAACGCGCATCACCGAATTCTGGAACGCCGAGCCCATCTAAAACAGCGTCTCCACGCCTGACGCGCTCACCCGATGCGAGATCAGCGGTAGGGAGGGCGGCGGCGGCTCGGGAGCGAGCCGAAGGGCCCGGTTGAGCGCGTTCTGTCCCATCCGGAGCGTGTCGGCGTTTCCCGCGTAAATCGACGCCAGCGGTTGCCCTGCCTCCACGGCATCCCCGGGCCGGACGGCGATCACGAAGCCGACGGACGCGTCAATGGCATCCTCCATGGTGCGACGCCCTCCACCCATCTCCACGATCGCTTTCCCCAGCACCCTGGGCTCCACCGACGCCACAAAGCCGGCTCGAGGCGCCTGGTAGGTCGCCACCTCCCGAGCCTGGGGAAGCAGGCCGGGATCGTCGAGCACAGCGGGGTTGCCTCCCTGGGCCGCGACGACGGAGCGGAACGTGGCGGCCGCCTTGCCGGACCTGATGGCCTGCTCCAGCGCCTCGCGAGCCTCGCCGGTGCTCCGCGCGACGTTCCCCAGTACCAGCATCTCGGCGGCCAGCGCGTAGGTGACCTCCATCAGGTCGGCCGGCGCCTCGCCTCGCAACGCGGCGATCGCCTCTTCGGTCTCCAGCGCCACGCCGCACGCGTTGCCCAGCGGGCGGTCCATGGCCGTCACCAGAGCCACGGTCCGGCAGCCGTGGTCATCGCCCAGCCGGATCATGGTGCGGGCCAGCTCCAGCTCATCTTCCAGGGCCGGCAGAAACGCGCCGCTGCCACGCTTGATGTCGAGCACCAGCCCGGCAAGACCTTCAGCCAGTTTCTTGGACATGATGCTGGCTGCGATCAGCGGAATGCTCTCCACCGTGGCGGTGGCATCCCGCAGCGCGTAGAGCTTACGATCCGCCGGCGCGATGTCGGCGCTCTGGCCGATCATGGCGCAGCCGAGCAGCTCCACCTGCCGCTGCGTCTCCGCCGACGACAGCGCCGTGCGGAATCCGGGAATCGCTTCCAGCTTGTCCAGCGTACCGCCGGTGTGGCCCAGCGCACGCCCGGAGATCATGGGCACGGCCACGCCGCAGCTGGCCACCAGGGGCGCCAGGACCAGCGACACCTTGTCGCCCACCCCGCCGGTGGAATGTTTGTCCACGCAGGGCACGCGGAGGTGATCGAACCGCAGCCGGTCCCCTGAATCGAGCATGGCGCCGGTGAGGGCGGCGACTTCCGCGGGCTCCAGACCGTTCAGGAAGGCGGCCATGAGCAGCGCGGACATCTGGTAGTCCGGCACCTGGCCGGCGGTGTAGGCCGCGATCAGCGCGCGCCACTCGTCCGGCGCGATGGCGCCGCCGTCCCGCTTGCGCTCGATGAGCGGTCCCGCCCACATTAGCTTTTCCCCCTCACCCACCGTGATCAACGCCCGCCGGTTTCTGCTCTGCGCGCTGCTGGCAGCGTGCCCCGCCGCCGCGCAGACGCCGGCGGAGCATCTCGCTCGCGGCGACAGCCTGGCAGACCAGCTCCTGCCCGGGCCGGCGCTGGCGCAATACCAGACGGCGATCGCCGGCGACGGGGCGTCCTACGCCGCCCGCTGGAAGGCGGCGGGCGCCGCTGTTGATGTCGCCAAGCAGCTCACCGACCAGCAGCGCCCCCGGCGCGACAGTCTCTACCTGGCCGCGCAGGGATACGCCGAGGCCGCCATCGCGCTGGACTCGTTGGGAGCCGACGGCCACTTTATGCTGGCGCAGGCGTTGGGCCGGCTGGCACTCACCAAGGGTGGCAAGGAGCGGGTGCGGTATGGACGGCGGATCTACGACGAGGCGGCCCGGTCGCTGGCCCTGAATCCGGACCACGACGGCGCACATCACGTGCTGGGCGCGTGGCACGCCGAGGTGAAGCGCCTCTCGGGGTTGACCCGCACCATCGCCAGGCTTTTCCTCGGCGGCGGGTTCCTGGGGCGGGCCCATTGGGATTCGGCAACGGCGCACCTGGAACGCGCCATTGAGCTGAGGCCGGGCTACGTGTTCCACCGGCTGGAGTTGGCGCAGGTCTACCTCGATCGGGACCGGCGGGCCGACGCTCGCGAGCAATTGGAACGCGTCCTGTCGCTGCCCGTCACCGACGTGCAGGATCCGGTTTATAAAGAAGAAGCTGCCGACCTACTGGCGAACCTGCGCGCCTAGGCCCCCTCGCGCTCGGCCGCCTGCCTGAGCCAACGGCGGCGGCGCGCGGCCTCCCGCTCCACGTCACGTTTGAACCCGCGGACCCCGCGGCGGGCCTCTTCGCGGGCCCGGCGCCAGCGGCGCTTCAAGCGCCGGCGCACCACGGTCCCCCGTTCGGGGGCCACCAGCAGCGCGATCCCCGCGCCAATGAGGGCGCCGAGCACCAGGCCGCCCACAAAACCCACCATGCCGGATCGGCTCGGCTCCGCGGCCATCAGGTCCTCGGCGTCGGCCGGGTCCAGCTCGCTATCCAGCTCTTCATCCGATGTCATCGCGGTCCTCCCGGAACCGGCGCCATGGGAGTGCCCTGGTTCATGAGGGCTTCGATCTCCTCGGCCCGCCGCGGCGCGGCGGCGGAGAGCAGCTCGTAGCCGGTGGCCGTCACCACGATGTCATCTTCGATCCGCACACCCAACTGCTCGTCCGGCAGGTAGATGCCCGGCTCGACGGTGAGCACCATGCCGGGCTCCAACGGCATCCGGTAGTCCCCCACGTCGTGGACCCGCATGCCCAGCCAGTGGCTCAGGCCGTGCACGAAAGAGTCCACGCAGTTCCGGGGCGCGCACAGCGTGCCACCGTGCTGCCGCATGTAATCGCGCGCGATGGTGGTCAGCTGCCGGACGGTGACCCCCGGCCGCACGGCGGCCAGCGCCGCCTCCTGGGATCCCAGAACCAGCTCGTAGATAGCGCGCTGCCGCGGTGTGAATCGCCCACCCATCGGAATGGTGCGCGTCACGTCGGCGGTGTATTGCGCGTACTCGGCCCCGACGTCCATGACCACCAGGTCGCCCTGCTCAATGCGCCGCCGGTTCACGTCGTAGTGGAGCGTGGTGGAGTTGGGGCCGCTGCCTACGATGGACGGGAACCCCACCCGGTCGGCGCCCAGGTTGCGGAAGGTGAATTCGATGACGGCCTCGATCTGAAACTCCATCATACCGGGCCGGGCGGCACGCATGGCCGCCCGCTGGGCTTCGGCCGTGATGGTGATGGCGTGCCTCAACGCGGCCACTTCCGCGGCGTCCTTCACCACGCGCAGGCTGTCCAACAGCGGCTCGATGTCGCGCACCGGCCGGGACGCCAGCGCGGGGGGCAGCTCGGGCGGTCCGTCGGAATGGCGGGCCAGCGCGTACACGGTTCCGGGCGACCGAGCGGCGATGGCGCCGGCCACGGAGTCCCTCGCCGCCGTGTCGTGCACCTGAGCGATACCGCTCAGCCGGACCGCGTCCGCCCCCGGACCGAGCCGCAGGCCGGTCCACCGCTCCTGACTCGGGTCCCGGGCGGGGAGGAACAAATGGGTCTCGGCCTGCCCGGAGCCGGCGGCGATAATGAGCCAGGCGTCTGGCGTCTCGAGGCCGGTGAGGTAGAAGAAGTCGTCGTCCTGGCGGAAATCGTTGTCCTGGATGACCAGCTTTTCGAGATCCTGCGCCGGGGCGGCACGCACCACCACAATGCCCGGTCCCGTCCGCGCCAGCAGCCGGTCGCGACGCGCGGTCGTCGTCCCAATGTCCACCGGTCGGCCCTGGCCGGGGAGCTCGGGCACCACGGCCGGCGGCTCTTGCGCCCCGGCGCCGGTCGTGGCCGCGAGGAGCAAAACCACGATTCGCGTCATCGTGAGCCATTGTAGCGCCTTGACGCACCTCCGTCGAGAGCGCCAGAATACCCCACCATGGATTCCACGCCCGCCGCCCCGACCGCCCCCGCGCCCTCCGACGCCGGTTCTCCAGAGGCTCGCATCCGGGAGCTGGAGCAAGAGCGCAAGCACCTGCTCGCGATTATCGAGATCCTGGAGGAGATCTCGGGCTCGCTGCAATTTGTGGACATCCTTCAGACCATCACCCGCAAGCTGGGCGAATCGTTCGGGCTGGATCGCTGCTCGATCTTCCTGGCGGAACGGGGCGGGCGCACCGCCCGGCTGGTGGCCTCGTACGAAGACCCCAGCATTCGGAACTACATCGTGGATCTGGACCGCTACCCGGAGCTGAGACACGCACTCCAGTCCGGCGAGACCGTGTTCATCCCGGACGCGGCGTCCGACCCCACGCTCAAGCACATCCACGGCGCCCTGGCCACTCGTCGCGTGCAAAGCATCACGGTCGTGCCCATCTCGTGGAGGGGCGTCGCGATCGGCGCCATCTTCTTGCGCAGCTTCCGCGAGGGGCCGTCATTCTCCGAATCCGACATCAGGTTCACCCAGGTGATCGGCAGCCTGACGGCCAAGGCCCTCCGCAACGCGTACCGCTACGAGCGGCTGCTGCACCGCCGCCAGGAATCCGGGGAAGCACCGCGGCAGGCCGACCGCGAACGGGTGGCGCTGGTGGGGTTCCTGGGCAAGCTGCTGGAAGCGTTCGGCAAGCGAGACGGCGTGGCGGACGACCAATTGGCGCGCTCCTCCACCGAGGAGTTGGACCGCCTGGTGGAGATCGCCATGACGGTGATCGCGGAGGAGGGAAAAGGCCGCTGAGCGCCGCCCGGGGCGGCGGGAGGGGGAGCCGGGCGGGAGGCCCGGCCGCGCGTGCTGCCGAGGTGCGGCGACTCCTGAACCGCGCGTCGTACGCGTACTACGTGCTCGATGCGCCGGAGATGTCCGACGCCGGGTACGACCGGCTGTACCGCGAGCTGGAGCGGCTGGAGGCGGAGCATCCCAGGCTCCGCACGCCGGATTCCCCGACTCACCGCGTGGGCGCCGAGCCCGCCACCCAATTCCGCAAGCACCGGCACGCCCTACCCATGCTGTCGCTGGCCAACGCGTTCAGCGAGCAGGAGCTGGCGGAATGGGAGGAGCGAAACGCTCGCATCGTAGGTCAAGCTCCGGCCGGAGGCTACACCCTGGAAGTCAAGATTGACGGCGCGGCGGTGAGCCTCACCTACCGGCATGGCGTGCTGGCCGTCGGGGCCACGCGCGGCAACGGGATCGAAGGGGAGGACGTGACCGCCAACCTGCGGACCGTGCTGGACCTGCCGCTCCACCTTCAGGGCAGCGGGTGGCCGGCCCTGATGGAAGTACGCGGCGAGGTGTACTTCGCCAAGTCACGGTTCCAAGAGCTGAACCGCGAGCGGGAGGCGCGCGGCGAGCCGCCCTTTGCCAATCCCCGCAACGCCGCCGCGGGCTCACTCCGCCAGCTGGACTCACGCATCACGGCGCAGCGCGCCCTCCGCATCTTTTGCTTTCACGTCGAAGTTCCGGATGGCGCGCCGCCGTTCCGCACCCAGGACGAGCTGCTGCACGGCCTGCGCGCCTGGGGCTTTCCCGTCGAGCCACACCACCGGCTGGCCGGGGACCTGGCCCAGGCCAACCAGCAGATCGCCCAGTTGGAGTCCGCCCTGGAGGAGCTGGACTATGGAGCCGACGGCGTGGTGGTGAAGGTGAATGAACTGGCACTGCATGACGAGCTGGGCACGGTGGGCGATCGCGAGCCACGCTGGGCCATCGCCCGGAAGTTTGCCCCTGAGGTGCAGATCACCCGGCTCCTGGACATCGGAATCAACGTGGGCCGCACGGGGGCGCTCAACCCCTACGCGGTGCTCCAGCCGGTGGAGGTCACGGGAGTCACCGTCTCGAACGCCACCTTGCACAACTTTGACCTGATCGAAGCGAAAGACATTCGCGTGGGTGATTGGGTGGAAGTGACGCGCGCCGGCGAAGTGATCCCGCAGGTGCTGGGGCCGGTGCGCGACCGGCCGCGGGGCAAGGAGAAGTTCCGGCGCCCCACCCAGTGCCCGGTCTGCACATCCAAGGTCGAGCGCCCCGCCGACGAGGTGATGATCTACTGCCCCAACGTGTCGTGCCCGGGCCGCGTGCTGGAGAGCATTGTGCATTTTGCCTCGCGGGGCGCCATGGACGTCCGTGGGCTGGGGTACGAGCGGGTGCGCGCGCTGCTGGACGCCGGGCTGGTCAAGGACGTGGCGGACCTGTATGACCGCCGACGGCTGGACGCCATGAAGCTGCTCACGCTGGAGGGGTTCGCCGAGAAGTCCGCCAACCAGCTCCTTCAGGCCATCGACGCATCAAGGGACCGGCCCCTGTCCACGGTGGTATTTGCCCTGGGGATTCGCCACGTGGGTGTGCAGGTCGCTCGTTTGCTGGCCCGCCAGTTCGGGGCGCTGGCGGCTTTGGCGTCCGCGGATGCCGCAGCGATCGGCGCGATCCGTGGCGTGGGGCCCGCGATCGCGGAAGCCGTGGTCGCCTTCTTTAAGGATAGGGCGAACCGCCAGCTGGTGGACCGGCTGGAGCGCCTTGGCGTGAACCTGAAGGAGCCGGTGAGCGCCGAGGGTGGCCCGCTGGCGGGCCAGACGTACGTGCTCACCGGCACGTTGCCCTCGCTGTCTCGGGCCCGCGCCAGGCAGCTCATCGAGGAGGCGGGAGGGCACGTCGCGTCCTCCGTCTCGAAGAACACCACCGCCGTGGTCGCCGGGGGGGATGCCGGGAGCAAGCTGGACCGGGCGCGCGCGCTCGGGGTCGCCGTCATTGAGGAGGCCGAACTCTTGCGCCGCGCGAAGCGGAAACCCTAACTTCGCCTCCGAACCCTGCCCCGGGATCCATGCCCATCGAATTGAACGGCCACACGGTCGTCATCGGCCGGCGCGCGCTGGGCGCGTTGCGCCAGGCACTCACGCAGGATATCGGCGAGCAAGCGGCCGTTCGGTTGCAGGAGGCCGGACACGCGGGCGGGGTCGAGCTCTACGACTTCTTCGTGCAGTGGCTGGCCGCCGCTGCCGGGGTGGACGATCCCGGGGCCCTCGACGCAGCCGCCCTCGGCGAGGTGTTGTCGGAGTTCTTCGGGGCCAGCGGCTGGGGCACGGTCACGGTGGAGCGGGTGGGGCGCACCGGGCTAGCGCTGGACGCGCCCGACTGGGCGGAGGCGGACCCCGCGGCCGGCGCGGCGTTCCCGTCCTGCTTCTTCTCCGCCGGCCTGCTGGGCGAGTTTGTGGGACGGCTGGCCAACCGCACCATCGCGGTGCTAGAGGTGGAGTGCCGCAGCGCCAACCACGCGCGCTGCCGGTTTCTCCTGGGGGCACCGGAAACGCTCGACGCGGTGTATCAGGCGATCAGTGAGGGGCGGGATTACGCGTCGGCGTTGAACGACTGAGGTCGGGCACTCGCGTGGCCGGCTCGCGCAGCCACGTCGCGTACTCCGGTCGCATCACAAATTCCCCGTTCACCAACACCTCCCGATCCCACGGCAGAATGATCCGGCTGCCGGTTTGCAGCGCGTAGTAATCCGGGCTGTACGCGCCGGTCTTGAAGGACACGGCCGTGCGCACTTCCGCCGGCGCCAACTTGCGGACGGCGGATACGGCGAGCTTGAGCGTGTCCCCGGAGTCGCAGGTCTCGTCCACCACCAGCACGCGGCGCCCGCGGACGCTGGGTGGCGGCGCGGTGACCAGCGTGGGTCGCACGCCGGCACTCTCCCGCGTGACCGCCATGGACGCGAAGTCGCGCTGAAGGATGGACGCGACCACGGCGCCGGGAATCACGCCCGCCTTGGCCACGCCGATCACCATCTCCGGATCGAACGCGCCGGCCACGCGAAACGCGAGCGCGCGGCACAACTCGCCGAACAGCGGCCAATCCACTTCGAGGACGTCGCGTCCGGTGGACGCGGAGGAACGATTCGGAGGCATGCTGATCGGATGATACGCCCCGGCTACCCGCCTGACAACGGCGGTGTCGCGTTGCTTCGACCTCCGGGGCCAGATATCTTGACGCCGTATGGGCTTCTGGAGTCGCCTGTTCGGCCGGAGCCGGGGCAACGATCTAAGACCGCAGCGGCTCGATTACCTGAACGAGGGGCTGGCGTTGGAGCGGCAAGGCGACTACGAGGCGGCGCTCACCTCGTACCGCTTGGCGCTGCGCGACCACCCCAACGACCCGCGCGTGCTCCAGAACATGGCCATCGCCTTCACCAAGACGAACCGTCAGGACGACGCCATCCGCTTTTACCGTCGCGCGCTGGAGCTGGATCCCACGCTGGCCGGCGCGCATTACGGGCTGGGGTTCCTGCTGCTGCATCGCGGGGAGACCGACCAGGCCGCCACCCACCTCAAAGCGTTTCTCGCACGCCCTCCCCGTGGCCCGGATGCCGCCAAGTGGATCGAGCACGCCAAATCGTCACTCGCCTCACTCGGCGCCTCCGAGCAGTCCTGAGCCTCTGCGCCGTCCCGCTGGTCGCGGCCGGCTGTGATACGCTGCTGGGGGACCCCGACCGCGTGGTGGCCCTGGAGCTGGTTGGCCCCGCCTCTCGGACCGTCACCGTGGGGGACACGCTCCTGCTCGTGGTGCGCGCGGTGACCGCCGGCGGCGACACCGTTCCGGGCGCGGCAGTCACCTGGGCGGTCCTGGACACCGGGGCGGTCGGGTTTGCTCTGGACCCGGCCCTCGGTCGGGTGATCGGGGAAGCACCGGGCAAGGGGAATGTCCAGGCGGCCTACGAGGACCTGCGAACGGACGCGATTGCCATCACCGTGGTGGCGGCGCTGGCGGTGTGGGACGGACGGCGAGGCGGCAGAGCGGCAGAGCGGCAGGCCGCATGACCGCGCCACGAACGCTCACCGAAATGTTCTTCGATGCGGTCGAGCGCTACAGCACCAAGCGGGCGGCGTTGCGACACAAGGTGGGCGGCCAGTGGACCAGCATCACCCACCAGGAGCTGGCGCGCCTGGTCCACCACGCCGCCATCGGATTGCGCGAGCTGGGGCTGGAGGCGGGGAGCCGCGTGGCGATTCTCTCGCACAACCGTCCCGAGTGGGCCATCGCGGACTTTGCCTGCCTGACCGTGCGCTGCGTGGATGTCGCCATCTATCCCACGCTGCCGGCCGCCCAGATCGCGTACATCCTCCAGGACGCCGGCGCCGCCGCGATCTTTGTGGAGGACGACGAGCAGTACGACAAGGTCGCCCAGATCCGCGCCGAGGTTCCCTCGCTGAGGAAGGTGATTGCATTCACCCCGCTCCGCGAGGGCACCGACGCCGAGTCCTTCCAGCATTTGATCCAACGCGGCGCGGCGGCGGAAACCCGATACGCCACCTACCGGCAGGATGCGCTCGCCGTGCAGCCCGGCGATCTGGCGACCCTGATCTACACCTCCGGCACCACCGGACAGCCCAAAGGCGTGATGCTCACGCATGGCAACTTCTGCTCCAACGTGGCGGCCGCGTTGAAGGTGGTGCGCGTCAGTCCTGACGACTCCTGCCTGTCGTTTCTTCCGCTCTCCCACAGCCTGGAGCGGATGGCGGGTCACTACACCATGCTGCACGGCGGCGTGACCATCTGTTACGCGGAGAGCATGGACACGCTGGCGGCGAACCTGCTGGAGATTCGCCCGACCGTGGTCATCGCGGTCCCGCGGGTGTACGAAAAAATCTACGCCCGGGTGCTGGAGACCGCGATGGCGGGAGGCGCGATCAAGCGGCGGTTCTTTTTCTGGGCCCGACGCGTGGGTCACGCGTGGGTAGCCGCCACCCTGGCCCGGCGGCCCCTATCCGCCGGGCTCAAGCTGCGGCACGGGATCGCCGACCGCCTGGTGTTCAAGAAGCTCCGCGCCCGCACCGGCGGACGGATCCGCTTCTTCGTATCCGGTGGAGCGCCGCTTTCACCGGACGTGGCCGCCTTCTTCTTCGCAGCGCGCCTCCCCGTCCTGGAAGGCTACGGTCTCACCGAGACCTCGCCGCTCATCACGGTCAACGCGTTGGAGGCGCCGCGGCTCGGGAGCGTGGGGCGGGTGGTGCCGGAGGTGGAGGTTCGGATCGCAGAGGACGGCGAGATCCTGGCCCGGGGTCCGAACGTGATGGCGGGCTACTACAACAAACCCGAGGAGACCCGGGAGGTGCTGGACCCGGACGGATGGTTCCACACCGGGGATATCGGCGAGCTGGACGCCCAGGGCTATCTGAAGATCACCGACCGGAAGAAGGACCTGATCAAGACGGCTGGCGGCAAGTACATCGCACCGCAGCCCATCGAGAACCTCTCGCGGTCCAGCAAGTTCGTACAGAACGCCGTCCTGCTGGGCGATCGCCATCCGTTCCCCATCATGCTGGTGGTGCCGAACCCGGCCGCCCTCACGGCCTGGGCCGCCGAGCGGCAGCTCAAGCTGGCCGAAGGCGACGCGTGGCTCCAGCAAACCGATGTGGTGGCAAAACTGGAGCGAGAAGTGATGCTGACCTTGCGCGATCTCGCCAGCTTCGAGATGCCCAAGAAGATCCTGCTGGTGGCGGAGGATTTCACGGTGGAGAATGGGCAACTCACTCCGACCCTCAAGGTGAAGCGCCGGGCGGTCGAGCAGCGGCACGCGGCGCTGATCGAGGCGGCCTACTCCCCACCTGTATGACGCCCTGGGTCACTCGGCTCCTCCTCGCCAACGGGGCGATGTTCCTGCTCACCAATGCGTTCCCGATGGTCGCCTGGGCGCTGGCGCTGGTTCCCGGCCTGATCCTGATCCGCCCGTGGACCGTGGTGACGTACATGTTCCTCCACGCCGACCTCTGGCATCTGTTGTTCAATATGCTGGGGCTGTACTTCTTTGGGCCGCGGCTGGAGGGGCGCCTGGGGAGCCGTCGTTTCCTGGCGCTCTACTTGGTGAGCGGCATTGCCGGGGCGCTGCTGTCGGTGTTCACGCCTCGCTCCGCGATAGTCGGCGCGTCGGGCGCGCTGTTCGGGGTGTACTACGGATTCGCCCATTTCTGGCCGCGGGATCGGATCCTGGTCTGGGGCGTGATTCCGGTTGAGGCGCGGGTGCTGGTGATCATCATGACCGTGTTGGCGCTGTATGGCGGCATGACGGGCGGTGGCGGGGTTGCGCACCTGGCGCACCTGGGCGGGTTTCTGGGGGGATTCCTTTACCTCCGGTTGAGCGAGCGCTACGGCCCGGCGGCACGGTTCCGCGCCCGGATCGAGCCGAGTGGCAAGGCATCGGTGGGCGACCTCGCCCGATGGCGCAGCATCCAGCCGAACGCGATGCACCCGGTGAACCGGGGAGAATACGACCGGGTGATGCAGAAGATCACGGACGAGGGGGTCGGGAACCTCACGCCGTCGGAGCGGGCGTTCCTCGACCGGTTCTCGGCCGCGTAACGCTGGCGCGCCCCCGGCGGCCACCAGCCCGCCGTCACCCGTCGGCGTCCGTCATCGCCTTTTTTCCCCCACCCACAGCCCCTGCCCCGACGCCAGACGCTCCAATCCCGCCGGCGCCTCGGTATCGGTCCGTAACACCACCAACCTGAGCCCGCCGAGCAGCACCCGGGCCCCCTCCTCCAGCCAGGACGCGGACGACTCCGCGCCCATCACCACGCCGCGGGCAATCGCGCGGCGAAGTGGCACCAGCGTGGGATGCACCAGGAGGCTCAAGCTCGGTGTCACCTCGGTACCGGCGGGCGGGTTCACCCCCACGAAGTGAATGCCTCCCATGGCGCTCGCCAGGGCGGGCGCCAGGGCCACGGCCGCGCCGATCAGCACGACGTATCCTCCGGGATTCGACAAACTGAGGAGGGCACGCACCGCTTCCACCAATCCCAGATCCGGGGCGGGGACCGGGGGACGGGCGGACACGTCCTCGCCGAACCACGCGACGCCGCCACGCACGGGATACTCCAGACGGCACACCGGACACCCGATGGTCCCCTCCAGCACCATGCGCCCCACCATGCGGTCGGGCACCAGGATCAGGTGCATCTCCGTCTCGTGGAGCACGGGACAGCGCAAGTACTCGGTCAGCTCGATGAACACGCCGCGGCCGCGCGCTCCGCCCACGCCGTCATCAACTGCGCGGCGAGCCCGATGTCGTCCGGGTGCGAGTCCTCTGCCGGATGGTGACTGACGCCGCCGATGCTGGGAATGAACAGCATTCCCGCGGGGCAGATCCGCGCCACATGCTGGGCGTCGTGGCCCGCCATGGACGGCAGCTCCTCAACCGGAAGACCGTGCGCGCGCATGACGTCGGCCAGGAGGGCGCGCAGCCCGGGATCGGTAGGAGCCGGCGGAATCTCCACCACGGGTTCGATCCGGACTTCCGCCGGCCGTGAACTGGGCGTGGGCGGGCGCAACCCGCGCACCAAGGCGCGCAGGCGGCGTTCCACCAGGTCGATACTGGCCGTATCAGGCGCCCGAATCTCCACCAACGCGCGCGCTTCACCGGGCACGATGTTCGCCGCGCCGGGCTGGACCCCGATGCGCCCGCAGGTGATCACCGCCTCCGGCAGGTCTTCGACCAATGTCGGCAGACGCGCCACGGCCGCGGCTACCGGCAGGAGCGCATCCACCCGGCGGTGCATCTCGGTGGTGCCGGCGTGATTGGCGGCCCCGGTTCCCACCAGCTCGAGTCGCCGGATACCCACCATGCCGGTCACCACCGCCGCGCGCCGCCCCCGCTCGATGAGCCGGACGCCCTGCTCGATGTGACATTCCAGATAGGCCGCGGGACGCACCGGCCGCTGATACCGCACGCAGCCCGCGGCATCCGGCACCAGGCCGGCCAGCCGGGCGCCCTCCGCGTCGGTGACGGCCAGGTCGGCCTCGCCGCAGAGCCCGGCGAACACCTTGGAGCCGAACAGGCCGGTGCGGAACCGAACTCCCTCTTCGTCGCGGAACACCACCAGCCCCACGCGGTGTCCGGCCGGTCCCAGCGCGTCCACCACCTGCGCGCCGATCGCCACACCGAGCGCGCCGTCCAGCCACCCGCCCTCGATGACCGTGTCCAGATGGCTGCCGACCAGGACGACGGGTGTGGTGCTGGCGTCGCGCGCCACCGACTCCGGGAGGACGAACATGTTGCCGGCCGGGTCGCTCACCCGCGCGTATCCCCGCTGGGCGAACCGGCCCCACACCAGGTCGTGTGCCTGTGACTCAAGCGGTGTGTAAGCAAGGCGCGTGCACCCACGACCGGGCGTGGCCGTGAGGGCGCGCAGCTCAACGAGGAGGGCCAGGACGTCCAGCGTCATTGGGGGGCAGCCGTCGCCCTCGTTCAATCGGCCGCCGTCCCCCCGTATGCCAGCCGGAGGAACTCGTTACGGGTGCGCGCGTCGTCCCGGAACCGCCCGCGCAGCGCGCTGGTCACCGCCTTGGAATGCTGCTTCTCCACGCCGCGCATCATCATGCAGAGATGATTGGCCTCGATCACCACACCCACGCCCTGCGGATCCAGCACCTCCATCAAGGCATCGGCGATCTGGTCGGTGAGGCGTTCCTGCACCTGGAGCCGGCGGGCGAACAGGTCCACCAGCCGCGGAATCTTGGACAGGCCCACGATGCGACCGTCGGGAAGGTAGGCCACGTGCGCCTTACCGTAGAACGGCAGCAGGTGATGCTCGCACAGGGAGTACAGCTCGATGTCGCGTACCAGCACCATGCCGTCGTGGGCCTCATCGAACATGGCCCCGCCCACTACGTCCTCCACGCGCTGACCATATCCGCGGGTCAGCCAACGGAACGCCTCCGCCACCCGGACGGGCGTGCCGCGGAGCCCCGGGCGGGCCGGGTCTTCACCGAGGTGCCCCAGCAGGGCATGAATCAGCGGCGGGATCTGATCAGATGAGCGCGGGGCGGGTTGGCTGCCGGCGCGCGGTGGTCGGGTTTTTCGCGTGGACACGTGCGACGCTTTAGGAAGTGGGTGCGGACGGCCTCAGGGTCCGAAGCGTAGGGCCTCGTCCGGCGGCCCGCAAGCAAAACGGCCGCCGCGCGTCAAGACGCGCCGGCGGCCGCGAGGGTGCGAACGGAGAGGATTATTGAAGCCCGATCAGGAACAGACCGCGCCCGCACTTTGGCATTTGCCTTCCCGCCATCGGGCATGACAGCCGCCACCGTAACCGGGTGCGCAACCGAGCTTGTTGGCTCAATAACGTGAACTCTCCGCCGCGACCCGGGCCTATAATAGAACCCTCTCCAAGGGACGTCAATTGGCTGGACCTGGTTTCGCGGCGGGTACCGGCCCGCGGTATATTGCGCACCTATGCGCAGCTTCTCGCTGCTGGTGGCGGTGATGTCCCTGGCGCTGTGGATCGTGCTCGCGTTCGTCATCCCCTGGCGAAGCGGCTGGGCTCATCTGCCGCTGGCCGTCGGGGTGACCTTCATCGTGAGGGCGATCGTGGAGGCGGATGAACGAAGGCGGGAAGGCCAGAAACCGTGAGGGGTGAGGGTGGGGAGGCCGCCGGGCCCTTCCGCCGCTTCTGCCGCTGTGCCGCCTCCCTAGATCTCCCAATTACTGAACAGCACCGCCCCTCCCGCCGGTCCCCGCTCCGGGTATCCGTGCAGATACATGCGCAGATCGGTCCACCGCACGCGGTACCCGCGCCGTATCAGGGCCTCATAGGCCGCCGGGAACGACACCTGGCAGCGAATAGCGACCCGGCGCATCCGAAGCTTGGCCGCATAGGATTCCAACGCGCCCACCAGCCGCTCGTAGTCGTCCGCGGAGCGCGCGAAGAGCTTCAGCACCCGTAACTCGTCGGCCGGGCGGGCCTCGGCTAACGGCGCCGCGTGAAACAGGGCGAACGCGGTCACGCCACCATCGGCGGGGAGCAGGATGGCATCGCCCAGGGCCAGATCCAGCGTCAATTCCAGCTCCCGGCCGTAGTCGCAGCCTAACCCGACGGCCGCCAACGCCTGCCGGCAGGCGTTCAGGCCGGCGCGGCGCTCAGCCGCGTCCAGCTCACCGAGCCGGGCGTACCGGGCACGACCGGCCCGGGCGCGCGCGTCGCCGGTCACGGTGATCGTGAGACAGGACGGCAGGAACCCCAGTCGGCTGTAGAAGCCGATGTTATCCACCGTGCGCGGCATGGTCTCCAACCCGATGGTCACCACCCGTCGCTCCTGGAGCCAGGCGATGGCCGCCTGGACCACCACCTGCCCCAGCCCGAGGGCTTGCCGATCCGGCCGGACGGCGAGTGGGCCCATCCACCCTTCATCGCCGGACCGGTGCGCGATATTGAAGGCCACAATGTCGTCGTGCTCGTCCCGCCACAGCATGGCGCCTTCGCGCGCATCGCGCAGGGCGTATCGCCACACCTGGGGATTGAGTTGCGGGACCCGAACTCCCACCAGGCCGTCACGGCGGTACCGATCGGTGAACGCGTCCGAGAACAGGCGATTCAGCGCGCCCAGGTCATGCTCGGTCACCGGCATGGGTCCCTGCACGCCGCGCTCAGGCTGCCACATCTTCACGCGTCGGCCCTCCCTGATCCTCGGACACGTCCGCGATCCCTCGCGCCGGATCGAACGCCACGCGCAGCACGCGGTCCACCCCGTCCCGCACCGATTCGATGTGCGTGATCACAATGACCTGCGGGAACCGGTCCGCCAGGCGGCGGAGCAACAACAGAACCTGGTCCCGGCGGCTCTCGTCGAGGCTGCCAAACACTTCGTCCAACACCAGCAAGGAGAGCGGCTGTCCGGCCCGGTCCGCCACCAGCTGGCTGATGGCGATCCGCAGCACCAGGTTGGCGATGTCCTCTTCGCCTCCAGAAATGACCGGCTTGGCCACGCCGTCCTCCAGCACCAGAATACGGTACTCCTCATCCAGATCCATCTCGCTGTAGCGCCCGTCCGTGAGGTCGGACAGGAAGGCGGACGCCACCTCCGACAACTCCGGCCGCAGGTGCGCGTTCAGCTCGGTGCGCAGATCCTGGAAACACCGGTCGAGCTCATCGTGCAGCCGGACGTCCTGCTTGAGGCGCTCCAGCTGTCCAGCGCGCGCCGCGCGATCGCGGCGCCGCCGCTCCCCACTTTCCAGCGCGGCCTCGGCGACCTTGCGGTCGCCTTCCACCGTGGCCAAGTCCAACTCCGCCTGCCGCACGCTGGCCGCGGCGGCCTCATACTGCTCCCGCGCGGCGCCGTAGGCGTCCTCGCTGAATCCCGCGGCGGCGATGGACTCAACCAGAGCGGCGAGCCGTCCCTCGCGCTCGGTGAGGCTCCGCTCGGCGGTCTCCGCCTCGCGCACCAAATGCTCCGCCCGCTCGGCCCGGACCCGAAGCGCAGCCGCCTGGGCCTGAATGGGCTCCAATTCCTTGATCCGCGCGCGCACCCGGTCGTGGAGCTCCGCGTCGTACCCCTCGGGCAGGACGCTGACCTCGTGTTCCAGCATGGCCGCCCGCGCCTCCAGCCGCGCCAACTCCTCCCCCAATGCCGCGCGCTCGCGTTCCTGCTCCACCTCTCGCGCCACCCGCTGGACGGCAGCGTCCAGGGCCGCCGCCGCGCCCGTACGACGGGCCTGGGCCTCTCGCAGCTCCGGCGGCTCCACCGCAAGTTGCTTGAGCCGCTGCTTGAAGAACTGCCCGTTGATAGCAATCTCCTCCAGCTGCCGGCCCAGGGTGTCGAGGACGCCCGGGTACTCCTGACCAAGGGGCCGGAGGCAGGTGGGACACGCTCCTTCCGCTCCCGCCTCGGTGATGCGGGCACGATGGCCCTTGAGATCCTGATACTGATCCAGCAGGGCCTGTCGTTTGGTCTCGGCATCCTGCCGGTCGCGGACCCACGCGGTCCGAGCCCGCTCTTCGTCCACCTCGGCCGCCCGCCGCGCTTCCTGGGCAACCGCCAGCGCGGTTTCCGCCTCACGCCGCTCCTCCTCTCCGCCGCCACGCTCGCCCAGGCGCGCAGCGACCCGACTGACCTGGAGCTCGATCTCCCGCCGCTGACCCAGCAGCGCGCGCCGCTGCCCCGCGGCGTTGGCTTCGCGGTCCAGCCGCTCCATCTCCGCCCGCACCGCGGCCACGACGGCCAGCTCCGGCTCCAGGGCCTGGAGCGCCGTGCGCGCACTCAGCGCCTCCACCAGCTCTCGGTCAAGCCGCTGAAACTCCCGCCGCGCCTCCTCCACGTGCTGCTCCGCCAGGCGGCGCTCTCCATCCAGCGCAAGCACGGACTCGCGAAGCTCCGCCATGCGGGTCCAGGCCGGACCCACGCGGGCGAGCAGCGCTTCGGCCGCAGCGTGCCGAGCCGTCGCTTCCCCCACGGCCCGGCGCGCTCCCTCCAGCCGCGCCCGGCCCTCCGCCGCCTCACGCTCCAGCTCCTGCTCGTCCCCCAATCCCTGTTCCAGACCCCCTCGCTCCGCCCGCAAGACCGCGCGGCGCTCCCGCAGGAGTTCCTGCGCCTCCCGCAGCTTCTCGTACCCCAGGATGCGGGAGAGAAACCGGGCCCGCTCCGCCGGCCCCATTTGCGCCATGACGGTGAGCTCTTTCTGTCCGGTGAAGTACGTATTGAAGAACTCTTCCCGCGTCATGCCGAGCAGGCGCCGCACCCGGGCCGACACTTCTTGCTGGCCGGATACTACAGCGGCCGGGTTGGCATCCTGGTACAGCTCGGCCTGGTTGAATGCCCGCACCGCCCGGTACTCATGCGCGCCCAGGCTGAACTCCACCTCCACCCGCACTGGCGAGCGCAGCGGCGCCCCGATGCGCCGGAGCG
Organism: Gemmatimonadales bacterium; assembly: GCA_036393515.1. Lineage (GTDB taxonomy): Bacteria > Gemmatimonadota > Gemmatimonadetes > Gemmatimonadales > GWC2-71-9 > JACQHC01. Next base: position 5,358 of record DASWGV010000120.1, on the reverse strand, counting down.
ACTCACGGGTGCCCCGTGCCCCGGGCGTGCCGAAGAACGCCCACGCTATCGCCTCCAGCAGCGTAGTCTTGCCCGCGCCATTGGGACCGATGATGGCCGTCATTCCGGCGCCCAGCACGATCTCCGTATCGGCGTGCTGCCGGAAGTTGACCAGCTTGAGCCGGTGAAGCTGCACTACCCCTCGCCCACGCGGGCTTCCACCCGCTCGAGATACCCGCGCGCCAGCCCGATCAGGCCCTTGCGGTCCACCGTGGCATCCAGCGGCCGCCGGCCCAGGTACTCGGTGACCAGCTCGATCAAGGTCTGCCGCGCGCCGGGCGCACCGACCCCCACCTGGCGGGCCGGCTCCGGCCGGCGAATATCGAGGTGATAGTGCAGCGCCCGGGACTTGAACTCGCGGATCCGGACGTGTGCCAGGTCCCGTGCAACGGCGCGCGGCACATCCCACAACACTTGCCGGACGACGTGGCCGGCAATCCCGCCCTCCACCCCGGTCGCGCGCGCTTGGATCGCCTGGTCCAGCTCGGCAGGTGCCAGGCCGGCACCGTGAATGGCCGGCAGGTCAATCAGGCGCCGGGCCAGCGGGATCGGCCGAAACTCCACGCTGGTCTCGCGCGCCACCTCCACCAACAACCAGCCCTTTTGTCCCTCGCGTCCCAGGGCGGCTTCGTCCCTCAGCTCGCCCCACGGGTTGGGGCTCACGTACTCCAGCGACCCCGCGTACCACGCGTTGGGCGCTCCGGGAAGCGCCCGCGCCACGTGATAATGGCCCAGGGCCACGTAGCTCCATTGCTCCGGGTGCAGGTCGGCGGGATCCACCAGGGCCCCACCGTACTCCACCCACGACCGGTCACCGGCAATAATCCCCATCACTTCGCCGTGCAGCATGAGTACGTTGTGCGCCCGCCCGCTCTCGGGCACGAATACGGCGCGGGGTTGGCGGAACAGGGCCGCGTGGGGCACGCACAGCAGCGCGAGGTCCAACTCCGGGAAGTCCAGCCGCTCAACACCATGCACGATCACGGAGATCCGCTCCACGGCCTCGAACAGCCGGAGAATGGCGCCGGTCTCCACGGAGCGCGGGGTATCGTGGTTTCCTCCGATCACCACGATAGGCGTGTGGGGAAGGGCCGCCCGCAGCCGCCGCAGCTGCTCGAAGGACGTGAGAATGGCCGGGTTGGTGGGCCGCACCGAGTGGAACAGGTCCCCAGCCAGCAGCACCAGGTCCGGCCGCGTGGCGATGACGTCGTCCAGCGCCGCGCGGAACGCCGCGGCGACGTCGTCTTCGCGCTGATTGGTGCCCTGCGGGGTCTGGCGGTTGAATTGCCGAAAGCCCAGGTGCAGATCGGCCAGGTGCGCCAGCCTCACGCGGTCACAGCCGGACTTGGAGCCGGGTCGTCACGGTCCACATCAGCTCCGCCTCCCGCCCGCCGAGGGCCGGGGGCACCCGGAGCCGCGCGCGCACTCTGGCCTGGGTCGCGGCGCCGACGAACGTCTGCCACCCCGTGGACCAGATGAACGAGCCGGCCTGCGCCCCGGCCAGCGAGACCGACGCGGAATCGCCTGCGTCCGTGCCGGGGACCGTCGCGGGCCCGATGGAGCCCTGAAACGAGAGGTAAAACAGCGTGTCGCCCGGCCTCGCCGTCACCGAGTCCAGCACCACCGACACCACGGCCTCCAGCGAGTCCGGCATGGTCACTTCGTGCAGTGTCGCCAGCTCGCGCGGGAGCCGCACCACTGTGCGCCCGGTCCAGCGGCCCGCGGGTCCGACCGCTTCGTCCGGAAACTCCAGGCCCATCCAGCCCAGCGAGCGCATCAGCCCCAGCTGCTCGCGCGCGCGCCCGCCCCCGGCACCGAGCCGCAAGCGGTCGTCCATGGACACCCGGACGGTGGGCCGGGTGGAATCCACCAGCGCAGCTTCCTTCCACGCCTGGCCCTGGAGGCGGGCCCGCGTGCGGAGGGAGTCGAGGCGCACCTCCAGCACGCGGGTGGGGTCGGCCAGTTGGATCACGCGTTGGCCCACGGCGCCGATCGCGGTGTATTCGCCGAACAGGCTGTCGGGCGACACCGCGCCTCCGGTGGCATCTCGGAAAACCAGACTGGCGCGTGCGTTAAACACGCTGTGCACCTCCGTGCCCAGTTGAGGCCGGTAGCGAAGGGGGGCCTGGGCGCTTGCCGGAGGTGCCAGGACCGCCACGCCCAGCGCGACCAGCCCCGGCAGCGCCGCGCGGGTCCGAGCGCTCACGGCTCCTCCGGCGCCTGGAAGGGCGGCACGCCCAGCAGCCAGAATCCGGCGATCTCGCCGCGGCGGTCCACTTCGAGGATCAACCCGTCGCCCAGGCGGGTGGCGGTGACCTTGCGCTTGGTACCCACCCGCAGATGGAACGTGGACTCGTCCTCACTGCGCTCGATCCGCAGCGCGGTCTCCATCTCCACGGCGGCGATGCCCGGTTGCGAAGCACGGGAGGCGATCAGGAGGCGTCCCGCGTGAGGAGCAGCGGGAGGGATGAGCTTGGCGACCGTCTCGGTCGGCGGCCACACCACGATCTCCAGCCCACGCATGACGCCGTCGGCCACGTCCAACACCACGAACGAGCCGTCCTTCCCTTCCAGCTCGACCGAGCCGGTGAGACCTTTGCCGGCGTCCACTCCGGTCAGGCTCCCGGACAAGATTTCGGTCTCGGCGTCCCAGGCAAAACGAACGGTGGGCAACGCCCCGTTCAGCGGGGCGACGTGCGCGGCCAGTCCCATGTCGGAAATCCGTGGTCTCGGTGGGGATGGGCGTCCATTATAGGCATGGGGCAGCGAGGGAGGAACCGCGTGACGCCGGGCGGCGCCCTACCGCACGCCGAGGTGCTTCCTGAGGAACGCGATGGTCTTCGGCCAACCGTCCTTGGCCGCCGCGAGATTCGCGGCCCGTTCGGCGTTCACGCCCGCCTCGGCCTCGCCCTCGCGTGCGGGTCGTGGATCATCCTGCGCCCTCAGGAATCCGTGAATGGCCCCTTCGTAGTTGGTGCCGGCGTAGTCCTTGCGATGCGCCGTCATGATGGAATCGAGCGCGGGCATCGATGCCCCGATGCGCGCGTCCTTCGATCCGTTGAGCAGCATCACGGGTACGTGGATCTTCGCGATGGAGTCGGCCAGGGGAATGGACCCGGGAATCGCCGGGGTTGACGCCGTTGCGCGCTGCCCGCCGCCCGTGTAAGGGAAGCCTCCGTAGAATGCGACGCCCCCCGAGAATCCCTGCACGCCGCCGTTCACCGCGTGGATGAACGTCGTCGTCCCGCCCCAGCAGTAGCCTATCACCGCGTACCTCTGCTCGGCCGACGGCTGCAGCATCGCGAAGTTCGCGGCCGCCGCAATGGCGCGGTTCCGCTCGGCACCGTCAACCTGGCTGATGAGTCGGCGCGCCGAATCCGCCGCGAGCTCCATGCTACTCGGGCCTCCGCGCACGCGCGAAATGAAATCGGGCGCGATCGCGATGAATCCGTCCGCTGCGAGTTGGTCCGCAACGCCGCGCACCCAGGTCGAGAGGCCGAAGATTTCGTGCACCACGACCACCACCGGTGCCTTGGTGCGGGTCACCGGATACACGACCCAGGCCATCAGGGAATCCCGGGAGCCCGCCTCCCACGCGATCGTCACCCACTCCGAATGCCGCGGACTCGCGGCGAGCCTGGCGGCGGCCGTGGTCGCGCTCGCAGGGATTCCCGGCGTTCCCTGCTGCGTCGCGGCCGCCGCCGTAACGATGGGTGCGCGGAGGTCAGCCGCACTCATGTGTGCTGTGTGGCCGTCCATCGCGGACGCCAGGTACGTCTCCGCACGCTGGATGCTGCAGGCCGAGGCGACAACGGACGCGAGGACAAAGAAACGGCGTGGGATCATGGGCGGCCTCGGCGTGGGTGAATGGCCGAAGAAGCTATCCCGCTTGAGGCCCCGCCGCCACGCCGAGTCCCAGGTTACGCCGTCGCCGGAGCCGTCACGGCGCTGACGAACCGTGTGATCCGTTCGAGCGCGGCGGTCAGGTCCTTGTCCGAGGCGGCGTACGACATCCGCACCCACCGCGAATCCCCGAAAGCATCGCCGGGCACCAGAGCCACGCCCTCGTCCGCCATCAAGCGCTCGCAGAACTGCCCCGCCGTGGCGAAACGGCCCGAGGCGAAATAGTTGTCCACCCGGAAGAAGAAATAGAACGCGCCCAGGGGCTCGATGTACTCGACGCCGGGCATATGGTGCCTGAAGTGACCGACCACCAGATCGCGCCGGCGCCGAAACGCTTCCACCATGTGCGCCACGTCGGCTTCCAGGCGCTGGTCCCCGAACGCGGTGGCGGCCGCCCATTGCGACGGATGGCTGGCCCCGCTGGTGACGTGCGTCTGCAATGCCGCCATAGCCTTGGCGACGGGAGCCGGAGCGAGGGCGACGCCAATGCGCCAACCGGTCATGGCATACGTCTTGGAGGCACCGTAGATCACCACGACCTTGCCGAGCAGTTCATCAGGCAGGTCGAGCACTGACGGGGCCGGCCCGGACCCGTAATGGATGCGGCGGTAGATCTCATCGGAAATCAGCCAGACATTGCGCTCCCGGGTCCACTCGATGATCGCCTTCAGCTCCGCCCGGGTGTACACCGCGCCGGTGGGATTCACCGGCGAGCACAGGATCAGCCCGGCGGCGCGCTGGTCCCACCGTTTCTCCAGGGCGGCCACATCCACCTTCAGACTCCACTCGATGTCGCCCGGCACCATCACCGGCTCGGCGCGGGCCAGGTGCACGATCTGGGGATAGGACACCCAGGCGGGCGAGGGGATCAAGACACGATCGCCGGGACCGAACAGGGTCATGCAGGCGTTGAAGATGGACTGCTTGGCCCCGGTGGACACCACGACGTGATCGGCGTTCACCGGGCGGCCGCCGGAAAGCAACGAGAGATGACGGGCCGCGGCCGCGCGGAGATCGAGAATGCCGGCCGTGGCCGGATACCTGGTGCGGCCCTGCTGAATGGCCCGGATCCCCGCCTCGGCCACGAGCCGCGGCGTCTCGAAATCGGGCTCGCCGGCCGACAGGTCAATCACGTCCTCGCCCGCGGCCCGCCGCCGCTGGGTCTCCTGATTGATCGAGACCGTTTCGGAGGGCCGCAGAGACTCCAGGTTCTTGGACAGCTTGACGGCCGGGACTCCGTCCTTCGGCGTACTCATGGTCCGCTCACGGTTCCAGGTTGACGGCATAGGTCGTGATGAACTCGATAAACCTCGAAACGGCGATCATGTCCGGCCCGGTGTACCGGATGGTGTGCGCGTCGGTGCGCTCCACGATAGGGAGATAGGCCAGCATCTCCGCCGGCCGGTAGAACCGGAA
>DASWGV010000119.1:0-1727 GCA_036393515.1 Gemmatimonadales bacterium | reverse complement strand
CGTTCTCCGGTAGGACCGCGCAGGTCGATCGTCTCGCAGCCCGGCGGCAGCCCGCGAGCGGTATTGACCGATGGAACTGGCTCCGCAAAGGACGGACTGGCACCCGGAGCCGCCGGGGCCGACGCGCAGGCCGTGAGCGCGGCGATCACGGCGGCCATCACCAAACTCCGAGGCATGAACCTCAGCCTAACCCCAACATCAGCGGCGGGAGTTGACACGAGTCTTCGCTGCGGCCAGCAAGCGCAGCAGCTCCCCGTGGTGCGGCTCCGGAGCGGCCACCACGTTCAGGGTTGGCCCAGATCGGTCCGGATCCCACCATGGCCCGCCGGCCAGGTTGGTCACCACCGCCCCGCCGCGCTCGGCGATGAGCCCAGCCGCGGCCACGTCCCAACGCGACAGGCCCCCGTTCTGGACGAACGCGTCGAACCGCCCCGCGCCCACCGACGCCAGCGACAGCGCCGCGCTCCCCATCCGGCGATGAATCCGGATCACTGGCGCGATCCGTCGCTCGCGGGCCAGGCCGCCACGCCCCAGGATGGCCAGGCTGACGACGCAGTCACCCAGTGCGTCCTTGGTCGACGCCCGCGCCAGGCTGCCGTTCAAGCGCGCGGCGCTGCGTGCGGTGGCGGTATACAGGTCGCCGCGCAGCGGGTCGAACACGACCCCGAGCACCGGCACGCCGTCCTCGACCAGGGCCACCGACACGCAGAAATACGGGATCCCATTGGCGTAGTTGACCGTGCCATCCAGGGGGTCGATGGCCCACCAGCGGCGCGCGCCATCGGGCCCGCCAACCCGGTCCGCACCGGCCTCCTCGGCCAGGATCCCGTCGTCCGGGAAGCGGCGCCGGATCCGCTTGGCAATCAGGGCCTCGGACCGAAAGTCCACCTCGGTCACGACGTCGCGCCGGCTCTTGTGGCGCACCCGGCCCACCCGTCCGTACGACTCCAGCACCAGCGTTCCCGCGACGCGGGCCAGCCGAACCGCGAACTCCAGCTCATCGGCGTACCGATTCACCCCGGCATGCTAGCCGAGGCGCCGACCGGCTAGGCTACGCCCATGCCGCAGATCCACCTTCACGCCGAGCCGGGCGACTACGCCCCGCTGGTCCTGCTCCCCGGCGATCCGAATCGGGCAACGACCATCGCCTCCCGCTTCGACGGTGGCCTGGAGGGCGCCCGTCTGGTCAACCAGAACCGCCAGATGCTCGGCTACACCGGCACCATGAACGGACGCCCGGTGAGCGTCCAGACCAGCGGCATCGGCACTCCTTCGCTTTCCATCGTGGTCGAGGAGCTCATTCGCCTGGGCGCCCGACAGCTAATCCGGGTGGGGACCTGCGGCGGCATCGGTCCCGGCGTCAAGACCGGGGACCTGGTCATCGCCACTGCCGCCTGCCCGGTGGACGGCGCGACCCGCACCTACCTCCACGGGGAGTCGTACGCGCCGGCCGCCGACTTTCGGCTCACCCATGCCCTGGCGCATGCGGCAGAGAAGCTCGGGATCGCCGCTCACATCGGCCTGGTCGCATCGGTGGACGTCTTCTACAACCCCGATGCCGACTACGCCCAGCGCTGGCGCGACCGGGGCGTGCTCGCGTTCGAGATGGAGTCGAGCGCCCTGTTCTTGCTGGCCGCGAGATCGGGCGTTCAGGCCGCCTCGGCCTTGGTGGTCAGCGACGTCCTCTCGGAAACTGAGACCATCGAGGCGACCTACGTCAGCCCCGA
>DASWGV010000118.1:0-2067 GCA_036393515.1 Gemmatimonadales bacterium | reverse complement strand
CCGAGTGCGGAGGCCGACCGTGTAGGAGAGCACGCCGTAGAGCCCGACCGCGGCGAGCGTCAGGGCAACCGCGGCGAACAGCCCGAGCAGAACCATGGGATACCGGCGCCCTCCCACAGAGGCCTCGACCCGCTGCTCCATGGTCCGCACGTCGCGGAGCGGTAAACGTGGATCCATCTCGCGGAGCAGGTTCCGGAGGTCGGCGGCCAGCCGCTCCGGCGACACGCGGCCGCGCACGGCCAACGAGAGGACGTTGGTGGGACTCTGATCCGGGTAGTAGTAGATCATGGGCCGCGGCACGACCTCCAGTCCCGAATGCCGCACGTCGCCCACGACTCCAACGAGCGTAGCGTCCGCGTCCGGCTCGGACCAATTGACCCGCAGCCGCTTGCCGATGGGGTCCTGACCCGGCCAGAGGTCGCGCGCCAGGGTCTCGCTCACCACGATCACGTGCGGCGTACCGGCGCGCTCCGAGCCATCGAACAGACGGCCCGCGAGCAAGGGGACCTGCAACGCGGCGAAATAACCCTGGTCCGCAGCCCTGATATCCGCCACCGGACGTTGTCCGGCGGCCGGTTCGGGCCGATCGGTGGCCCGGAAACTGGTAGCGGCGCCCAGCCCGGTCATCGGCAAGTACGACACCAGGCCCGCCGCCTCGACGCCAGGAAGCGCGCGGGCTCGCGCCGCGAACTCGTGGAAGAACGCCACCTGCCGGGCATCGTCCTCATACAGCGTGCCCGGCAGCCCCACGTTGGCGGTGAGCAACTGCGCCGCCTCAAACCCCGGATTGACCTGGCGCAAGCGGGCCAGGGACCGTATCAGCAGGCCGGCGCCGGCGAGCAGCATGAGCGCCAACGCCACCTGGGCCACCACCAGGCTGTCGCGAAACCGCCGCACTGCCGTTCCCGCCGTCGTCCGGAAATCACCCGTGGTCGCCGCGGCGAGCGAAGCCTTCACGTGAGCGCCAACCGTGGCGGCAAGCCCCAGACCGAACGCCACCAGCAAGGCAGCGCCCGTGGCGAAGGCAAGCACTCGGCCGTCCAGGCGGACCTCGTCCAGCCGTGGGAGGTCCGCGGGCGCCAGCATACGAAGCAGCTCCAGGCCCCAGGAAGCGAGCAGGAGGCCCGCCGCCGCACCGGCCAGAGCGAGCAGCGCGGTTTCGGTGAGCCACAAACGGACCAGCCGCCGGGTGGACGCGCCCAGGGACGCACGCACCGCCAACTCCCGCTGCCGCGCGCCCGCCCGAGTGAGAAGGAGATTCCCCACATTGGCGCAGGCGATCAGCAGCACCGCTCCAACCGCACCCAGCAGGATCAGCAGGATCCGGCCGGCGCCGCCCACCACATCGTCCGGCAGCGGAATCACGTCAACGGTCCATCCCGTGTTAAAAGCGGGATACGCCCCCTCGAGCGTGGCGGCAATGCTCCGGAGCTCGGCATGTGCCTGGCCCGGCGTGACACCGTCCTTCAGTCTCGCCACCACCATGGCCCAGCGGCCCTGTCGCTGCCGAAGGCCGGGGAAGAGCGGATACGCCTGCCAGTACTCCTCCTCGCCCAGGCGCCGGAACTCCGAAGGCATCACGCCGACCACCAGCGCGGTGGCCCCGGCGATCGGTACACTGGCGCCCACCACGGCGGGATCCCCACCGAATTGCCGGGTCCACAGGTCGTGGCTCAGGATCAGGGTGCGCGGCGCTCCGGAATCCGCGTCCGCCGGCACGAAGGTGCGCCCCAGGACGGGACGCGCGCCCAGGAGATCGAACAGGTTGGTCGTGACAGCCAACCCGCCCGCCCAGGACGGCGATTCGCCGGTAAAGGTGATGCCGCTGAAGCTGTACAAGGCCCAGTCGGCGAACGAGCCGGCCCGATCCCGCCAATCAAGAAAATTTGCCGGGCTGACCGGGTTCCGTTCCCGATTGCGTGGGAGATTGTGTTCCCAGACCTGGACCAGGCGGTCGGGCTCGTGGTAAGGCAACGGCGTCAGCAGCACCGTGTTGACCACACTGAAGATCGCGGTGTTCGCGCCGATGCCGAGCGCGAGCGTGATCACCGCAACGGCGGTGAAGCC
>DASWGV010000117.1:0-7379 GCA_036393515.1 Gemmatimonadales bacterium | reverse complement strand
CCTGCAAACCCGGTGGACCGCGGGTTGGTCCAATGTGCGCGGCCGCCCAGCCAATGACGCCCCGGTGCTGCGCGTGCTGCCACCCGGCGTGGAGGTGCGGGGACGGCGCGGGGATTGGGGCTGGTGGGCCGTACGGTTGGGGGGCGACACGGTAGGGTACATCGCCGGCGCGCTGCTGGTCGCCAGCCGACCCCCCGGCACCGTACGATAGACGCGCTGGCGCGCCCCAACCGCCGCCGGTTAAACTGGGCCGACTCAAACCCGACCCATCCGTGCCGCGCCGCGTCACCCTGCTCTGCCGGTTCTTGCTGGTGGCATCCGTCGCGGCCATCACCTTCCTGGCGCTGACCAGCGCGCCCGTTCGGATGGTGGGCGACGTGAACGACAAGGTCCAGCATGCCGCCGCGTTCTACGCGCTCACCCTGCTCCTCGATTTCTCCTTCCCCGACCGTCCGCTCGGCGCCGCCAAGCTCAGCGGCTTGCTGGCCTACGGTGTGCTGCTCGAGGTGTGGCAGATGCTGGCCCCGCCGCGGGACCCGTCACTGTGGGACGTCGTCGCCGATCTGATCGGGATCGCCCTCTATGCGTGGAGCCAGCCAGTGCTGCGGTATCTGCCGATCATGAAAGGGCGGTGGGAAAGCGTGAGCAGCGAGCAGTGAGCAGTGGGCCGGAAAACTCCGCTGCGCTTCCCCACAGCGCCTGCTCACCGCTCCCTGCTCACCACTCACGGCTCACGGCGCGTCTCTTCAAAGAACTCCCGCCCGAGCGCCGGCAGATCCAGCTCCGGTAGTCCCGGCCGGTCCTGCCGCCCTTCGATTCGGCCCAGGTTCGCGGCCGCCTTCTGATGGGTGGAGTCGGACTCGACGGCCAGGCGATACTGGTCGGTGGCCGCACCAAAGTAACCGCACCGCTCCAGGGCCATGCCCAGGTTGTTGTGGAAGACCGCCACACCCGGCCGCAGGCCAACCGCCCGCGCGAGTGGGCCCAGCGCCTGTGAGGTCTGGTCCTCCCCGATCAGCAGTAGCCCGAGGTTGTTGAGCGCCCACACGTCCTGGTCGTCCAGGGAAACGGCCCGCCGGAACGCAATGATGGCGTCCGTCACTTCACCGAGGTCCGCCAGCGCCCGCGCGAACAGGCGGTGTGCCTCGCCCGACGTGGAGTCGAGATCGACGGCGAGGCTCGCATGATCCAGCGCTTCCTCCGGCCTGCCAGCCTCCAGCAGTACCCGGGTCAGGTTGAGGCGGCTCTTCCCATGGTCGGGATCAATCTCCAGGGCCCGCGTCAATGCCGTCTCCGCGATCCCCGGATCGCCCGCCTTCCACGCCGACAACCCCAGCATGTAGTGCCCCCACGCATTCTCCGGCCGCTCCACGACGTAGGAGGCGAACCAGTCCTCCGCTTCGCTGTAGCGCCGCTCGAAGTAGAGCGCCTCAGCCTCAGCGAACGTGACGGGCACCGCGGGAGCGGACGGCGTCACCGCGACGGCCGGCGTCGCGACGTAACCCTCGTTGGCCGGCCCGTCCGACGGGGGTCTGGCGCTGGCGCGACCGTACACCTCCCCGTCTGCTCCGGCCACCTTGCACCCGGTGAGCACGACGCTCAACCCGAGCGCCAGGCCGATTGCCCGTCTGATGATGTTCTCGCCCCGCATGTGACCTCCCCCTGGCTTTGCGCCCGCGAGGGGCGCGGTAGTTGGTTGGTGAGCGGGGGAGGGAAAAGCAGGGCAGGTGCCAAGAGTAAGACAGACGTCGTAAGTAGTCAGTAACTCCTTTTAGCCCAACGTGTTGTTGATCGTCATCGAGATCGGTATGGGCTGGTTGACGTGGGGTGCTGTGTCCGATTGGACACTCTATGAGAACCACCTATGTGTACGGTCGGACACGGCTCTGTGATCGCCTCCACCGACTTTCACTCCCTGCTCACGCCCAGCCTCCGCATGACCTTCAGCAGGCTCGCATGGTCCGCCAGCCCAAGCTCCTCGGCGGTCCTGGTCACGTGCCACTGGTTCCGCTCCAGCGCCGCGAGGATGATTCGTCGCTCGGCTTCCGCCTTCTGGTCAGCGAACGTGCCGCCGTGCTCCACCCGCGGACCGGCGCCCCGCAGCTCCACGGGCACGGTCGCCGCGCCGAGCATCACGTCATTGGTGGCAATGACCATGCGTTCCAGCACATTGCGCAGCTCGCGCACGTTGTTGCGCCGCCACTCGTAGCCCATCAGGGGCTCGAGGGCTTCGGGCGCCAGGCGGCGCGCCTTGATGCCGAGCCGAGCGCATACTCCCGTGAGCAAGTGGGCCGCGAGATCGGGGAGATCGGACAGGTGCTCGCGGAGCGGCGGGACGCGAACCACGTGCACGTTGAGGCGGAAGAGCAGATCCTCGCGGAACCGGCCGGCCTTGACCTCGTCAGCCAGCGTGCGGTTGGTGGCCACGACCACCCGCGCGTCCACGGGGATGTCGCGATTGCCGCCCACCCGCCTGACCTCTCGCTGCTCCAACACGCGGAGCAGTTTGGCCTGCGCCGCGAGCGGCAACTCTCCGATCTCATCGAGGAACAGGGTCCCCTGCCCCGCCGCCTCGAACGCGCCTTTGCGCATCTGGTGGGCGCCGGTGAACGCTCCGCGCTCGTGACCGAACAACTCGCTCTCGATCAGATCGTGGGGCAGCGCACCGGCGTTCACCGCCACCAGGGGGGCGGCGGCATGCGGTCCCAGTCGGTGGAGGTCGCGCGCCACCAGCTCTTTCCCGGTGCCGCTCTCCCCTTCGATCAGGACGGGGCTGGGAATGGGGGCAAGCCGTGCGACCAGGTCCTTGAGCGATCGCATGGGCGTGCTGGAGCCCACCAGCGCGCTGTCCTCGTCCGCCAGGCGGCGCCTCAGCGCGACGACCTCGCCGGTGAGGCGGCTCCGCTCCAGGGCACGAGTGACTTCCAGCACCACGCGCTCCATGGGTTCCTGCTTATCAATGAACCCGAAGGCGCCCAGCTTCACGGCCCGCACACAGCGCTCGTAATTGCCGGTCCCGGTGTAGACAATGACGGGCAGGTCCCACCCGCGTTGCTTGATGGTCTGGAGCACTTCGAAGCCGTCCATGACTGGCATCTCGAGGTCGAGGAGCACGCAGTCCACGGGCTCCGCGGCCAGGAGGTCCAGCGCCTCCGCGCCGCCGCCGGCCACCACGGTTTCGAACCCGCCCAGGCGTTTCAAGTCGTAGGCGTACTGCTCGGCGAGCGGACGGACGTCGTCCACCAGGAGGATGAGTGTCACTATGAGGCGGTGGAGGGGGTGGAGGTGGTGGGCAGCATGACGGTCACCGTGGTCCCCACGCCGGGTTCCGTCTCCACTTTGAGTGAGCCCTCCAGGTCCGCCACCAGACGGCGCACAATGCTCAGGCCCAAGCCGGTGCCGCCGGGCTTGGTGGTGTAGAAGTCCTCGAAAGCGCGCTCCAGCTGCGCGGCGGTCATGCCGCGCCCGGTGTCCCTCACCGTGATCCGGAGAGCGCCACCACCCCGGTCGGCCCGCTCGGCCGACACGACCACAGCGCCCGCCTTCTCACTGCCGTTGGCGGCGCTGGCGTCCACCGCGTTTCCAATCAGGTTCTCGAGAATCCGGCGCAACCCCAGGGCGTCGGCGCGGACCAATGGCAGACCGGGCGGCACCGCCGCGCGCAGCGCGACCGCTCCGCCCTGGGCCCCTTGCAGCACGTCCTCCACCGCGGCGCGGACATCGCTGGGCTGTCCACCTTCCCGGGGGGACAGTCGCGCATAGTGGGCGGCCAACGTTTCGAGATAGGCGACACCGGAATCCAGCGTCGCCTTCCGCTCACGGAAGACCTGGGACAGCGTCTCCGGTGTTTGATCCGCCACCTCGCCCAGGTGGCGCAGCACGTTGCGAATGGGCACCAGCCCGTTCTTGACATCGTGATTCACCTGCCGGGCCAGGTCCCCCATGGCCGCCCGCCGCTCGGCCTCCCGCAGCCGCTGCACCTCCCGCCGGAGCCGCGTGGTCAGGGAGGACAGCACCCGGGCCAGCAGGCCGATTTCGTCGGTGCGTTCCGTGGCGAAGTCCACGTCCAGGCGCGCCAGGTCCAGCGCCGAGGTCTTCCAGGCCAGGTCCGCCAAGGGCCGGCTGAGCCGGCTGGCGACCCAGGTGGCGAGCAGAATGGCAAGGACCACGGCAAAGAGGCCGGCCGCCAGCGACCACCGTTCGACGCCCTGGCGCAGCTGGATCAGCGGCGCCAGTGAATGGGTGACCACGACGCGCGCATCGGCCAGCCGGGCGGAGCCGGTGTCGCCCTGCACAAACGCCAGCGGAAACTCGGCCACCAGGTCGATTGGGCCGGCTGCGGCCGGGCCCGTTCCGGCCGCGGAGTCGCCCACCCAGGACAAGGTCGTGTCGGGGAGCCGTATGGTGACGGCCAGCTCGGTCTCCCGGCCCAGCCGTCGCAGAAACTCCGGCCCCACGGCCCGACCGCCCACCAGATGCATCCAGCGATCGCCCAGCCGGACCGAGTCCGCGCGCACCAGCGCGAAGAACGGTCCTTCGGGCGTCCGCGCTTCCACCAGCGCCACGCCCCCGGGAGCGCGGGCAACGACGCGTGGCAACTCCGGCTCCAGCCGGTCGAACTCATTCCGGAAATGGCCCGAGCTCGCGATGCGGCCGGTTTCATTCTGGATCTGGAGCATGGACAGCCCGGCGCGACGCATCGCGTCGCCCGCGTAGTCCAGCACGTACGCCGCCGGCGTAGCCTCACCGGTGAGCGACAGGCGGAAGCGGTTATCGGCCGCCAGGGCGCCGGTCAGGGCCTCGAGGCGGCGGGCGATGGCGTCGCTTTCCTCCGCCAGATCGTCGCGGATGACGGCGACCAGGGAGGTGACCCGGCGCTGGTACTCCGCCGTGAGCCGGCGGGTCATCTCGAACCGCACGGCCACCGCCAGGCCGCCGACCGAAACCACGGCCAGGGCCACGAAGGCAAGCTGGAGCCGCGCCCGGAACGTCATGGCTGAAAGAGCAGCCGGGGCACTGCGTCCCACCCGACCGCGACGCCGACCCGGCCCCGCCGGAGCACAACGGAGCTGCGCGCGTCCAGCAGCGGCACACTCCGTTTGAGGGCCGCCGGGACACAAGCCGGATGGGATTGCTTGCTGATTGCCGTCACGAAGGCAAACTCGCTTCCCACGAACAACGCCGAGTCAAAGGCCTCCGGACGCATCCCCACCGCGCGCACCTGTCCGCCGCCCAGGGCTCGGCCGGCGGCCGCCAACGCCACGATACGTCCGGCCAGGTCCTGCGCTATCGGGTCGCCGGCAGCATAGGCGATGCGCCGCATCGCGGGACCCGACGGGACGGTGGTTCCGAGCAAGGGGGAATCGGCGCACACGTCCACACTAGTCCACCAGAAGGGTGGCTCAGCGGCGCGGACTTCCGCCCGGACCGCGGCGGACACGACGAGAGCCGCGAGGCTGTCCCCGCCGGTCAACGCGCCGAAGCCGGCTCCCGCCAGCACATAGGTCCGCCCCCAGGGCAATGGAACGACGTCGAGACCGGGGTGGCCGCGCGCGTACTCAAGCGTGGCGGGGTCGTCCGTCATCACCAGGTCGGTCCCGCTCTCCAGCAGGTCCCGGGGGTCCGCCCCAACCTCGGTGCGGAAGACGATCACCGGCCGCTCACGGCCGGGCGGCGTGGCGACGATCCGGGTCGAGGTCCACTCCACGGGCCGCAGGGCCCCCGTGCCGACGGGCCCCGAGGCCTCCTTTCCAGGCCGGGTGACCGAAAGGCGGGGGTCGGCGAACAACCGCGCGACATCGGGATCGAGCCGCGCCAACCAGGCGCTGACCGTGCGGGGATCGGGCGCGGCGGCCGAGGAGACCAGCCATTCGTGGTCCGCCCAGGAGGCCAGGACGTCTTGCGCCGTTACCGGAGCACCGTCCCAGAAGCGGGCGCCATCGCGGAGCGTGAAGCTCACGCGGCGTCCGCCCTCGGTCACGCTCCACCGTTCGGCGAGCGCGGGAAGGGGACGGTCCTGGCAGTTGACCGTCAGCAGCGTCTCGTAGAAGTGGGCGAACACCAGCCGCTCGGCCCTGGTGGTGGGCACGGGCGCGTGATCGCGGGCCACGGTGCCGGCAACCCCGACGATCAGGGTATCGGGGCGACGCTGAACGGCGGCGGAACGCTGAGCCTGACCTCGGCCACGGCGGACCTCCAGGCGGCGTTCACCCTGGGCGCCCTGACCGCGAGCAGCGCGACGGTAAACCTGGGAACCGGCGTCGACCTGTCCACGGCCACGACCGCGCTCACGCTCAACAGCTCCACGGTGAACGGGCCGGGGACGGTCACCAACGCGGCCGGGCAGACGCTGACGCTGTTCTACGGGACGATTGGGGCGACCAGCGCGCTGGATAACCAGGGGCTGGTGGTGGCCAACGGGACCAGCGCGATCAACGGGGCGCTGACGACGGCTGCCGGCTCGACCATCCGGCTCCAGCCGGACGGGACGACGGGGTTCTCGACCCTCAACGTGCCCAGCTTGACCAACAACGGGACGATCGAGCTGACCAGCATCGGGTCCGCCTACAATGCCCTGCTGAATATCAGCGGGACGCTGACCAACGCAGCGGGAGGGACGATCAGCTCGTTGCCGGGGACCGGCGGAGCGCGGGGGATCAACGCCGCGCTGGTCAACCAGGGAACGATCACCGTGCAGCCGGGCCCGAGCTCGGCAGGGATCCTGCAGATCAATGGGAGCCTGAATACCAGCGGGACGCTGATCATGGAGATCGGCGGAACCGTGGCCGGCACAGGTTACAGCCAGGTGACCGTCAGCAGTACGGCGACGCTGAGCGGCACGCTCACCTACTCGTTGGTCGGCGGGTTCGTGCCGACGGCGGGCAACACCTTCACGATCCTCACGGGCGCCCCGGTGACAGGCACGTTCGCCAGCGTCAATCAGCCCGGCGGTTGGGCGGCGCCAACCTACACCGCAACCTCGGTGGTGCTCACAGCGCCGTAGCGTCATCATCGTTCGTAGCCCGAGCGGGACACCCCCGGTCCCCTATCTCCGGAACCAGACGGCCAGCGAGGCGCTGCCGCGCGTGCGGGGTACCTAAGACGGACGGCTCTGCCACAACCATGAAATCACGCGTCGTCGCCCTGTTGGCTGCCCCGGTGGTGGCGGCGTGCGGCCGCACGCCGCCAGCCTTGCCGGACCCCGTCGCCGAACGCTGCGCGCTGCTGACCGCCGCCGGTCCGCCCCCCGATACCCTGATCGTCGGGGTTGCCGGCACCGTGGCCCGCGATCACGCGCCCGTTCCCACCACCAGGGCCGAGCGGCTGGTGTTCGCCCACTTCTACGAGACGCTGCTGACGGTCAACTGCCAGGACCGTCC
>DASWGV010000116.1:0-11357 GCA_036393515.1 Gemmatimonadales bacterium | reverse complement strand
GCCGTGCCACGTCCGTCACGGACGGAGGTTGGGGTTGGTTTCCAACTCGGCCCGCCCAATGGGGAAGCACAGGTCCCGGGCCGACATGTCTTCCGTCCGGGTCAGCACACCAGCTTGGAGGAAGTATGCCCCATCAAAGGTCGTTCCGGGTGAATTGGCGGCTGCCCACCGGCGGAGGTCACCCAGGCGCCGGCCCTCCAACCACAGCTCCAGCCCACGCTCAGACTTGAGCGCGGTCCAACCATCGGCAAGGCTCATCGTGGCCGCGTCGTAATCCGGCTGCGCCGGCGTCAACGCCTGGCGCCGGACGTTGATCAGCGCCATGGCGCCTGCCAGATCGTTCGCCACCAGCCGCTCTTCCGCCCGGATGAGGCGCATTTCCCAGCCGCTGGACAGGTTGGTCGGGGTGGTCTGCGCCGTGAACTTGTCCTGCGGCAGGAACGGCACCCTCAGGGCACTGGCGCACAACACCTGGGTACCAATGGTCTTGGTGCAATTGGTGCCGAACCGCCCCACGTTGGCGTCCCCCCGCAGGAGCGCTCCCGACGAATTCCGCGCAATGACAAACGCCACGCGGGTGTCACCGGTCGTGGTGTAGTAGTCTTCGTAGTACGTGCCCCACTGCGTATGGGCCCGATAGGGCGAGCCCTGGGTCACCGCCGTCGCCGACCCGGCCCACATGAGGTGATTGTACTGGTTCAAGTCTTGATTCGAGTTCGTCATCTGGAACACGAACGTGTTCGACGTGATGGCTGCGGCGTCGGTCGCGGCGGCCGCCCACGTCGTGGTGTTGTTGGAGTTCAGCGTCGCGAGGGTCGCCCGCACCGAGGCCCGCCCCGCCGTGGCGGCGTTCACCACAGCGGTCCCGTTGGTTCCGCCAACCCCTGTGCCAACCCGAATCGCGTCGGTGAAATGCTGCTCCGCACGCGTCAAGAACACGGTGTGCGCCTCCCGCTGGCCCCCATCAATCACGGCCTCGCAGAAGTTCTCTCCCAGCAGACGATTGGCATAGCCGGCCCACATGTACCCGCGCGCCACCACCAGGCGGGTATCGAACGTGGCCGCGTCATACACCTCTTGGAACCGTCGAATCCCGTCTTCCGCCACCCACCGTGCATTCTGCGCGTCGCTCCAACGGCCGCTGCCATCATCGGGGTCCATTTTCCCGTTCTGCACGTTCGCGGGGATGCCAAAGCTGCCGGTGGAGCCGGCCGGGTTGATCTCGAACGTCATGGCCGCTCCCCAATAATAGACCCAGTCAAGGGCATCCTGGAGGGAGCGTTGCATGCCGTTTACTATGCCGGCGTGTGCGGTCGTGCTGTCCAGAAACTCGTCCTGGATCGGCCCGGGGTTGATCACGTCGAAGTTGCAGGCGGAAACCGCCAGCACTGTGGCGACGGCAGCCGCCGGGACTCCTAAGCGCAGCTCAAGGCGTTTCATGGCGCCGAGCCTTTCGGTAGTCGGTTGATAGCCGTTCATGGCCCCCCCCTCAGAACGTGATCCGCAGCGACGCGGTAATCGTCGCCGGCGGCGGCACGTGCTCGGAAATGCTGCGGTTCTGGTCGGTGAGCGAGTTCCGCGACACCATCTCGGGGTCGAACAGCGGCAAGTCGTAGACCTTCTTGAAGTAGTTCTGCACGCTGACGCGCAGTACGGCCGTCTCGGCCGACGGCACCGCAAACGTCACCGGCACCGTGAGCGTCAGGTCCCGCAACTTGAAGAAGTCCTGTTTGTACCACAGGGCATCCCCGTCATATACCCGACCGGAACCCGGACAGACCGTCTGCTCGAAGGGCGTCAGGGCCGTAGCGCGCTGCGCGGCGTCGTTGGCGGCGCCGTCCGAGGCGAGCACCAGCACCGCGCGCAGGCACGTGGGCCACGACCTCACTGAGCGTGACAGACCGGCGTCGCTGGCCCCATCAGCAATCCACGCGCCGGATTGACGCTCGCCGCGCGCCGAGAGCTGGATCCCCCGGGGAAGCCGCAGCGTCGCGCTACCGCTCAGGATCTTGGTGGGCTGGAGCGGACCGAACACGTACTGCCCGTCCGCAGCGCACGGATCGGTGGCCAGGCACGCGGTGTCCGGCGCGGCCCCGATCACGTCTCGATTCTTGAAGTGCTTACCCCGGGCCACCATGACCGGGAACCCCTCCTCCACCCAGCCGCCGCCCGACTCAAATGGAACGGCGTCACCGAGGTCAACCACCAGACTGTTGTTGGTGTACACCGAGCCGCCTAAATCGAGACCGAAGTCGGGCTTGTCAATCAAGCTGGCGTTCAGCGCCAACTCGATGCCCTTGTTCTGGATCACGCCGACGTTGGCGGTCTGAGCATCCCAGCCCCCGTTCGAGGGGACCTGCCGGACGGCCAGCAACGCATCGCTGGTCCGCCGGTGATAGTAGGTGAATTCCGTGGAGAGCCGGTTGTTGAATAGCCCTGACTCAAAGCCCACCTCGATCTCCCGGGTCCGCTCAGGACCTACCAGCGAGTCGCCCAGGTTGTCCGGCGAGAAACCGGGCTGGCCGGCCACCGGGACCGGGTTCCAGGTTCGCACCTTGTCGAAGATGCCCGGGGCGCGGCCGGCATAGCCCATGGCGGCGCGAAGCTTCAGCTCACCCAACGCGTCCGGCCAGAAGGCCTCGTCCGACGTCACATAGGACACGCTCACCTTGGGATAGGCCTGGAGGCCGAGGGATTCACCAAAGGCGCTATTCCCGTCAAACCGGGCGCCGCCGGTGATGAAATACCGGTCGCTGAGCTTGAATACATTCTGCACAAAGAACCCGGCGTTGACCACGCGCTCGCGGTCCTCCGCGGCGATCCACAGCGCGGCCCCCGTGACGGTGGGCTCACCCGGACCGGCGAAGTTCCGTCCGAATGCGTGCGTCCGCAGCCGCTCGTCTGCCACCGACTGACCGCCGAAGGAGAACGTACCCGCAAAACTTCCACTCACGCGGTAGTCCACGTTGCCGGCATAATCCGCCGTCAGCACGGTGTATTTATTCTGCTCATCGTACAGGATCCCCAACGGCGCCGACACGAACCCGAAGGGACGCAGGCCGCGGTTTTCCTGCTGCGCCAGATCGTAGCCCACCGTGAACCGGTTGGTGAACCACGATACCGGGGTGTAATACACCGTTCCACCGGTGATCAGGCGGTCGATTTCCGTCCCGAGGGTCTGGTTGAGCAGTGAGTCCAGCACGGCAGGGTCGCCATTGGACCGGTAATTCCCTTCCTGGCGGTACACGTTCAGCAGCAAGCCCTGCGCGTTGTTTCCTGAGGGTGTGTTCCGGATCCGGTAGTTGGTATAACCAGTATTGAAATCCAACCTGATCTTCTCGGACACGTCAAACGAGAAATTGCCCCGCGTGGCGAGCTTCTTCTCGTTGTCCTGCGGCAGAATGCCGTCAATGTCGTCGAACGACCCGGACAGGAAGTACTGGAACACGTCAAAGCCGCCCGCCACGGAACCAGCGTACTTCTGCCGCCACCCGTTTCGAACCCAGGAGCAGCGCGCGTTGTTGGCCGGGTTGGGATGGCATTGACCGGCCGTGACCGAACGGTCCTCCACTGTGAGCAGCTGGTTGTTGGCGTCCAGACCCATGCTGTCGGCGGGCGTCAGGTAGAAGTAGGGATTCCAATCCGGGCCAAACGGCCGAATTTGGGTAATCCCCTGATCCGTCTGGACAGTCCACCGCGGCTCAGAGGAGCGGCTGCCCTTTTTGGTGAAGATCTGAATCACGCCGGCGGACGCCTCGGTGCCGTACAAGGTCGCGGCGGCCGCACCCTTGATCACCTCGATGCGCTCGATGTCGCCGGCGTTGATGTCGTTCAACGGACTGGACTGGATGTTTGCGCCGCGGCCGTCAAAGTCAGCACCCGCGGCCGGTTGGCTCCGTCGGTAGCCTTCGCTGCGAACCCGGATGCCGTCAATGTAGATGATGGGCTGGTTGCTTTGCGTCACGCTGACACCGCCCCGCAGGCGGATCTGCGCCCCCGCGCCGGCGCTGGCGCCGGTCTGCATCACGTCCAGGCCGACGGTCCGGGCCTGGAGTAGCTGATCCACGCTGGACGACGGGTCCTTCACCTCTGTGGCCAGATTGATCTGGGCAATGGAGTTCCCCAGCTCCCGACGCCGGGTCTCGCCCGCGGTGCCGGTCACCACCACCTCGTCCAGGCGCAACACGCTCCGGGACAGCTCGACGTTCCCCGTGGCGCTGCCGCCCGGCACCACCGTCACCTGGAGGTTTCCCACTTTATACCCGATGGCGAGCACACGAAGAGTGCGGGCCCCGGCCGGCACGACCAGCGAGTACCGCCCGTCGTCTCCGGTTCGGGTCCCGATACTGGTGCCCTCCACCGTTACCTGGGCACCCGCAAGCGGACCGCCGCCTATGGCGGTGATCCGGCCTTCGACTGAGCCGACCTGGGCCCGGGCCAGCGCGGGCGCGGCAAACACCGCGACCAACGCGACCACCAGCCCCCAGCCGAGCCAGCCTCGAACGCTGTGCTGACGGAGCTGCGTCATATTCCCTGCTCCTTGGGTTTGAGGACAAAACGTGAACAAGCGGCCCCTTGAGGAGGGGCGTCCGCTGGATCCCGGAACATTACAAACCGGGCTGGCCCCGGCGGGGCCCGGCCCGTTGCCTACGACACCTGGCTACGGCACCTAATGTTCACCGGCGCAAAGCGATGTCAACCCTGGACCGGCCCTTCCCCGGCCGCCAAAACCGACCACTCTAGCGGGAGCCACCCCCGGCCGCCGCCGACCCGCTGGGCCGGGCACCGGCCAGGTAGATCCCGTTGAAAAAGAACTTGAACGTGCCGTGGGGCTGGGCCCGGTTCAGGATCTCGGGCCCGAACATGTACAGCCTGCCCTTGCCCACCGTGGCTTCCGCCATCGCCACCCCACCCTTCAAATGCGGCTGGCCCCAGGCCCACCCGCTTCGAAGCGGGGCGTCCGATTCGAACCAGGCCACCCGCTCCACCCCCTGCTCACTGGCCTGCGGCAGGAACTTCATGACCGGACTGTTGTCGAAGAACACGTCCACCCGCTCCGGCACCCCCCAAGCAACCGGACGGGTGTTGTCCACCCGAACCTGGAGGACCGAACCGGGCACGTAGAACTGCTCCCGGGGAAGGTGCTTGCCGGATCCGTCCGCCAACTGATCACCCACGGCCAACCCGACCCGCTGCCCCAGACTGATCGAGGTCCCGATGGTGATGATCGTGCCGCCATCGTCCATGAATTGCCTGAGCTGCGGGATAGTCTTGTCCGCGGTGACCGACCCCAGCCGCAGGCGGTACTCCTCGGGGACGCTCATGGGATCGGGTCCACGCCCAAAGAACTGGGCAAACTCGTTCTGCTGATCGGACGGCATGGCGTCGGTCGGGAAGATCAGCACGTCGTACTTGGTGGCAAGGCGACCGGCGTCCAGGGTCGGGGCATACACCACCTCGAACGGGAACTGGTACTGCTCCAGCAACCACCGGGTCCAACCCGAGGGCATGGAGCCGCCATACCGGTCCCACAAGCCGATCCGGACGGGCCTCAGGCGCAGGTTCCCGCCATTCGGCATGGTGGCCACCCCGTCGAAGTTGAGCCCAAGGTCGCTGGCCAGCTGGCGCACCACTTGCGGGGCGCCGCCCCTCGCCGGGATGTAGATGGTCCCGGCCGGATAGGTCTTCCCGTTGGCCGGCGTGGGAGACGTCAGCCAGTACACCTCGTGCCGAGCCGCCATCAAACGGTTAGTGGCAATGGCGGCGTCGTTCACGGCGTGGGAAAGCAGGAATCCCGCGGCGCGGTCCGCGTTCGCCACCGAGCCCGCCGGGGGCTTCAGCAACCCGATGGTCTTCTCGAACGGGCCGTCAAAGCTCTCGAGAATCCGATCGAACTGCACGCCCATTTGGTACGCCAGGGTCCAGCCCGCGTTGTCGTATGGCGGAATGGGCGGACCCCCGGCGTAGGCAAAGTCGTTGGGGTGATCCTGGGGCTCGAACATGTCAATCACGTGGGGCCGAAAGGCCTGCGCGGTCTTGATCACCACGGAGCCCGCGGGGTATTGCTTCCCGCCCACGGAAAACGCGCTGGTGGCGCGGTGAATGGTAATCCCGTTCTTGACCAGCGTGTTGACGAACTTGATGGCCGTGGGAAAGTCGGGTTGATCGGCGGACAGGATATAGCCCCGCGCGTCTCGTGCCGCCGGGTCCCGGAGCATGGAGGTAAACAACTCGGTCGGGGCCCGCCGCGCGCCGAACCCCGCTTGCTGCTGGCCACCTTGCCGCTCCGCGGCCGCCTTGACGGCCTCAATCTTCTTGGGGTGCAGCGTCCAGGTGTCCTGGTTGCCCCGCCGGATGGAGTTCCGGCCCATCTGATAGATGTTGTAGAGCAGCTGCTCGCGATGCCGCGACGCATAGTCGAACACCGCCTTGTTCGCCGTCACCGAGTACTCGACCGACTGCCGGAAGTGCCAACGCTGCGGCATGATGGGGAACGGAACGTCGTTGCGACCCAGGACCATGTCCGGCACAAACGGAATCTCAATGGGCGTGGGATTGCCGATGGTCTCAGTCAGCAGCCCAATGATGTTGTGGAAATAGGTGGTGGTCCTCAAGCCCCCGTTCCACCAGGTGGAGTAGCTGGCGCCGGAGCGCATCACCGCGCCGGGCTTCCCCTCCGCGATGAACCGCCCGTGCATGGCGGCGCCCACCCCCTCGATCCCGATGGGCACCAGCGGATCGTAGTTGTAGTTGTAGGGATCGCGGAACGGCGGCGCGAACAGAACGGCGCCCGCCGGCCCCGTCTGGTGATGGTTGTAGAGGATTTGCGGGAACCACTCCTGGTACAGGATCCGATTGATGTTCTCCGACTCGGCCTGCGCCACCATGTAGAAGTCACGGTTGTTGTCGTGCCCGATGTACTTCTGATAGAGTCGCGGGATGTTGCCGGTGCTGCGTTTGGTGGGGTCGGGCTCTCGCATGTACCAGGAGGACACCAGCTCCATGCCATCCGGGTTGGCATGGACCGCCAGGATCACCACATCGTTCAGGAACCGCATGGTCTCCGGATCGTTCTCACTCACCAGGCGATAGCTGGTTTCGATGAGCTGGTGCGCGCCGAGCACTTCGGTGGCATGCAGGCCGCCGTCGAACCACACCACCGCCTTGCCGTCGCGGGCCAGCTGCATGGCCTGCTCGTCCGTGAGGCCCTCGGCCCGCGCCAGCCGCCCAGCCACCTCCTTGTAACGCGCCAGGTTCCGGTGGTTCTCCGGCGACGTGATGATGGCCATGAGCTGGGGGCGGCCCTCCGCGGTCTTGCCGATCTCCTGCACCACCATGCGGTCCGACTCGGCGTCGATCTTGGCCCAATACGCCTGGAACTGGGTGTACGTCGCCAGAAAGTAGTCATCGCCGATGTTGAAACCGAAGTGTTCTTGGGGCGTGGTAATGCGGGTTTGCGCCAGCGCAGGGACGGACCACAGGAAGAGAACGGCCAGGCCCATTACGGTGCGCCACCAGGATCGCGGATGAATGAACATCGGAGGGCAACCTCGAGTCACACGGTGAGAGAGTTGTACGGGCAAGCTACCCGAGGGTACGAGGCAAAGCCAGCCGATGTTCAGTAGAGGGCATTGAACAACAGCTTGAACGTCGCGTGCGGCTGGCCGCGGAAATACGGCGAGAAGCCGAGCAGGATCACGCGCCCCCGGCCCATGGGCAGATCCAGCACCGCGTCCTTGCCGGCCATCAGGTCCGCACCGACCAGCCAGCCACTCATCAGCACGCTGTCGGCGGCGTAGCGGACCGCGCTCCGCGCGCCGGGGGCCGTGGTTTCGAAGGCGCGGCTCTTCCGGAAGAACGCCGCGGTGTGGACCGGCATGCCGTAGGCCAGCGGGTGCGTCGGATCCGCCACGACGCGCACAATGGAGCCGGGCCCGAAGAACTGCTGCGGCGACAGCCCGGCCAGGACGTTCCTCACGGGCAACCCCAGGTGGTCCGTGGCGAGATCGCAGGCCCGGTCCACCAGCACGAGGGTGCCGCCACCCTCAACGAACGCCCGCAGCTGCTGCACGCCCTCGGTCCCAATCCCGCCCACGTACTGGGCCGGCGGCAGGGCCTGGTGGGGCAGCTCGAACTGCCGCCGGCCCTCGCGGTATCCGCCGAGGATGTCGCCCACTCCCTGGTCGGGAATCACCATGACATCGAACCGCGCGCCGAGATTCCCGGCCCGGACGTCGCGGTTCATCACGGAGTCATAGCGGATGCCATACTGGTCAAACATCCAACGGGTCCACCCTTCCCCGGCGACCCAGTCGTCCACCCATTCGGTCACGTAGGTGCGATAGACCCCGAGCCGCGAGCGGCGCAGGGCCCCGAGCTCCGCCGGCGGCGCCGCCGCCAGCCCTCGAATCGTCAGGCCGAGCTCCTCCGCCAGCCGCCGCACCCGGTTCTGCACGCCCGGCCGCCGCTGAACCACAATCGCCCCGGGCGGCCAGGTCTCGCCCCGGACCTGAATCGGTTGAGCCAATCGGCGGGGCGCATAGCCCGCCTCGATCAGTGCTCCGATCGCCACCACGGTGTTGTTCATCCGGGGGTCGATGGCGTAGCCCCAGGTGGCCGTGCCGGCCACCGAGCCGAACGCGCGGGGAAAGGAATCCACCGCGGCCAGTGGCGCCGAGAACGGGCGATCAATGGCCACCGTCTCGACGCCCATCTGATAGGACAACGTCCATCCGGCGTTATCGTAGGGTGGGACGGGCGGACCACCGGGATACGCGCGGATATCGGGATAAACCTGCGCCTCCAGCAGGTCTTTGACGAAGGGGCGGTAGGCCTGCGCCAGGGAGATCACATGGCTGCCGGCCGGGAAGGAACGACTGCCGCCGACGAAGGCGCTGTCGGCCCGTTGGAGCTCCACGCCGCCACGCATGAGGGTCTCCAGGAACTTGGCGGCCACCGGTGGATCGTGCTGTTCCGGCGGCACGACATACGCCACCGGTGCCTCGCTTTGTCCCAGCGCGATTTGACGCGCGGCTATCTGGTAGTTCCGATAGAGCAGTTCCTCCCGGTACCGCGCGGCCACGTCCAGGACGGCCAGGGAACCGGTGAGCATATAGTCCAGGACATCGCGGAACCGGAGCCATCCACCTTTCCACGGACGGGGATAGTTGGTGGACGCGATCCGGGTGGACCAACCATTGCCGAAGCGCTCCGGCATCGTGGCCGGGTCGTAGAAGAAGGGTGTGGGCGTGTCGTGGGTGGTTTCCGTGAGAATGCCGATCATGTTATGGAAGTACGTCGTGGTCCGGAGCGATCCGTTGTACCACGATGAAAAGCCGTAGCGGGACAGCACGCCGTCCTTGCCCTCGCGCTCGAAGCGGTCCTGCATGGCCGCGCCCACCAGCTCGATGCCGCGCACCACGCCTGCGTCGATGTTGGGATTAAACGGATCGGGAAACGGCGGCACGAAGATCCGCGAGGGGTAGAACCCCTGGTGGTGGTTGTACACCACCTGCGGCAGCCACTCGAAATACAGCAACCGACTGACGACCTGGGTTTCGATCTGCGTCTGCATGAAAAAGTCGCGGTTGTTGTCGTAGCTGGTGTAGGTATCGAACCACCAGGGCATGGGGCTGTCCTGGTGGGGCGTGTGGACGGTCCGCCGATACCAGTCCGCTGCCCGATCCAGGCCGTCCGGATTGACGCAGGGCGCCAGCACCAGGATCACGTTGTCCCGAATCCGGCGCATTTCCTCGCTCTCGTCCGTGATCATCCGGTGCGCCAGCAGGAAGGTATGCTGCGCGTGGGCGGTCTCAGCGGCGTGCAAGCCGGCATCGATCCACACAATCACCTTCCCCTCACGCGCCAATTGTCGCGCTTCTGCGTCCGGCAGATCCCGGCCCCGGGCCAACCGCCGCGCGATGTTCTTCCAGCGGTCGAGCTGGGCCAGATTCTCCGCCG
Source organism: Gemmatimonadales bacterium (assembly GCA_036393515.1). Lineage (GTDB taxonomy): Bacteria > Gemmatimonadota > Gemmatimonadetes > Gemmatimonadales > GWC2-71-9 > JACQHC01. The sequence continues at coordinate 1,397 of DASWGV010000116.1, read as the reverse complement.
CGGAAATCGCGGCGACGAGCATGTCGCGGCCCTGGGTGGACTTTCCGGACACCTCCAGCCGCATGCGGTCCGACGCCGCGTCGAGACGCTGGAAGTACTCCCGCAGCTGGGAGAAATCCGCGAGGTGGTAGTCGTCGCCAGGAGTGAACCCCAGGATGTCCCGGGGATGAGGTACCGCGTTCTGCTGCGCTGCAAGTCCGGCCGGCAGGCAGCCGAGCGCGAGCGCGACCCCGAGTGCGCCACGCGCGACGCCGCGGCGCCGGCGGAAGCGAGCGGCCGTGAAAGAGAGCATGCCGCAAAGCTGCACACCGCGGAGCCGGATTCAAGGTCCCGCTGCGTGGAGACCGGTTTGACGCGCCGAGGCCCGGCGTGCATTTCTGATGGCAGGCGGCTTTCCTGGCCGCCAGGGAGGGAAAGATGGCAATTCGCAAGGCGGACTACTTCAAGACGATGGTTCCCAATCGCGCGGGCCAGGGCGCCCGGGTCCTGCGGACGCTGAAGGGCGACGGGGTGAACCTGCTGGCGGTGCTGGCCTTCCCCAGTGGCGGCCGGGCGCAGATCGATCTCGTGCCCCAGAACTCCGGAAAGCTTAGGCGCGCGGCTAGAAAGGCGGGCATCTCCCTGGGTCCGCGAAAGACGGTGTTCCTGATCGAAGGCGGCGACCGGATCGGCGCCGTCGCGGACGTGATCCAGAAACTCGCGGCCGCCCGGATCAACGCCACCGCCATGGCCGCGGCCCGGGCGGGGAACGGCCGCTACGGGGCCTTGCTATGGGTGAAACCGCGCGACGTGGCGAAAGCGGCGAGGGCCTTAGGGGCGAGGTGAGACCGGACGGACGGTCGTGGGGGTGGTGGAGGTGACCTCCGCCACCCCCACCGCCTCCACCGTCTTCAGGTGGTGCTACAGTTCGTTACGGCCCGCGTCACCAGGTTCAACGTGCAGGTCGTGTTGCCGACCTGGATGGTGACATTGCCCTGCGCGTCCGGGGGGAAGGTGACTTCGATGCGGCGGGTCACCGTGCGGGTCTCCTCACGGGGACCGGTGACCGTGATCGTGGCAGTCACGTGACGGACGACGCTGCCGGACACCGGCCACGGATTGGTGGACCGCGGCAGGTTGAAGACCACGTTGCGCACCGAGTCCACCGACGACTCGGCGACAGTCTTCGTCAAGGTCTCTCGGGTAATCGTCACGGTATCGTCGCTGGTGCCAACCGCGTTGTGGGTGCGGGAGGTTTCCTCGCCCAGCAGCCCGCTGATCAGCGCGTCATGCGCGTGGTGGATGCTCGCCGACAAATGCTCCGTCTCGCGGGTGCCATCCACGGTCCACTGGATCCGAATCGAGGCGGTGGTGGTGGCGTTGCACTGCTGCTGGACATTCCCGTTCTCGTCGTAGCA
>DASWGV010000115.1:0-2864 GCA_036393515.1 Gemmatimonadales bacterium | reverse complement strand
GGGTTCTTGAGGCCGCCGGTCACCGTGGAAAAGCGAAAGTCGTAGCGATCGTTGGGCGCCCCGGTGGCGGGGTCGGTGAGGTGGATGGTGTACAGGGCGTCGTCGGCGAACCGGTCGTACATGACGCCGTCTCCCGGATCGGAGAACGGCCGGACATGGACCACTACGTTGAGGACCCGCTGGCCCGGGTCGTCGTATTTCGTCCCGATGAATGTATAGACATCGGTGATGTTCGCCTGCGGGTCCTGCTTGATGAGCGGCGCGTCGCTGTGGCTCGCCGCCCAGACCGGCAGCGCCGCGGCTATCGGGAGGGCGGCACCGATGACCACCGCAGCGGCCACCGCCATCCGGGGAATACGTGGCTGACTCTGGTTCATGACGACACCTCCATTCATTGGCATTCGTTGGGATTAACGCTGCCCCTCCCTGAGCCTGCGCCCGCGGACCATGGCCAGCACCGCCAGACCCGAGAGCGCCAGCACCGCGCCCACCGGCTCGGGCACCACGGTGATCGCGCCGGAGATGAAGCCCCCATCCAGATCCAATGCCGCGAAGCTCGTGAAGTGGGTCGGCGGGGATGCGCTACTCTGGAAGGCGAAGCCGCCGTGGGTGGTGCCCACGGCAAACAGATCGGTGCTCTCGAGAAAGTCGATGAAACCTAGGCCAGAGTCGTAGCTGGCAACGAAGCCGGGAGGAGCTATCAAGCTCGGTTCGATGAGCGGATCGCTGATCGGCGCATCGGCGAGGGTCACGATCACGACGTCCTGCGGGCCCGTATTACTGACGGAGACGTCGTACTGAAAGACCCCGCCCCCCAGGGGGGTGGGGACGAGAACGACCGCCAGATCGGCCGTCGCCGTGGCCGCCAACCCCCACAGCAGGATCGCCCAGCCCAGGAGGAGCCGTGGATGAAACCGGCGGACTCGCACCGTCGAGTCCCCCGGACTGTGGTTCACGGAGAGGGGCTTGCCTGTTGCCGTGGCCATCGTTGCGCTCCGATGCGAGGGTTCGACCTGCAAAGAAGGCGGTGGAGATCGCGCGCAGTACCGTTCGGCCGGTGTCTCGCGGCGTGCGGCCCCACACCGCCCGCTCTGCCGCGTGTAGTTGCATGGCGCATGCCAGGGGCAGCCGCCGCCGTCACGCCGGACCGTTCGTCGGAAATTGCCTCATAAAACAGAATGAGTTAGGTGACAAAAAGGGTAGCCATGGCGGCCATTGCCGCGGGCCTGGCCGCGTGGCGGCGAGACCTTGGCCCCCGCGCGCGCCCGGGTGTTTGTAAGGAGTTTGAACGGTTTTTTCGGCCACCGGCGGCGAAGGATAGGCGAGGCACAGTAAATACAAGAACTTCGATAGATATTGATGGTGTAAGGAACGTTGACACTGGGGCGACCGTGGCGCGGTGCAGGCCGCTAACCCGCATTGCACCAGGAATCTGCTGCGTCCGTGCAACTGCCCTGCCTGCCGGCAGGCAGGCCGCATCTCCTGGCCCACCTCGTCCGAGTCCGCGCCAGGGGTAGGAGAGTGCTATAGGTCCGTGCGATGACCTGTGGCGAGGTGGTGACGCTCCGTTGGGGGACTTTGGGATGCTTCCAGGAGAAGTTGTTCGAAGTCATCCCACCCCAAGGAGACGTCACGTCACCCTGAGCAAGAGAGCGCAGCGGCTGTCGCAGGTCAAGGGATTCCGCGGGCCGGTCAGGCCATCCAAGGGGCCGATTCCGGACGGGATCGCCGTGTTGGGGCTGGACATCGGGTCGCAGACCCATGTCGCCCGGTTCTGGGCCGCGGCCTCCGGGAGCGGGAGGCGGCGCGCTCGTTGGCCAACACCGCGGCGGGAGCGACGGCATTGCTGGCGTGGCTGGACGAACGCACCGGTGGGGATCGTCGCCGGGTCGTGGTGGGGTTTGAGCCCACCGGGTCGTACTGGCAGGGGTTTGTGGGGCGGCTGGTGGCGGCGGGGGTGGGCGTGCGGGTGATCGCGCCGCATCACACGAAGAAGTACCAGGAGCTGTTCGACAACTCGCCGAACCAGTCGGATGCCAAGGATGCGGGGGTAATCGCCGAGCTGACGAAGCGAGGCCACGGGCTCTTGCTGCGATTGCCGCAGGGCGCCTATGCGGAGCTGCGGGCGCTGGGTGAGGGCGACCACCGGGCGACGCAGCGGATCACAGCCCTCCAGAACCAAGCGCGCGACGTCGCCTTCGGGCTCTTCCCCGAGCTGGGGGCGGCGATCGATCCGTTTTCGGCGACGGGGCGGGCGCTGTGGGCGGCGACGCCGACGCCGGCGGCCTGGCTTTCGAAGCGGCGCTCCACCCGCGAGCGGCTGGTGCGCCAAGCCAGCCGCGGTCGGTTGGGGGCGGCGTGGGTCGCGCAGCTCACCGTGGGGGCGCGCGACTCCCTAGCGGCCACCGAGGGCGTGGCTGCGCGAGTGGGTGAGCTGGCGTTTTTGCGCGCGGAGCTGGATCGCTGGGCGGCGCGACGGGCGACGCTGGAGGCGGAACTGATCGCCACCTTGGACGCCTGCCCGGAAGGGGCGTGGCTGGAAAGTCGTGCCGCGCCTGGGTCGGGCGACGGCCGCGCGCATCCTGGGGGAGACTGGCCCGCTGGCGGACTTTGCCAGCGCCCAGGCGGTACTCAAGCACGCCGGGCTCAACCTCTACGCCAGCGCGTCGGGGACGCGCACGCCGGAGAAGGTACACTACCGCATCACCCAACGGGGCCGCTCCCGCCTGCGGCATGTGCTGTTCTTTGCCGCGCCTATCGGTTGGTCCAGCGGGGCGGGGTGTTTCACGCATACTACCGCCGTCTGGTGGACGACCACGGCGTGGTCAAGCTCCGCGCCGTGGTGGCGGTGATGCGCAAGCTCC
>DASWGV010000114.1:0-4320 GCA_036393515.1 Gemmatimonadales bacterium | reverse complement strand
CGCGGTGGTCCGCAGCAGCGTGCCCTCGTTGAAGAACCGCGGCACCGTGCCACCGAAGGAGTTCAGGTGACTCACGTCGCCGGTGATGGTGAGCGTGCCGCCGGCCTCGTTGTGGAACGTGCCGGCCGAGCCGCCCTGAATGTTGCCGGCCGACCAGGTGGCCGTCCCCGCGTTGGCCAGGGTGTAGTCGCCGGTGAGATTCCGCGGGCCGCCGCTCATGGTGAAGGTCCCGGTGCTCCGCGTCATCCCCGTGCCGCCGCCGCCCGAGAGCGACCCGCCGGTCCAATCAAAGGTGCCGCTGGCGGTGAGCGTGGCGGTGCCGCCCAGGATGCCATTGCTCACCACCAGCCCCACCGTGCTGGCCGCGGCGTTGAAGTTGACCGTGCCGCCGGTCACCAGCGTGGCTCCCGTGACCGCGTAGCTGCCTGCCACCGCGGTGGTCCCACCGGAGAACTCCACGGCGCCCGCGCCGGCCACGCTGGAGCTGGCCTCCAGCGTGTGCGTGCCGCCGCCGAAGGTCAGCGTATCGCCGGTCTGGACGGCGAAGCTGCCGCTGGAGGTACCGCCGGCCGTGAGGCTCAGGCTGCCGCTCTGGACATCTACGGTGCCGCTGTTGTCGAACGCGGCGCTGAAGGTGGAGGTCCCGGTCGCCGGGGTGCGCACCAGGGTGCCCGCGTTCACGAACCGGGGCGTGGCGCCACCGAAGGAGTTCAGGTGGCTGACATCACCGGTGATGGTGAGGGTGGCGCCCGTCTCGTTGCGGAAGGTGCCGGCCGAGCCGCCCTGAATGTTCCCGGCCGACCACGTGGCCGCGCCGAAATTCGCCACGACGCGTCCACCGGTCAGGTTCCGGGCCCCGCCGCTCATGGTGAGCGTCCCGCCCACCTCGATCCGCGTGGCGCCCACATCAGTCATGGTCCCGCCGGTCCAGTTGAACGCGCCGTACACGCGGATGGTGCCCGGACCGTTGATGGTGCCAGAGCCAAAGTTCAGCACGGCGTTCGGCCCAACGGTGAGGCTGTTTCCGGTCACGGAGACGGTGCGGCCGTTCACGTCAAGCGACTGCGTGCCGCTGGAAGCCCCAATCTCGAGGTCGGCGAACGCCGGATCCACGTCCAGCGTCACCCCATAGGTCCCGCTCTGGGTGACGATGACCGTGTCCGAGGCTGTGGGGGGCGCTCCCGTGCTCCACTTGGTCCCGTCGCTCCAGTTCCCGCTCACCGGGGCGATCCAGGACACCAGGTTCGGTGGCGCGAGAATGTCGAACGTGGTACTGGTGTCCGCCGCCAGGCCGGCCGCCGTGGCGATGACCCGGTATCCGGTGCCGATGAGGCAGGGGTTGTCAATGAGCACCGTGTCGAAGGTCGCAACACCCGCCAGCGCCCGCGCCCATGGAGCGTCACCGCCACCGCAACCGGGGTCGGGCAGCAGGCTCAAGGACACGCTGTCCGTGGCAGTCGCGACCTGGTTGCCACGGACATCCTGAATCGCCACCTGGATGGGCGGTGTGACGGTGTCGCCCACGACGGTATTGGTGGGCTGCGTGATGAAAGCCAATTGGGTGGCGATCTGTCGCACCAGCAGCGTCACGCTGTCGGTGGCCGGACCGCTCGCGGCGATCAACCGCACTGTCCCCACCCGAACCGCGACGGCCTGACCGGCCGGGTTCACCCGGGCGATGGTGGTATCCCGCGACGTCCAGGTGAACGCGGCGCCGGCGATAACGCTGTCGCGGCTGTCCAGCGCCTGCGCGGTGAAGGCAACCGTGTCACCCAGGGCGTTCGCGGTGTCGCTGGGCGGCGCCAGCGCCAGCCGGCTGGCCGCCTGCGCCACCACCACCGACGCGGTGTCCGCGGCCGGCCCACTGGCCGCGACAATAGGCGCGGTTCCGTTCGCCAGGCCCACCACGCGGCCACTGGCGTCTACCGTGGCGATGCCGGCCGCCAACGAGGTCCAGATGATGCCGGCGCCGGTCACGGCGTTCGCGCGGCTGTCGACCGCGAGCGCCGTGAGTTGAAGGGTGTCGCCCAGCGCCCTGATCGTGTCCAAAGGCGGCGTGATGGCGAGCGATGTTACCTGCTGAGCGACCAACACCTGGACCGTATCCGCTACGCCGCCGGAGGTGGCGACGATCTGCGCCGTGCCGTTCCCGACGGCCGTGACCAGGCCGGTTGGGTTCACGGTGGCGATAGCGCCGGTGGAGGTCGTCCAGGTGAAGGTCGCGGTCGGGATGGGGTTGCCGAAGGCGTCGTCTGCCGTAGCGCTGAAGCGCGTGGTATCGCCCAGAGCGGTGAGCGTGTCACCGGCCGGCGTGATCAGGACAACCGCCGGTTGGAGGCTCTGCGCGGTCGCGCTGATGGTGAGCAGCGAATCGGCGATGGCCGCCCGCACCCGCGCGCGCATCTGCTGCGTCCCAGCGAGCGGTCCCAGCGTCCAGGACACCTGGACCAGGCCAGAATCGTTGGTGAGTGCGCTGTCCGGCGCGAGCGTGCCGCCGCCGGACAACACGGAGAACACGACGCGAACGCCACTCACCCCGAGCCCGTCGGTCGCGCCGACGCGGATGCGGATCGGGTTGGTGAGTCCCGATCCCACGGTATCTGTCTGGTTATTGCCGCTTACGATGACCGCCGTGCTGGGCCGAGGCTGGTTGCGCACGCCGGTGGTGTCTGCCGGACCGGTGAGCAGCCGGGCGATCACGGACGCCGTGCCCCGGAGCGCGCCGCCAACGACTCTCCCCTCGGCCGCGTCCGGAACCCGGGCTCTCGAGGTATCGAGAGACGACCACGCGATCGGCGTGCCGGGAATGACCACGTCGTTACTGTCGAACGCCTCCCCCGCCAGGATGACGGTGTCGCCGGAGAAGACCGGGAGATCGTTGGTGAGGATGCGGACGCCGGCCGCTTGCGCACCCGCGCCGGTATACACCACCGGGACCTTCAACGGTTGGACCTGGCTGGTACTGGTCGTCGGGATTACCACCAATGGGCCTGCCCGAAAGACCGTATCCCCCGCCGGGGAGATCAGCGCCAAACGGAGGACGAACTGCTCCGTCTGGGCGAACAGCGGGACGGTGAACGAGAGGTCGACTGAATCAGCGCCGGGCGGGATCGAGACGGTGGTGTCGAGCGCCAGGGAACTGTCGCTGACCCGCCGCAGGGTGAGCCGCAGGCGGTCCACCGGCACAATGTCGGCCGCGTCGCTCTGGAATGAGGGGGCGAGCGCGAAGTAACCGGCGAAGATCTTCCCCGGGCCTGAGGCGTCGTTGAAACAGCTGGCCACCAGAATCGTGGCACCCACCGCCAACGGGCCAACCAGGCCCAACCGGCGCATGTGCTTTGTCATGAAGGACTTAGGAGACCGCTCCCGAGGCCAGAGGCCTCCCTGGGACGTGGAGCGCCGGCGCGCGAATTAGCGGAGCAAATGTGAGGCCGGGACGGGAACCCGCAAGGAGGCTCGCCGCCGACCGAGCGTGACGGGGATCACGCCAACCGCTAGCTCGTCTGTTCCACCCACACCAGCTCGTTCGCCAATACGCGCTGGGCCAGTTGATACACCGCCGCGTCGTCGTTGTCGAACAGGCGGTCGAACCGTTCTTCCACCCGCCGGCGTGCCACCCGGCAGAACACCCGGGCAAGATGGACCGCCTGAGGTCCCTGAGCCCGGTCTTCAGGCGAGCGGCTCATGCGGAGCTTCTGGGCCCGCGCGCACGCGCTGCTCATGGCGAACAGCTCCGCGCCGATCTCCACCAGCCGCGCCAGCACCGCCTGCCGCTTCTCCAGCTTGGGCCCAAAGCGCACGATGGCGTGGAACAACGATCGCGCCAGGCGGCGCGACGCCCGGTTGACATAGCGCAGATCGCCGGCCAGCGGGCCGAAGTGTTGATAACGCGGCCACCAACCCCAGCCCAGCCATTTGCCGGGATACCACGTGGCGTAGTACAGCGCGGTGCGGAACAACGCCGGAATCTTGGCCGCTACCGTTGCTTTGGGGTTTACCAGGGCGCCCGCCACCTTGAGATGCGTGTCCACCGCCTCGCGCGCGATGAACAGCCGCATGATCTCGCTGGAGCCCTCGAAGATCAGGTTGATCCGGAAATCCCGCATGAGGCGCTCCACCGCCTCCGGCTTCTCGCCCCGCGCCTTGAGGCTCGACGCGGTCTCGTACCCCCGGCCGCCCCGGATCTGCATGGTGTCGTCAATGATCCGCCAGCCCTGCTCCGAATTCCACATCTTGGCCATGGCGGCTTCCAGCCGGATGTCGAACGCGCCCTTGTCAGCCATGAGGGCGGCAAGCTCGGCCACGGCTTCCATGGCGAAC
>DASWGV010000113.1:0-4873 GCA_036393515.1 Gemmatimonadales bacterium | reverse complement strand
TCGCAGCATCTCCTTCCGCTCCAGGAGCGGCAGGCCCCGCAGGTCAAAGCCCTCGAACGCCAGGAGATCGAACGCGAAGTAGGTGGCAGGCAGTTCGACAGCCAGCCGCCGGATCTCCGGGCCCCGCGTGAGCCGCCCCCGCTTCTGCATCCGGTCGAACGAGGGCCGGCCCGACTCATCCAGCACCACCACCTCGCCATCCAACACCAGGTGCTCGTACGGGAGCGCCTTCACCGCCCGCGCCACCTCCGGAAAGGTGCCCGTGGCATCATGGCCGTTCCGGGTGATCAGCACCCCCTCTCCCTCGGCCCGCTCGGCCAGGATCCGGTACCCGTCGTACTTGATCTCGTATACCCAGCCCTGGCGGGAGAACGGGTCCTCCCGCGTCTCGGCCAGCATGAGCTTCACATCTTGGGCACGCACCGCCCGCTCCGGCGCCTTCAGGCGCTCGAGTTTCCGGCGCACCGCCTGAGCCCGGTCCTTCCCTTCCCCTAGCTCTTCCACCGTGAGCCCGGACAGCACCGACCCTTCTTCGAACCGATCGCCGTTGGCGGAGACGTACCCGTCCCGCTCCTTGATCAGCAGCCATTCCTTGCCGGTGTTCTCCCGCTTCTTGCTCTTGATCTTCACCAGGGTCCAGCGACCCCGGAGCTTGTAGCCCTTGAGGTTGAAAAGGAGCTTTCCTTTCTTGAGTCCTTCTATTGGGTCCTCCAGCGGCACCCACTGCCCCCGGTCCCACACGATCACGGCACCCGCCCCGTAGTTCCCCTCAGGGATCAGCCCCTCGAAGTCCCCGTATTCAATAGGGTGGTCCTCCACGAAGACCGCGAGCCGCTTGTCCTGGGGATTGCGCGAGGGTCCCTTGGGAACGGCCCAGGAACGCAGCACTCCTTCCATCTCGAGGCGGAGATCGTAGTGGAGCCGAGTGGCCGCGTGCTTGTGCACCACGAACAGCCCGCCCGCGAACGGTGCCGCGGCGACCACGCCCGCGGGCTCGGGCGTGCCCTCGAATGAGCGCTTCTCGCGGTAGCGAGTGAGCAGGTCAGGGGACGGCGTCTTCGAGGTTGGCATCGGTTCCGAGGAAGAATATCTCGGCGGAGGCTGGGACGGCATGGTTCTCCGCAGTTCTCCGCGTTTCTCTGCGGTGATTACGCGTTATCTCACTACGCCAGAACTCCAGTCCCCCCAACGTCTTAAGGACTTTCCCCCGGCCCGCTGCGCACGGATTGCAGACGCCTGACCGCTGATTGCTGACCGCTCATCGCTTGCCCGATGGGACGTTCCTTTACTATCATCCCTTCCTATGCCCGCTCGCCCTATCGCCTCCGCAACTGTCTCCTTTGGGCTCGTTTCCGTGCCCGTCGAGCTTTACTCGGCCAGTGAAACCTCCGCCAGCATCGCGTTCAACTGGCTGCACAAGAAATGTGGCTCCCGCCTGAAACAGAAGTATGTGTGCGAGAAGGACGGCGAGGGCGTCGAGAACGATGACCGCATGAGAGGCTACCAGTTTACCAAGGGCCAGTACGTCACGTTCACCGAGGAAGAGTACAAAGCGCTCCAAGAACAGAAGACCGAGCGGATTGACGTCATGGAGTTCGTGCCGCTCAAAAAGGTGGACCGGGTGTACGTCGACAGGGTCTACTACCTGGGACCGGGCAAAGGCGGGGAGCGGGCCTACAAGCTGCTGGCCGCGGCCCTGGACGAGACCGGCCGCGCCGCCATTGGCCAGTACGCCGCGCGCGGGAAGCAGTACCTGATCCTGGTGCGCCCTCAGGACGGCCGGCTGGTGATGGAGCAGCTCCACTATCACCACGAGGTGCGCTCCGCCAGAGAGGTACCGCTCGATGACACCGAAGTGAAGAAGAACGAGTTGACCCTGGCCATGCAGCTGATCGAGCAGCTCAAGACCGAGGACTTCCACCCGGAGGCCTACAAGGACAACGTGCGCGTCCGGATGGAGGAACAGATCAACCGCAAGAAGGAAGGCCACGAGATCACCGAAGAGCCCGCCGAGGCGCCCAAGACCCAGATCATTGATCTCATGGAGGCGCTGAAGGCCAGCATCGCACGGGGCGGCAGGGCCGGGAGCGCCACGCCCGGGCGCAAGCCGGCCAAGCGCGCATCCGCACCCCCAGAGAGCACAACCGCCAAGCGCCAGACGCCGAAACGCAAGGCGGGATAGCGCGCTGTAGCGCGATTCAGACCCGAGCCCACACTTCAGCGTGTGGATTGCGATGACGGGATACACTACCCGCGACGTCGCAACCCTCCTCAACCTCTCGCAGCGCCAGGTAAGACGCTTCGCCCGCAGCGGTTTCCTCGCGCCGTCCCGCGGCCCCCGCCGCATCTATCTCTTCAGCTTCCAGGACCTGGTGTTGCTGCGCGCCGCCAAAGGCCTGAGCGACGCCAAGGTCCCACCCCGGCGGGTGCGGCGCGCCCTGCGCGCTCTCCGGCGCCAGCTCCCCGAAGGCAAGCCGCTGTCCGAGGTCCGCATCGCGGCAGAAGGCGGGCGCGTCGTGGTGATGGACGGGGATACCGCCTGGAATCCGGAGTCGGGCCAACTCCAGATCGACTTCCACGTGAGCGAACTGGCTCAACGCGCCCGGCCTGCCGCCCGCCGCCTGGCCGCCGCGGCGCGCCAGGCGGAAGAGCATCTCTCGGCAGCCAACTGGTACCAGGTGGGCCTCGATCTGGAGGCATCCTCGCCCGACGAGGCCCGCGACGCTTACCGCCGGGCGTTGGAGATCAACCCGCATCACGCCAACGCCCACGTGAACCTGGCGCGCCTGCTCCAGGAAATGGGCCGCGCCGCGGACGCGGCGGTGCACTGCCGTTTGGCGTTGGCCACCGACCCGCTCCACGCCACGGCGGCCTTCAACCTGGGGCTGGCCCTCGAGGACCTGGGCCACAACGACCGGGCCATCGCGGCCTACGAACAGGCCGTGGGCGCCGACCCGGCCCTTGCCGACGCGTATTTCAATCTGGCCACGCTGTATGAGAAGGCGGGCAAGCGGGCGGCGGCGTTGAGAAACTTGAGTCAGTATAAGAGACTGTCTGAGACCTGAAGCGGCAGAGCGGGAGAGCGGCAGGGCGGCAGCGGAGTAGACCCGACACGCTGCCGCTGTGCCGCTCTGCCGCTCAGCCGTATCTTCCCCCATCCCGCACGCGGAATCTCCAATGTCCAAACTCGTCATCGGCGCCATTTTCGTCACCGTCGGTCTGGTAATCGTCAATGGCCTGCGCGCCATGGGCCCCACTGGCCCGAAACCGCTTGCCGGCTTGCTGCGCATGGTGAGCCTCGCACTCGTTGGGCTGGGCGGCCTCTTCGTCGTCGGCTCGGCCATCGTGGTGATCCAGCCGGGCGAGGTGGGCGTGCGGCACGCCTTCGGCAAGGTAGCTCCCGACCCGCTGCTCCCCGGCATCCGGTTCGTGACGCCGTGGTCCCTGGTGGAACGGTTTTCCTCCCGGGAGGAGCAGTTCCCGGAGCAGGGGGAAGAGGCTGAGAACATCGCGGCGCTCTCCAACGAACAGATGGGGATGACACTGGACGTGGCGCTTCGCTGGCAGATCGATCCGATCGCGGCGCCCAGCATCTTCACCGAGATCGGGAGCGAAGAACAGATCCATAGCGCGGTCCGCAACGCCATCCGCAACGGCGTCCGCGACGGCATGGTGCAGTTCTCCATCAACGACATCGCCCGGCGGAGCGCCATCGCCTCGACCATGGAGGCCGAGGTGGATTCGGCCCTGGTGACCGAGCCGCGGGCCGGCGGGGGACCGTTCCGCATCGCCACGGTGACAGCGTTCTTTCTGCGAGACCTCCAGCCGCCACCCCAGGTGGTGCAGGCCATCAACAACAAGATCGCGCAAGAGCAGCAGATCCAGACCGAGCGGCACCGCGTGGAGGTTGCGCGCCTTCAGGCCGAGCAGCAGCGGCTGCTCAATCAGACGCTGACGCCCGAAGCCCTGATGAAGCAGTACCTGGAGGTGCTGCACGAAATGCGGACCTCGAACAACACCATCATCCTGGTACCGACGGAAGGCGGCACGCCGATCTTGAACCTGGGGGATTTGCGGAGGAATCTGAGGCCACAGTAACGGAGGCGGACAGGGACGGACAGGACGGACAAGCGGACGGACCCGCTGATTTCAAACCGCCACGTTAGCCCTTTTGGTAGTTCGCAGCCCTGGTTTCCGTCCGCCTGTCCGTCTTGTCCGCCTCTGTCCGTCCTGTTGTCACCCCTCCAACGCCCTCTCCACGGCACGACGTTGTTCCGCGGTCAGTTCCGCGATGTCCAGAGTCGCCTTGCTCAGGGATCGGTACAGCGCCGCATCGGCCGGATCCAGCGCCTGGAGATGGGTCCGCACGGTTTCCGCGTCTCCGCGTTTGACCGGACCCGTGAGGGCGCGCGGCGCCCCCTTCTTGATCACGTTCTCCAGTACGCCCCCCATAAGCGTGGCCAGACCCCGCGCGGCCAGGTCGGGCGGGACACCGGCCCGCTCAAAGAGGCGCCGCGCCGTGGCGGCAATGGTGACCAGAAAGTTTGCCGCGAAAACAGCGCCGGCATGGTAGATCGGCTTAGCCGCTGCGTCCAGCTCAAACGGTGCCAGGCCGATCCGACGGGCCAGGGCTATGGCCGCCACCCGCGCCCGCTCGTCGCCTTCTACCGCGGCCGCCGCGGCCTGCAGCCGGAGCGGCACCGACCCGGGATCGCCAAAGGATAACAGCGGATGGAGCGAGCCCAGCGCGGCACCGCTGCCGGCTAATGGCTTGAGCGCATCCGCACCCAGGACGCCCGAGAGGTGCAGCACCACGTGTCCCGCGGTGATGGCACCGGAACGGGAGAGCGCGGCGGCCACCTCTTCGATCATG
>DASWGV010000112.1:0-2122 GCA_036393515.1 Gemmatimonadales bacterium | reverse complement strand
TGGGCACGACCCACCGCCTGGCCAACCCAGGCACCATCCCCCTGGAGATCATCGAGGTCCAGTCCGGGAGCTACCTCGGCGAGGACGACATCGTGCGGTTCGCGGACGTCTACGACCGGTGTCAGCCGTAGGGCGGGCTCTTCCTGCCATGTGCGGTGCGGCTGGCGGGTCAAGACCCGCTCTACGGCGTCCGGGCGGCACCGCGGATGGCGGGTGGAAACCGCCCTAGAAGCCCGGCCGAAAAGACGGTGCTTTCTGGTGGACGTCGGGGGTGAGTTTGGGTAGGAGGACGGCGGAGGAGACGCCCATGCTTGGCCAACGATCCCCGCAGGGGGAGCTGTTTCGACCGGACCCTTGGTACCGAGAGCACGTGGGGGAGGCGACCTTTTACGGGTGGCTGGCCACCCAGGGTGCGGCGTGGTTTCGCGACGAGGATTTTGCCGGGTTGTACCGGGAGGACTTCGGCCGCCCGAGTGTTCCGCCGTCGCAGCTGTGTCTAGCGCTGTTGCTGCAGGCCCACGATCGGGTCTCGGATGCGGAGGCGATCGACCGCAGCGCGTATGATTTGCGCTGGAAGGTGGCGTTGGGGCTGGAGTTGGAGGCGAAGCTGTGCGCCAAGAGCACGCTGCAGATGTTTCGAGCGAAGCGGGTGTTGCACGAGGCCTACGGCCGGGTGTTCGAGCGCGAGCCGTGGCGGCGTGTGGGCACGCGGGTTGGGAGGTCAGCGTGGTGGTGTCCGAGCACGGCCTGGGGCGCCATTTTGGGACGAGCTTCAAAGGGTCGGTGGAGTTGGACTGGTCGGAGGAGACGGCCAAGCGCGCCTTGCTGAGCCAATGGGTGGCGGATGCCCAGATCACGTTGGCGCTGGCCGACCGGGCGTGGGCGACGCACACGAACGACGCGGAAGCTGGGTTGACCGCCGCGCGGGCGTTGCTGGCTTCAGCTGCTGGTCCAGGACATTGAGACGGCTCCGGACGACGGCGAGCCTCGGCTGCGCCGGGGTACCGCGCAGGATCGGATCGTCTCCACCACGGATCCGGCGATGCGCCACGGGCGCAAGAGTGCCGCCACCCGGTTTGACGGCGATAAGGCGACGGTGGTGGCCGAGACCGAGGCGGGGGTGATCTTGGCCACCGACGTGCAGCCGGCCAACGTCGCCGACCGAGAACCTGCGGTGGAGAGCGTCACGGCCGCCGCCGCTTGCGCCGGGCAGCCGGTGGCGTGCGTGCTGGGCGACACGGCGTACGGGGACTGCGCCACCCGGACCGGGTGGGAGGCGTTGGGTGCGGAAGTCGTGGCCAAGGTCCCGCCGGGCACCCGGCGCGGGATGTTCTCGTTGCACGACTTTACGGTGGAGGACGACGCCGGGGTGGCCACGTGTCCGGCAGGCCAGTGTTCCCTGAAGGCGGGATCGGGTGCGAGGAACCGACCCGGGGTGGCGCTACGTCTTCTCCCGCCACGACTGCGGACCTTGTCCGCTCCGGGCCCAATGCACGAAGAGCGTTCGGGGGGCGCGCATCCTGCAGGTCACCGCCCAGACCCAACGGCTGCAACGGCTGCGGATCGAGCAACGCACGGAAGGCTTCCGGCGCCGCTACCGCCGGCGGGTGGTCGTCGAGCACCGCATCGCGCGTCTGGTCCAGCTCGGCGTACGGCAAGCCCGCTACCTGGGCCAGGCGAAGGTCGCCTTCCAGGTCGCTCTGGCAGCGGCGGTGGCCAACCTGACCCTCGTGCAGGCCGCCGGCACGGCGATCTGCGCGGCCGCGGCGCGACGGGCGGCGCGCACCGCGGGCTTCCGCGGGCTGGCCTGGATGATCCGCCCCTTCCGGCCCGTGCGCGTCGACCGAACGTCCACGGTCCACGCGGGCCTCTTCGATCCGGGGCGCCTCCCCAACCCAAGGGTTCTCGGCAAAATGGCCCCTTCTCGGCCGGGCTTCTAGCGCCGACCGCCTGACGAACCACAGCCCCAGGGGGCTCGGCAGACCGCTGGCAGGTGGGCAGGGGCGCGCCCTTGCGCAGCCTCATCGAGGACCTGGCTTCCGCGTGAGGCCCGGCGACACGCCGGCTTCTCGTGAAAGCTGCGGTCAGCCGATACCTGATCTCATTGCTTGACCGATCGACC
>DASWGV010000111.1:0-9491 GCA_036393515.1 Gemmatimonadales bacterium | reverse complement strand
AAGACCTGCTGCGGTGGCTCGCCGATTTTCAAGCCCATCCCGCGCCCCATCTACCTAGGCACGGCGAGCCAGGACCCGCCCGGGCCCTGGCGAAGACGATTCGCAAACGGTTCGGAGTGGAAGCGAAGGCGGCGGGGGATGGGGACGTGGTCGGGTTAGACGATTGAGCTCAACCCCCTCGCCCTTTCAATCAGCCTGATCGGCCTGTCGTACCGGAAATAATCCCACGCCCATTCCACCAGCACCACGATCCGGTTCCGGAAACCGATGATGAAGTAGAGGTGCACCAGCAGCCACATGGCCCACCCCACAAAGCCGGTGAACCGTAAGCGGCCCAGTTGGGCCACGGCGGCATGGCGCCCGATCGTCGCCATGATGCCTTTGTCCCGGTAGCGGAACGGCTCGACGGGCTTTGCCCGTTCCAGGCTCAGAATGGACCGCGCCACATACCGGCCCTCCTGGATGGCGGGCGCCGAGAGCATGGGCATCTCACCGCCCTGATAAGGCACGGCGGCGATGTCGCCGATGGCGAAGACGCGCTCCTGCCCGGTCACGCGTAGGCATGCATCCACCTGGACGCGCCCGCTCCGAGTGGCGGGGAGGGCAAGGGTCTGCGCCAGATCCCCGGGCTTCACGCCCGCCGCCCATACCAGCGTCTTGGCGGTGATGCGTTCCCCGTCGGACAGCGTAATGGTGTCACCGGACAGATCGGTGACACGGGCCGAGAGCCGCACTTCGATGTTCCGGCGTTGCAGCCTGAGGCGCGCATCGGCACCGAGCGGCCGGGGAAAGGCCGGAAGCACTTCGTCCCGCCCCTCGACCAGTACGATCCGCACCTTCCCCATGTCCAGCTCCGGGAAATCCTTCACCAGCACCAGCCGGATGAGCTCGGAGAACGCGCCCGCCAGCTCGACGCCGGTCGGCCCCGCACCCACCAACACGAAGGTGAGCCAGGACTGCCGTGCCACCTCATCCGAAACGCGGGAGGCCGCCTCGAAACAGGTCAGCACGTGGTTCCGGAGGGCCATGGCGTCCGGGAGGTCCTTCAACGGCAGCGCGTGCTCCTCGACCGGGCGGATGCCGAAGAAGTTGTTGGTGCTGCCGGACGCCAGCACCAGATAGTCGTAGGGTATCCGATGTCCCGCCGCCGCCGCATTTCCACCATCCCCTGGCTCCCCCTTGCCCTTCCTCGTCACCACCACGCGCTCCTCGAAATCCGCTCCCAGCACCTCCGCCACGCGCACCCGTACGTTCGCGGCTCTCCGAAACACCGCGCGGATGGGATAGGCAATGTCGCTGGGATTGAGCAGGGAGCTGGCCACCTGATAGAGCAGGGGCGTGAACAGGTGATAGTTGTGGCGGTCCAGCAGGAGCACATCCACGGGCTTGCCGGCCAGGGCCCGGGCGCACGCCAGGCCACCAAAACCGGCTCCGACGATCACCACGCGGGAGCGGGACATGACAACAAACTACCGGCGATGACGGGCGGCGGCAGCTATCCTGTCGGCACCCGCCTTTGGCCCGTCATGGTCCTCCGGATGCTTACTGCCTCGCCGGGAACTTCTCGAACATCTTCCGCGTGGACTCGAGGATCCGCTGCTCCATGCGCTCCGGATTGTCAATCACGCCACCGATGTCGGAAAGCGCCCAGCCCCGCCAGATCACGCGGTTGGAAGCGGCGTCCACCAGGTCCACCAGCAGAGTGCCCTCTTCGTACACAGTCACGTTGTCCCGTTCGCCATACCCGCTGCTATACCCGGCCTCCCGATCCACCCGATAGACATCGAGCCGTTCACGCACCGAAGCGTGATAGTGCACCAGCAGGCCCGGCCCGCTGGCCGACTGGGTGAAGCCCCTGGCGGCCAACTCGGTGTCGACCGCTGACCGCACCCGGGCGTCGAAGAACGGATTGGCGTCGAGCCGGGGATCACCCGTCGGCAGAGCGTCACGCGGTGCCCACGCGTATGTCTGGTAGGCGCCGAAATTGGTGGCCGGATCAAAATCCGCGTTCGCCATGAGCCCGGCGCACGCCGTGACCAGGACCGCGGTGGCGGCGCTGAGGGTGAGAGTTCGAAGGGCCTTCATGGAGCCTCCGCATTGGGGTCGAGGCCCGCGGCGCGGTTGGCCGGGGCCACCGTCAAGAAACCCTGGCCCCGTGAAATCAGTGGTCGAAAAACCATGAAAGTTCGTTGAGGAAGGGCTATCATAGGTCATCCTTGACGCTTCACCCCACCCACGGAGGGCCTCCGCATGGCATCCAAGTTCGAGGAGTGGTCGGCGCGACTCCAGCCGGTCGGGCACAACGGGCTGCGCATCGTCGCGGCCCTGGCGTTCATGACGCATGGCGGTTCCAAGCTGTTCGGCTGGTTCGGGGCGGAGAACGCCTCCGCACCCCTCTTCCCGATCGGTCAGTTCTTTGGCCACCTGTGGCCGGTGGGGATGGCGGGCCTGCTGGAATTCTTCGGCGGCCTGCTGCTCTTGCTCGGCTGGCTCACGGTGCCGGTCGCGTTCCTGGTGTGCGGCGAGATGGCGGTCACGTATTTCTGGCGCCATTTCGACTTCGGCGGGCGGTCGTTGTGGTGGTGGGGCAATCGCGGCGAGCTTCCTATGCTGTTCTGCTTCATCTGGATGTTCATCTGGACGGCCGGGCCGGGGAGCTTCTCGCTGGATGCGTGGCTCAAGAAACGAAAAACCGGGCAATGACGGGTGAGGGCAACGGCAGCCGACGGCGGACCACAGCGTCGCCTGTCGTCGGCCCGTCAGTGATGCCCGTGTGACTCGGAGCCCGGCGTTTCGCCCATGCGGGCCAACTCCGCCCGCACCACGGCCCGTATCCCCTGGATTTGCTCCGGTCCCGCAAACCCAATCCACCGCTGGACCACGCGGGTATCCGCGTCCACCAACACGGTGAACGGCAGGCCGACGTAGCGGTATCGCTCCCGGAGTCGGCCGCGCCCGAGCACCACCGGGAAGGTGAAGCCAAATTCCTCCATGAACCGCTCCGCGTCGGCCACCCTCACGTCTTCGTTCATGGTGATGAACTGGAACCGGCGGTCACCGATCTCCTTGCGCAGGCTGTCCAGCGCGGGCATCTCGGTGCGGCAGGGCGCGCACCAGCTGGCCCAGAAGTTGACGAGCGTAAGGCGCCCACGCAGGTCCGTTTCGCTCGGCGACCCGCCACCGAGGAGCCCCGCCTCGATCGGCGGAAAGGCCTCCCGCTCACCCGGCGCAAAGCCCGCCAGCAGCCGGAATTCATCCATGAGATAGACCCGCCCCTGGACGTCCCCGGCCAACGTGGGCAAGGCGGTGGGCAGGTGCGCGGTCCGCACCAGGCGGCCGCTGGCACGGTCGTACACATCGAGTCGGCCCTGATCGGTGTTGAAGCCCGGCGTACTGAGCAGATAGAGACGCCCGTCCGGCCCCACCACTAGCCCGAGATTCACCGGGTGGTAGCTGATCGAGGGTGATCCCTTGATGATCTCGAAGTCGGGCTCGGGCGTGCTCTGGGGCAGCCCGCGCGTGGCCACCCACGCTGTGTCGCCCGCCGACGTGAACGCCAGGAGCTGGTCCCGGATGAACGGCGCGAAGTACACCGTGTCTCCGGCGACGGCCAGGTGGCCGGCGCTGGCCAGCTCGGACAACAGGGCCGAACGTGGGACCACCGCGCGGCCGATCTGCCGCACCGGCCCGCCGCTCCCATCCAGTCCAATGAGGAGCGGCTCCGTCCCGGCGGGCAGGCGATACTCCCACCGCTGGTGGCGGCGGGCCAGCCACGCCCCGGCGCGCCCCGGGTCGGAGGCCACCACCGGGTAATCGAACCCTTTCACGCGGTGTTCCCGCACCCCGCCGTCTGGGCTGGCGCGGAGCAGCATGCCGTCGGCGTCGGTGAGCCAGAGGCCGCCGCCCGCGTCTCCCGCGACACTCACCATGGCCCGCCCGCCTGACTGGAGCACGGGCCGCCGCAGGCGCAGGGTTGGGTCGAAGCGGAGCACGCCGCCCGCCCCATCAACCACCACCGCGTCGCCCTCCGCGGTGGGACTCGCGGAACGACCGCCCAGCCACAGCAACCGGACCGGGCTATCCGGAAAGGCGGTGTCGGGAAGGAGCAACTCCGGCGGCTCCGCCGACCGCAGGTGGCGCACGCCGCCGGCCAGGGACTCGGTCGCCGGCTCCGCCGCCGGGTTGGGCTCCGCGAAAGGCCCCCGGGCCGCGGCATCCCCGGGGTTGCTCGAAGCAACAACCAACAGGGCCCCGGCGACCGCCAGGGCCCCAACCGCCCAAACCGCAGGCCGGAGACGCCGGCCCGCGGGAGACATCCAACCCATTACCGCTTCATGGACAGCTCAGAGATCATGATGCCCTTGGCGGAGCCACTGCTGAGCACCTTCCCCTTGATGGTGACGCTGTGGTCCACATGCGGCTTCAGGTCTACCGTGCCGGGCTGGCCGGCATCCGCGCCCAACGGGATATACAGCGTGCCATCGTCGGCGAGAATCGCCAGCGGCAGGCCGGCCGTGGCGCAGACCACGCCGCACTGCCGATGCTCGGCGCCCTGCACCCCCTTGGCGAACTTGCACGTCACGTCCACCACGGTGCCGGTGATGGTCATGTCTTGCGGCGCCGTTCCCTGCGCGCTAGCCGTAGCCGGCGTCGCGACCGCGAACACGACGCCAGCGGTAAGTGATGCGAGCAACCCCTTCAACATTGCCAACCTCCTGGATTTGATGGTGTGGGACGGAGAGGACATGGATATGTGGAATACCAATCAGCGCCCAGAAGTTCCGGCCCACGTGCGACCGGTGGGTGCGGTGGCGGTTACGCCCGCCGGCCCGAGGCGCCCTCGCTCCGGGTAAGCGCGCTCCTGGCCGCGGTTTGCACCATCATGAGCTCTCCTACGTTCTCCAGTGTCAGCACACCCACCAGGCGACCCTGCCGGACCACGGGCAGGGTGGGGCAATTGGCGCTTCGCATGCGTTGAAACGCGGTCTCGAGCGGCTCCACGTCTTCGGCGACCTGGCAGTCCCGTCGCATCACCTCGCCAATTCGCACGTCGCGGCCGCGTTCCGCCAGCGCTTTGACCAGGTCGTTTCGGGGCAGCACTCCCACCACGCGGGCGCCACTCACCACCGGGAAGTCCTGTTGTGAGCCGGCCAGCAGCTCACGCACCGCGACGGCCAGGGTATCGTCCTCGCCCAGCGCCAGGAACCGGGTCATCATGGCCTCGCCCACACGGATCCCTCGCAAGGCGGAGCGGGCCTGCACTGCTTGCGCTTCCGCCTGGGCGCCGAGATACACGAACAGCGCGATGAACAGGAGGAACGGGTTGGCGAACAGGCCGGCGAACCCGAACAGGATGGCCATGCCCTGGCCCACGTTGGCCGCGATCTCGGTGGCGCGCACGTACTCCATGCGGCGGGCCAGCAGAGCGCGGAGCACTCGGCCACCGTCCATGGGGAACGCCGGCAGGAGGTTGAACGCCACCAGCACGACGTTGACCCACATCAGTTTGGCGAGGAAATCGCCGCCCACCACGGTGAGGGCGCCGAGGACGGGGAGCTGCGCGGTCAGGATCAGCACCACCAGCAGAATGCCGGCGATCACCACGTTGACCGCCGGGCCGGCGAGGGCGACCCGCAACTCCTGCCCCGGGTCTTCCGGCATGCGCTCCAGACGGGCCACGCCGCCGATGGGAAGCAACGTGATGTCCCGAGTGCGGATGCCGTAGCGCCGGGCGGTGAGCGCGTGCCCCAGCTCGTGCAATACCACGCAGGTGAAGACGGCGAGCACCAGGAGGACGCCCGCAGCCGCCGTGGCCAGGTCCGCGCCGGTCTGGATGTGTTGCAGCACGATCCAGCCGATCAGGATCAGGAACGTCCAGTGCACGAAGATCCCGATCCCGGCGATCTCACCGAGCTTCCACGACCATTTCATGGACGTAGGTCCGGTCCGCTCTGCCCCGGGCATAGGAAGGGCAATGTACCGAAAGCGCCAACCCGGCAGAAGAACGCGAGTGGTGCTCAATGAGGCCGCGTTCAGAGGGCCTTCATCCAAGCGTTACTCCGATTCGCGTACCGTACCGTTGCCGTCCCCTCTTGGAGGTGTCCCGTGTCGTTCAAATCCATCGTCGTGGGGGTGGATGCTTCCCCCCAGGCGGCCATCGCCGCCCAGGTCGGGGTCCGCATCGCGGAGGCCGCGGGGGCCCCGTGCTGGCTGGTTCACGGCTCGCGCCTGACCTTCGATCCTCCGGCGACGGCCGAGTTCCTGACCGACGTGCTGCTCGTGGTGGACCGGCAGATCGAGCTGGCCCGGCGCGGCGTCGCGGACGCTCTGCGGGGGGCCGTGCCGGCGCAGGACATCGCCGCCCTCGATGTCCGGCTGGGCCGGCCGGCGGGAGTCATCGTGGAGGCGGCTCATGAGCGGAAGGCGGGGCTCATCGTCGTGGGCGGGAAGCACCATAGCGCGCTGGCGCGCTGGACGGGTGGCAGCACGGCCTTGCATCTGGTTCGCTCCACCGACACGCCGCTCCTCGTGGTCGGCCCGCACACCGGCGCCTTCCGGAGAATCCTGCTGGCGGTGGATCTGTCGCACGCGCTGCGGCCCACCTTCGAAACGGCGCTCAGCCTGGCGCGGTTGTTCGACGCCCAGGTGCGGGTGGTCCATGTGGTGGAGCCGTTGCCCGCGTTGGCCGAGCTGCCCGTGACCCTGAGTGACGAAGCCTTCTTTGCGGACTCGGAGGAACAGCTCCAGCGGGCCCTGGAGCCGCTGCTGGAACAGGTGGCCGTGCCGTCCGCCGTGCTTCGCGGGCCCGCGGCGCCGACGGTGGCCGGGGAGGCCGCGGCCTGGAAGGCCGATCTGGTGGTGGTGGGCTCTCACGGCAAGGGCTGGATGCACCGTTTGCTGGTGGGGAGCGTCACCGAGCAACTGTTGAACCAGCTCCCGACCTCCTTGCTGGTGGTGCCGGTACCAGCGCCCGCCGCGGCCGCGAAGCAGCGGGCCGCGCGGTGGCGGCGAGAGCGGACCGGGTCCCCCGTCGAAGTGCTCATCTGAAGGAGGAGATATCGCCATGCGAGTCGCCGAGCTGATGCACATGGAGTTGCGGACCGTGACGCCGGACACCACCATTGCCGACGCGATCGGGGTGCTGTCGGAGGCCCACATTTCCGCCCTCCCGGTGGTGGATCGCCGGCATCACCTGGTGGGCGTGCTGTCCACCACGGATGTGCTCAACGCCGCCGCAGAGACCGCCGGGGCGGAGGAGCGCGAGCGACTGTTCGAGCAAACCCAGGTGAGCGAGATCATGACCTCGCGGCCGGCGACCATTGCGCCTGACGGGGACGTCAAGGAGGCCGCGCAGCAAATGCTGTATCTCGAAGTGCACCGCCTGTTCGTGGTGGACGAAGGTCAGTTGGTGGGAGTGATCTCGCAGTCGGACATCGTGCGGGCCGTGGCGCTCGCCAGAATCTGAGCAACCGGGTAGGGCCAAGACGGCCCCGGCAAAGGACGACCTCATGACGCAGCCGGACCCCGGCCGCGGGGAGCACCCCCGCGGCACGCTCGCTATTGTGGCCCTGTACGGCGTGCTGTTCGTGCTGGGCTGGCTGGTGCTGTACTTCCTGGTCTATCTCCCCCGCGGACCCGTGACCAACTAGGAGCAGGCCCATGCAGGTCCACCCCTACGAGCGGTTCTGGATGTGGGCGGCGGTCGCCATCATCCTGCTTTTCCTGGTGACCATGAGCGTCGGCCTGGTGGGCCAGGGCATCCACCCACCCAGCCACGTGGAGACCATTGATCCGCAAACGGTATGGACCGACGCGCGGTTCGCCGAACGCGGGGTGGCCACCCACCCCGACGGCTCCGTGACGGTCACCGGACTCTCGCTGATGTTTGCCTTCCAGCCTGCGGAGATCCGCGTGCCGGCCGACCGGCGGGTCACCTTTCGCCTCACCAGCGCCGACGTCACGCATGGATTCCAGATCGTGGGCACCAACGGGAACGTCATGGTGGTCCCCGGTTACGTGAGCCAGTTCACCACCGTCTTTCCCCGTCCGGGGGAGTATCTCATCGTCTGCAACGAGTACTGCGGTCTGGGCCACCACGCCATGATGGGCAAGCTCATCGTGGAGGCGGCGCCATGATCGCCGCGCGGCGCCTGGCGGCGGCCCACCTGGGGGTCGGGGTGGGGGCCTTTGGTATCGCGGCCTTCATGGCGCTCATGCAGGCGCTCTCGCGCGCCAACCTCGACCTGCCCTGGCGCACGGCCCGGATGTACTACCTGTCGGTGACGGCGCACGGGGTCCTGATGGCGCTGGTGTTCACCACCTTCTTCATCATGGGGCTGGGCGTCGCTCTCACCAGCAGCGCGCTGAACCGGCCGCTCCGATTCCCCGCGCTCGGGTGGACCGCGTTCGGGGTTGCCTTGCTGGGCACGGTGGGCGCGGCCTGGGCCATTCTGTGGGGCAAGGCCACGGTGCTGTACACCTTCTACCCACCGCTCGAGGCCCATCCGGCCTTTTACATCGGGCTGACGTTGGTGGTGGTGGGCTCGTGGCTCTGGGGCGGCGACCTCATCGCCACCTATCGCGCCTGGCGGCGCGAGCACCCCGACACTCCCGTCCCGCTCGCGGTGCACGGGTTGCTGGCCACCATCATCGTCTGGTTCATCGCCACCGTCGGGGTGGCGGCGGAGATGTTGTTTCAGCTGATTCCGTGGTCGCTGGGCCTCACCGAGCGGATTGATCCCATGCTGGCCCGGATGCTGTTCTGGTATTTCGGCCATCCGCTGGTGTATTTCTGGCTGCTGCCGGCCTACGTGGTGTGGTACACGGTGCTGCCGCGGGTGGCAGGTGGCAAGCTGTTCAGTGACTCGCTGGGCCGCATGGTGTTCGCCCTGTTCATTATTCTGTCCACGCCGGTGGGATTCCATCACCAGTTCATGGACCCGGGCATTCCGGCCGAGTGGAAGGCCTTCCACGCTTTCAATACGGCCTGGATTCTGTTCCCCAGTTTCGTCACGGCCTTCACCGTGCTGGCGTCGCTGGAGGTCGCCGGGCGGCGGCGGGGGGCGACGGGACTGTTCGACTGGCTCGGCAAGCTTCCGTGGGGGGACCCGTTGGTGGCGTCGGTGCTGCTCAGCATGCTCTTGTTCGCGGTGGGCGGGTTCGGCGGCGCCATCAACGCCTCGTTCGGCATGAATGCCATGGTCCACAACACGGCATGGATCCAGGGGCACTTTCATCTCACCGTGGGCAGCGCCGTGGCGCTGACGTTCATGGGCACGGGGTACTGGCTGGTCCCCAAGTTGGTGAATCGCCAGCTTGAGCTGGTGCTGCTCGCCCGAGTACAGCCGTACCTGTGGTTCGTGGGCATGGCGTTGTTCTCGTTCACCAACCACGTCACCGGACTCCAGGGCATGCCGCGCAGGGTGTTCGACCCGGGATACCTCGGCGCCCCGGCGGCGGATCAGTGGCGGGCCCTCACCGGGATCTCCGCC
>DASWGV010000110.1:0-9237 GCA_036393515.1 Gemmatimonadales bacterium | reverse complement strand
GGCGCAAGCCTCGTCCTCGACAAACCACGATTGGCCGCGTTCCGCGATCCACGCCCGCTCCGTGGCGTCGCGCGCCGGTCGCCGCATGCCGCGCGGGTCGAACCGACGGAGAATCTCCTGCATGGCCTTCCGTCTGGCGTCCCAGACTCGGCGCAGGTCGGTCAAATCGAGCTCCCGCGGCACCGTCATCGCTCCGGCCCTCCCCCCTCAGGTTCGTGGCGCGAGTGAAGCCTCGCAAGAACGGCCTGGAGTGCGACTTCAGTGACCGCCTGGTCGGCCCTCGCCAATGCACGCAGGGCGGCAAGCGCGTCCTCCGCGTCCTCGCGGCGTAATCGGTCCCGCAGGAGGGCCTCGTCGAGCGTGTCTCCGAAGAACGCCAGCAGGGCAACCGCCTGGGCGCCGTAGGCGGTCGCCCCCCAGTGCTTGAAACCGATGATGCGGTCGGCGAGCACGACCTCCCGGCGGATGACGCGGAGCGTCAGGAAGTCCACGGCGACGACGTCCACGGGATCGGTCATCACCTGTCCTGGGACTTCGACGAACAGGTCGCCGAGCACCCAGTGTCGCCCGCGACGCGCAAACCCGAAGCCGGTCAGGGCGTGATCGAGCTCCTCTCGGGATTGCCCCTCGACCACCAGATCGAGATCGCTCGTCGTGTACACCTCTGACGCGTGGAACTCAATCGCGCCGCCACCCACCAGCGTCGCCTGCATGCCCTTCTGGCCCAGCCACTCGGAGATAATCGCTGCCGCAACCGTCATCTTCTCGACGTGCGGCCGATCACCGGCAAGAGTCCGGTCAAGCAGGGCCCGCAGCTCTCCGCCGGTCATCAGGCGAGGGCAACCCTCAGGCGGTCGGTGGGTACGGTCACCAGGCTGTCAGCTCGGGGTGAAGGGGTTCACGACCCGAAGGAAGGCGAACTGGTGGAAGTCCGCGTCGGCCGTCCGGATCTCCGGCACGCCATGCTCCATCATCAGGGTCGCGATGTGCAGGTCGTGGACGGGGTTCCCCCGCAGGCGTGGGTGGGACGCGACGACCTGTGCCAGCACGCCGGCGTGACGATCGGTGGCCACGAGAATGCGGTCCCCGCGCCCGGCGAGCAAGGCCGCAATCCATTCCCGCGCCTGCGGCAACTCGATCGGCGTTGGGAAGACACGGGGGTGCGTGCTCACGCGGAAGAACTCGTAGACGATGCCCCAGGTGACGAACCAATCGCGATCACCGCGGCGCCATTCCTCCAGCAGGTCACGCGCACGGACGTGCTCCGGCGCGTCAGGGTTGACCGCGTAGAGCAGCAGGTTGGTGTCGATCACGAACATTCGCTACGTGCCGTCCATCGCTCGGTAGAGCGCGTCGCGGTCGGCGAGGTCTACCATGGGTCGTCCCATCTGGTAGATCGGAAGCGATGGCAGTTCTGGAAGCGCGTCCGGGGCCGCCAGGCCGCGGCGGAGCGCCTCGGCCACCACGGCGGAAAGCGTCTGGCCCCGCTGGGCGGCACGGCGCTTGAGTTCACGGACCACGTGGTCGGGAAGTATGAGCGTAGTCTTCATATGGAAAAGCGTACATCGTGTGGGATTATCCGTCAACTGCGTACGGACCGAGCGACCTACCGAATGCGGAGGGAGGACCGTCGGTCACCGGCTTCGCCCAGCTCTCGCTCTATGCGGTAGCCGTCGACCAGAGCGGTCGAGAGGCGGGAGGGAAGGTCGGTCACGTCTGGGTCTCGACGCGGGAGTCGGCCATCCGTGGCAGCACCCCTCCCGGCACACCGAAGTGCGGCACCACTTCCTGTTCGGCAAGGCTCGCGTCGGCCCGGGGCACCACGAACTGGCGGCGGCGGGTTGAGTAGTACAGGCACCCGTATTCGTCCGGTGGCCGCTGGCGCACGAACCCCTCCGCTTCTCCCAGAGCGGCGAGCCACGCCTGCTTTGCCCTGGGCAGGTCGAAGGGCTCCACCAGGTTGAGGCGAGCGAAATCTTCCGGGCGATAGCGCCCGCGCCGTTTGAGCAGTTCGAGCAGCGAGAGCGGCGTGAAACCCGGGTCCTTTCCCACCGCCGCCCAGCACAGAGCGCCGAGGGAAAGGACCGACCCATGCACGTACAAGATGTCGACATAATCCCGCGGCTCGTCGCGCCCGGCCAGCGCCAGCACCTTGTTGATGGCGAGATCCACGGAATGGAGCAGCAGGCCACCCAGCGGGTCGCGCACCAGGGGCATGAAACGCCAGGCCGAGTGGTGCGCCCAGTCCACCCGTGTCGCCTCTTCGCCGCGGCGCACGACCGCTCGAACGAAGCCTGGCAGACTCAGTTCGACGTCAACGCCATATCCCGCGCGCTCCAGCCGGCCCCGGTCGGTCGCGAACGCGGTGGCGACGCGCGTTTCCGAGTCGTGAAAGAAGTCGAGATCGTCACGGTAGCGGGTGGAAGTCGGTGCGAAATGCATCGCCGCCCCACCGGCGAGGTAGCGATCGTCGGTGGGCTCCTTCGCGAGCTCGGCGAGCAAGGCGCGTGGAAAATCCGCTAGCGGCACAGCCTGGTCCCGATGAGCCACGCCTCGCGGTTGCCGTGCTTCTTGAGTTGTTCCGCCACCCACGGGATGTCCTCGGCGCGAATCACCAGGTCCGGTCGGTACGACCAGAAACAGGAGCTGCGGAAGCGCTGGAACGCGCGCCGCGCCTCCCGCACACGAACCATGGAACGGGCGGCACTCGGATCGAGTGCCCGGCGGCTTTTGCGGCCGCCACGGGCCCCTATCTCCGCAAGGTACCTTCTGATGTCCGACATGGTACTAGCATAAGCGGCTTATGATATATAGTCAACGATAACAATCAGTTAAATCTTACAAGCTGGCCAGATCCGGCGCTGTCTCCCCTTTCCCTTCGCGTCGCCCGGTGCGGATGGGAAGTCATGATCCGAACGCTGCCTGGACCGCCGCGCGGAATGATGGAGGGTGAATAGCGGGAAAGCGGTACAGCTCCGGCTCAACGCGGGCGAAATACGCGCGCGCGCTGGCGGGCTCGATCAGGCCGCGGGACAACATCTCCTGGACGTCCTGCACGTCCTGCCGGTGACCGCGCTCCACCTTGGCCATCGCCTGGGCGTAGAGGTCGTAATGGTAGAAGGACACTCGGCCCACCGTCGTAAGGAAGGTGCTGCGATCTTCCCACCCCGCCGGCACCGGAATGAAATCGGCGGGAGATGCCAGCTCGACGTTCAGCTGCAGCGATTCCTTGAGCGGCCCGATGGCGCGGAGCAGGGCCTCGTCCTCCGGCTGCATCACCAGATCAACGTCAATGGTCGTGGCCCGCCACCCCAGGAGGACCGCCGTCGTCCCCCCGACCCAATAGATCCGAACATCCCGGCGGGCGGCTTCGCCCAGTGCCCGCATGAACCGGTCAATCCGTTCCCGGTCGGCTACCTGGCGCATGCGGCGGCACGTTCGAAGCTCACCAGCCGGCGCACCAGCGCGTTATACCGGCGGTGGGCGCCCGGGGGGTCCTGCCGGGCGAGCAGCGCGTAGAGCGCTCGCTCCGGATCGTCCAGGGGCGCCGGAATGATGTAGCCGAGCTGGCGGAGGCGGGGGGCCCCCAGGGAGACGAGCAGGGCGGCCTCCGTGTGGGCGCCGCGTTCAAGATCCCGAAGGCCCAGCTCGATCAGGTCTTCGCCCGGAAGGACTTGGTGCATGGCGTGTATGGTACCGTGCGCATGCAGGGCCGGGCCAGGGACCACGCCAGACGACGACCGAGCGGCGCGGGCAGCCAGCGCTCACCGCAGCACCTTCCGCTTCAGCGTTTCAAGCCAGTTGAGGATCACCACGGTCGGCAGGGCACCCGGCCGGTCAATCGGCATCACCATGAGGAACCGCGACCCATCCGGCGTCACATCGTACCGCCCTGGCGACCATCCTCAAGATGCGGGAGGACAAGATCGAGTTCGGCGCCCGCCTGACCCGCGTGCGGTACGCCTTCGAGGACGATGACGAGTGGCAGGCGGTTCACGGTTGCCACGTTGGCTACGGCAATACTCGCACCCACCGGGACTAGGCCGGCGGCAGGATGTCCGTCAGCTGAATGGTGAGCGGCTCACCCGCCCCCTCCGGCAGCCAGACCAAGCGCTCCCGCTCGATGGCCGGGAAGGTCGCTCCCGGCGTCCAGGTCTCGACGGCGCGGCCAGCAACGTCCACCATCCAGTACCACGCCACCCCGAATTCCTGGTACACGCGGCGTTTGGTGAAGCGGTCGTAGCGGCTGGTGGAGGGGCTGAGCACTTCGATCGCAAGCAGCAGGGTCTTGACGTGTTTCCAGTCGAACCTCCGGGCCTCCGCCATGGCGGCCACGAACACGTCCGGCTGCACCAGCACGTCCGGCGTCCAGGAGATGTCCGCGGGCGACGTCAGGACCTGTCCGACCGGATTGCGCTTGAGATACGGGCCGAGCGTAAGCACCAGTTGCGTCACGACGTACTGGTGGTCCATGCGAGGCGCCGGGGTCACCAGCAACTCCCCGTGCACCGTCTCGTAGCGGTTCCCGTCGTCGGGGAGCGCCCGCACCATTTCGGCGCTGTAGTACACCGGAGCGGCCATGCCCATATGATCGGCTCGGCGGTTGGGGTAACGCAAGGCGACACGGCCCAATCTCGCCGCCCGAGGGGTCACGAGCGGCATCAAATCGTCGCAAACGGTGGCATAATCACGCGGTCTGCGATTGAGCTTTGCTACGCCTTTGGGCGAACATACGGCCACGCTCTCGGCTTCTCCATCGCGCCCTCGAGGAATCCTCGTTCGCGGAACGGTATCATAAGCCGTTCCTAGAAAACCGCGGCGAGCGAACAGGCAAACCCCGACACCACGCCCTCCCCTTCCAACACGCCGTCCTCGCTCACCAGCGATTCGCTTCCGTCCGCTCGGAATACCCTAGCGCGCCGGTGCGCCGGGTCTACCACCCACACCAGCGGGGTCCCGCGCTGCGCGGCGAGATGACCATCACGATCACGCTGGCCGTGGCAGAGGGCGGCGCCACGTCCGGCGCCCGGACGGTGTCCGGATCGCTCGCCAGCCGGAACCCGGTTTCCGCCGCGAGCACGCAACCCAGGCCATGAGCCTCGACGTGAACCGTCAAGCGGCTGCCAAGCCGGGCCGTAACCAGTCCGTGCAGGTAGCCGGCGGGTTCTCGGACCACCAGCACGCCCCGGACCAGCTCCGCCCGCTTGTCCGAGAGGTGCAGGTGCAACAGGTCGTCGGCCGTGACCGGCGGTGCCCGGGACATGTCAGACCGCCTTCCCTGGCTCACCCCGGGTTGCCCACGAAACGGAACAACAGCAGCACCACCCCAACCGTCCCCAGCCAGAAGACAAACGACCACCTGATCTGCTCGGACTGCACGCCGGCGATCTTGATCTCCAGCCTGGCCATGTCCTGCTTGAACTCGGAGCGCAGGCCCGCGACGTCCTGCTTGAACTCGGAGCGCAGGGCCGCCAGGTCCTCCTTCACGTCAGATCGCAGGCCCGCCATGTCCTGCTTGAGCTCCGACCGCAGGCCTGACAGATCCTCCCGCAAATCGGACCGCAGGCCCGCAATGTCCAGGCGCAACGCGTGAAACTCCGACTGACGCGCAGTTTCCATGGCGTTGAACTCGTTGATGAGGTCGCTGGCCACCTGGTCGCCCAGCTTCTCGGACAGTCCGAGCGACAGCTTCCCACTCATTGGCATCTGTGCTCTCCGGTATGCGACACAATGCCACCCTACAGCATACGCTCGGCCGGCGAATAGGCGAAAGTACCGCCGTCAGCATCACGGGGGCACGCTGGCCTCCTGTCAGGACCTGTCGAACCGGCACATCGCCGGGCTCGGCAAGCCGCGGATCAGGCTGGGATCGGCGCCGGGGCATTGTGGGCGCCGGCGGGGGCGTGCCCGGTGGTGGGGAGAGCCAATCCCGTGAGGCGACCGGCGAGGTGAAACCGCGTAACTCATTGCGGAAAAAGCGGTTGTCGATACCGCGCGCCAATTGACGGCAGCCCTCCGTCAATTTGGATTCAGCTTAAAGTCAATTGGAATCAGGTCGTCGCCAATTGACGGCAGCCCTCCGTCAATTGGAATCAGCTTAAAGGCAATTGGAATCAGTCGCCGTCGATTGACGGCAGCCTTCCGTCAATTGGATTCAGCTTAAAGGCAATTGGAATCGGGTCGTCGCCAATTGACGGCAGCCCTCCGTCAATTGGAATCAGCTTAAAGGCAATTGGAATCAGGTCGCCGTCGATTGACGGCAGCCTTCCGTCAATTGCAATCACCTTAAGGGCAATTGGAATCGGGTCGTCGCCAATTGCCGGCAGCCCTCCGTCAATTGGAATCAGCCCGCCGCCAATTCACGGCAGCCCTCCGTCAATGGGAATCCGGCCGCCATCAATAGGGGAGCCCCGGGCCGGGCAGACGCCAGGCCGACCCACAGGTGGAATGGCTCAGGCCACGCTGGGGATGGCCCATGCCACGCCTGGAGTGACGCATTCCACCTGCGGCTCGGGTCCTCCGAGGCGTCGGGTGACGCCTGCCACGCGTGGATCACGGCTGCCGACACGTCGCCGGGCCCGCAGCAAGCGTCGCCCCAGGCAGACCACGCGTGGTCCCCGGCACTTCAAGGGTGGAGCAGGCCATTCCAAGCGTGGAGCGAGGCATTCCCCATGGACTTCTGGAGGCCTACCGTAAGCAGGATCAACGACTTGCAGGTCATGCTACTGCTGCGTGGCTCGCGCCAGCATGAACCCCGCGGCCCGAGATCGCCTGATAGCCCGGGTGGGCCGCCTGAAATCCCGTCTCGTACGCCCGGGTCGCGGCGGTCTGGAGCTGGAGGACGAGTCCTGGAGCGCGGCGACCGTGAGCCAGAGCGAAGCCACGCCGCCCGTTGACGGCGGCCCCGGGTCAATGGGAATCCGGCCGCCGTCAATTGCGGCAGCTCGGCGCCAATTCGCTTCACCCCGAAGTCAATTCGCTCTCCCCCGCCGGTGGTTGGAAACCGCCGCTGTTAGGGTGGCGGCGGCGTATGCTGGGCTGGCTTGAGGCTTTCAACGCCGGCAACGGCATGCCGTCAAAGACGACGCCCTGGCGGACCTGGCGCACGCCCGCGGGTGGATCAAATGCCCGGAGTTCTCGGCGCGGAGCGAGCCCCACTCAGGTACCGGCAGCTAACGGAGTTGATGGGTTGTTGACGGGTCGCGGGCAGTTTGGTGCCCGCGACTGTGAGACTGCTTCGCCACGTGTTCCGTTCCCTGCTCCGCGCCCCGGCCTTCACCGTGACGGTGGTGGTCACGTTGGGCCTGGGGATCGGCGTGGTCACCGCCGGCTTCAGCCTGTTGAACTGGCTCCTGCTCCGCCCGCTGCCGGGGATCGTGGATGGCGAGCGGCTGGCCGTGGTGGCGTTCAACGACACGGTGCGGGGCGGCGTTCCGCGCCTGGCGCCCGTGGCGCCGGCGCAGGTGCCTGACCTCAGCCGGGACCTGAGCGCGGTGGCCGGCCTGGCGAGCTACACCGGCTCCACCTTCACGGTGGGGACCGGTGACACCGCGATTCAGGTGCGGGGCGAATACGTGATGCCCGCCTATTTCCGGGTGCTAGGGACAGGGCCTCGGCTGGGGCGGCTGCTGGCGGACCAGGACGACCTGCCCGGCGCGGAGCCGGTGGCGGTCATTGGCCACGACCTGTGGGTCACGCTGTTCAAGCGGGACACCGCTGTGGTGGGCCGGCGGCTGGTGGTCAACACCGAGACCTTCACCGTGATGGGGGTGGCGCCGGCGGGGTTTGGTGGCGTGTCGGGTCCCGGCGCCGCGGCCCTCTGGATCCCCAACGCGACGTACCTCCGCACCATCCGAGTTCACGCCGAGGTGATCAACTGGACGCCTTCGCTCCGGTTGTACTGGTTCGTCGCGCGGGTCTCACCCGGCGCCACGTTCCAGCAGGCGGAGGCCGAGCTGGATGCGCGGGGCCGGCACCTGCTGGGCAAAGGCCTGCGTGCCGACCGGGGCGTGGGGCTGCCGGTGACCCGGCGGGCTCAGACGGTTGATCTGTTGCGCCTGGTCATGGGGGTCACCGGCGTGGTGCTACTGGTGGCCTGTGCCAACGTGGCGGGTCTGGTGCTGCTCCGCGGGATCCAGCAGTGGGGAGCGTCCGCCGTGCGCGCGGTGTTCGGCGCGGGAGTGGGCGACCTGGTGCGCCTCCAGCTGTTGGAAAGCGTGTTGCTCGCGCTGGGCGGCGGCATCCTGGGCGTGGCCATCAGCTGGCTGGCGGTCGCCCAGTTCCGGGGAAAAGTGCTGCTGCGCGGATTGCCGCCGCTGGATGGCATAACGCTCGACCTTCGGGTCCTGCTGTTTGCCGCCTGCGCCGCGAGCGTCCCCGCGCTGTTGTGCGCCCTGGCCCCGGTTCCGCTGGCCTTGCGCGTGGCGCCCATGGACGCGGTACGCGCCGCCTCCCGCACCGTGGCCGGGTGGGGCCGGCGGTTCCGGGTGGCACTCACCGTGTTGCAGCTCGCGGTCTCCCTGGCGCTGGTGGCGGGGGCCATGCTCCTGGTCAGAACGGTGCGCAACCTCACGCGGGTCGAGTTGGGCTTTGACCCGCGGGGCGTGGCTCTGGTGGACGTCCAGCCGGCGCGGCGCGGCTATCAGGGGCAACGCCTCCAGGCCTACTACGCAGACTTCCTGGAGCAGCTCCGGGCTTTGCCGGGGATGGAATCCGCCAGTCTGTCGAGCAATGTCCCACTGTCGGGAGGGGGCGCTTTCACGGAAATCACCCACCACGGCGCTGACGGCGTCGCGGTCAGTCAGTGGGCCGCGCTGGCAACGGTCTCGCCAGACTACTTCCGAACCCTCGGCATAACGCTGGTTCGGGGGCGGTCCTTCACGGAGACGGAATTTGTAGTGCCCAGCAAGGATCGGCCGCCATTGCTGGTGGTGAATCAGGCGCTGGCCCGCCGACTGTTCGGCGCGGCGGATCCGCTGGGGAAGGCGGTGACGGTGGGACCAGATCCCCGGACCATGGAAGTCGTCGGCGTGGTGCCGGACACCCGGTGGAACACGCTGGGAACCGCGACGGCGGCGTGGGAAGGCGAGTTCCAGGTGTTTCAGCTGTTCCATGTCACCACGTCGCCGGGCGGGCATGTCCTGGTCCGCGCGTCTGGCCAGCCACCAGCCGCGATGCACGCATCGTTGCAACGTATCGCGGTCAGTCTTGACCGGCAGGTACCGGTGGTGGCGCCTC
>DASWGV010000109.1:0-2650 GCA_036393515.1 Gemmatimonadales bacterium | reverse complement strand
ATCCTCCCGGTCCTGCGGGAGAGCCCGCTTTTCCCCGGTGACGACCTGGTGGACGAGCTTCCCACTCTCACGGACATCTACGAGTTCGCGGTGGGGAGTCCGGCTCGCGGGCGCAAGCTACCGGATCCCGGTGAGCTGCTGCGTACCGGCCGACTCGACGCGTTGGACAGCGTCTCACGGAACGCGCCCAGCGTGATCGGCGCCGCCTTCAACAACCGCCTCTTGCTGGGGGGGTTCGCCGGCGAGCCCGACGAGTCACCCGGCGGCCTGAACCCGTTCGGGTTTGAAGCGCAGGAAAGTGTGGCTCTCTTGCTGCTCGACGCGCACCGGATGCTGGAGTTCCAGTCCGCCGAGCTGCAGCCGTTCCCGGTGTATCGGAAGCTCTTTCGGGACGCGTTTCCCGAGGAGGCCGCCCAGGCCGACGCCGCGGGCGACCTGAACCTGCTGATCAACGACATCACCGTCCTGCGCGCCACCGCGACCTTCATGCGCACCGCGGTCACCCGGAACACGCCCTGGGACCGGTTCCTGGCCGGAGAGAACGGCGCGCTGACGCCCGCGCAGCGGCGTGGCGCCAGGCTGTTCTTCACATCCGCGAGCAGCGACGGCGCGGGTTGCTACAGCTGCCACAGCGGGCCGATGCTCAACAAGCAGGTGGACGACCCCGACGTGGCCGGCGTCGGCGAGTTCGTGGAAGAGAACTTCTACAACCTCGGGCTGGCCGACCACCCGCTCCAGGCTTTGAATCGCGTGGCGAGAAATGACCCCAACTTCCGCGACGATGGCAGGCGGGAAATCACGGCCCGTGACAGCGACGCCTTCAAGTTCCGCGTGCTGACGCTACGGCAGCTCAAGGACGCCCGATTCTTTTTCCATAACGGGTTATTCACGAGCGTGCAGGACGTGGTGCGCTATTTCAACGCCGGTGTACCGCAGGACGCGGAGGCCGCGGCGGCGGGCACGCTCTCATCCCGCTTCACGAACCCGCGCGGCCCCGACTCGCTACCAGGCCTGGGCCTGAGCGACGAGCAAGTGGACGATCTCACCGACTTTCTCGAGAACGGCCTCTACGATCCCGCGTTCGTGGAGCTCGATCCCGACTCACCGACGCGCATGTTCCAGATGAGCCCGCCGGAGTTCCTCTATTCGGTCTACCGTCCGGATCTCGCGGCGCTGGGCGCCGTCGACGGCCGGCCCGCCAGCGGCCTGCCGCAGGACAACGACGACGCCCTGTCCCGGCGCGACACGGGGCTCGAGTTCCTGGACGTGACAACACAGATTGACACGGTGCTGATCGACTCCCACCGCAAGAGCGGTGACCGAAAACAGACGGACGAGGTGGAGATCACCAACAACAGCTCGTCGCTCGTGGACACCCATCTCCTCATCGTGGTCGAGGGTCTCTCGGGTCAGGTTCAGATGACCAACGCCAGCGGGACCACGAGCACCGGCGATCCGTATCTCCGCGTGTTCCTGCCCGAGGGTGTGCTCCTACCCGGACAGAGCACCGTCGTGGGTCTGACCTTCGCACAATGGGTGCCGCACGCTTCGCCGGTGAGTTATACCCTCAGCTTCCTCTCGGGGCAGGGCAACCCATAGGCCCGACACTCATCCGGTCGCGCTGTTCCCGGGGTGCCCACCTGGCCTGACGGTCGGGAAAGCCCGTCACCGGGTGTTTTCTCAGCGTGTTCCTCCCGGGCCCGGGACCCCGCTCTCGAGCGGGATCCCGGGCCCCCTGGCTTGGCCTTGGAGCAGCTTCTGGTGGTGATGCGCCGTGACCGGGTCTTGCGGGACGACGGCGTCCGGCGCGGGATGCTTGCGATCTTCGTGGTTTCAACGGACGGCTCATCCACCTCTGCACCGCTTCGTTGATCGCGACGGGTGCCGCCTTCCACGGCCGCAAGATACCGCTGACCCACAACCCGCCGCGGCCAGCCGGGAGCCGCCCGGAATCTCACTCAATTCCTCGGAGACTCAGCAACCTAATGTAATTTCAGGGTTTTTCTGTGCCTGTCTAGGGAGTTGAGGTCTTGGCACGAGGCTTGCTCTTTAGCTCACAACGGCAGCCAACCCGGCGCCCATGAAGCCCCCCATCGACAGCGGAAAAAGGAGATTTCCCATGGCCAACCTCACGTCCTGCACCGCAGGCCTTCCTGGCGATGCCTCCCGGCACCAGGACGCCGGCGGCGAGGTGCGGGCCCCTCTCGCCGCCGCTGCCGATCCTTTCGTCGCGGGGGCGGCCTTGGCGTGCGCCCCCAGCGTCGCGGCCGCGTACCAGGGAG
Organism: Gemmatimonadales bacterium; assembly: GCA_036393515.1. Classification (GTDB taxonomy): domain Bacteria; phylum Gemmatimonadota; class Gemmatimonadetes; order Gemmatimonadales; family GWC2-71-9; genus JACQHC01. The sequence goes on along the minus strand of DASWGV010000109.1, from coordinate 368 downwards.
CGGATGCCGCCCTCCACTCCGGTCGTCTGTCGCCGGTCCAGCGCCAGGTCGTGGGCCTGGCGGTGGCGGCCTTCAGCGGCGGGTGTGACGCGGCCATGGCCGCCGCCGCCATCGACCGGGGGGTCGCCGCGGCCGACGTGGCGGCGATCACCGAGCAACGCCTCCCCCAGGCCCGCGACCTGCGATGCCTGGTGATGGCGACCTGGAACCTCCTCCACCGCCGCGGGCGGCTCTCCGAGATCGATCTCCAGGCGATCCAGGACTCCGGCATCGCCCGCGAGGTGCTTTACGAAATCGCGGCCCAGGTCAGCCTGGCCATCCTCGCCCATACCGCCGCCCACGTGGAGCGGCTGGCAGGCCGGGATCGC
>DASWGV010000108.1:0-28637 GCA_036393515.1 Gemmatimonadales bacterium | reverse complement strand
GAAACCTCGGCGGAGGCCAGCCTTCGCCCCTCCCGACTCGACGAATTCGTGGGCCAGGGTCGGGTCAAGGAGAGTCTCCAGATCGCCATTGACGCGGCCAAGCAGCGGGGAGAGACGCTGGACCACGTCCTCTTCTTCGGTCCGCCAGGGCTGGGCAAGACCACCCTCGGCTTGCTGGTGGCGCGAGAGCTGGGCGTAGGCATCCGGACCACCAGCGGTCCGGTGCTGGAGCGCCCTGGGGACCTGGTGGGGATGCTGACCACGCTGAAGGCGGGAGACGTCCTGTTCATTGACGAGATCCATCGCTTGCGGCCGCAACTCGAGGAATTCCTGTATCCGGCCATGGAGGATTTCCGTGTAGACGTCCGGATCGCGGAGGGGCCCAACGCGCAGACCATCCCCATGAAGTTGGAACCGTTCACGCTGATCGGGGCGTCCACTCGCTACGGAATGTTGACGCCACCCATGCGGGCACGGTTCGGGCTCATCGAGCGATTGGGCTACTACCCGCCGGAAGACCTGGAGCGGATCGTGATCCGGTCCGCCGGCATCCTGGAGGTGCCGATCGACGCCGAGGGGGCCAGCGAGCTGGCGCGCCGGAGCCGGGGCACGCCGCGGGTCGCCAACCGGCTGCTGCGACGAGTGCGGGACTACGCCCAGGTGAAGGCCGACGGCGTCGTCACGGCACGCGTCGCAGCCGATGCGCTGGCCCGGCTCAATGTGGACGAGTACGGGCTGGACGACATGGACGCGCGGATTCTCCGCGCCATCATCGAGAAGTTCGACGGCGGGCCCGTGGGGCTCAACACGGTCGCGGCGGCGGTCGGGGAAGACGCCGGAACCCTGGAGGAAGTGTACGAGCCCTACCTCATGCAACAGGGCTTCCTGGACCGTACACCTCGCGGCCGGCAAGCAACGCCCGCCGCGTACAAGCATTTCGGGTACGGTCGGCCGGCGGGACCGCAGGGGTCCATCTTTGGGGAGGACCGATGATCAATGACCCTTGATGTTTGAAGAGCTGGTTACCTCGGCATTCGATTACCCCCTCCCTCAGCACCTCATCGCCCAACGGCCCCTGCCCGACCGCGGCGCCAGCCGGCTGTTGGTGGTACACCGCGCTTCCGGGCGGCGGGAGCACCGGCAGTTTCACGACTTCCCGTCTCTGGTGGCGCCCGGCGACGTCGTGGTGGTGAACGCCAGCCGGGTGATTCCGGCGCGGTTGGCGGGATGGCGGGAGAACGGGAGGCCGGCCGAGGTCCTGTTGATCCGCCCGGAGCCGGACGGCTCGTGGGTGGCGATGGTGCACCCGGGGGGCAAGCTCAAGGTGGGAAAGCGAGTACGGTTTGGCACCGCGGAGTGGCAGGGCGGCAGGGTGGCAGGGATGGCAGAGGTCGAGATGGTCGAGGTCATGGGCGGCGGGCTACGACGGGTGTGTTTCCACGGGATGGAGGCGGGCGAAGTCATGGCGCGGTGGGGCGCGGTACCGCTTCCACCGTACATCCGCCGGGCGCCGGAGCCGGCGGATCGCGACCGCTACCAGACGGTGTATGCGATCACGGAAGGCAGCGTGGCGGCGCCCACCGCCGGTCTCCATTTCACCGAGGCGACTCTGGACGCGGTGCGCGCGCGCGGCGCTACCATCGCCCAAGTCCTGTTGCACGTAGGGCCGGGGACTTTCAAGCCGGTTGAAGCCGAGGACCCCGCTGCGCACCTGATGCACGCCGAGTGGTACGAGGTCTCACCCGCGGCGGCCCAGGCCGTCAACGCCGCCAAAGCGGGCGGCGGCCGGGTGTGGGCCGTGGGCACGACAGCGGTGCGCGTCCTAGAAACCGCCGCTGCCGCCCATGCCGAACTTCAAGCGGTTTCCGGCTGGACCCACCTCTTCATCCGTCCACCGTACGACTTCAAGACTACCGACGCCCTGCTCACCAACTTCCACCTCCCGCGGTCCACGCTCCTCATGCTGGTGGCCGCCTTCGCGGGCTACGAGGCCACCATGGCCGCGTACCGTGAGGCGATAGCGCAGGAGTACCGGTTGTATTCCTACGGTGACGCGATGGTAATCCTCTGACGCTCCGGTTCACCGTTCAGGGAACCGAAGGCGCCGCGCGCGCGGGGTCGCTCCATCTGGCGCGAGGGCCGCTCGCCACACCCGCCTTCATGCCGGTGGGCACCCAGGGTACGGTGCGGGCCCTCTCCCCGGCGGACCTTCACGCGGTGGGAGCCACGATGGTTTTGGCGAATACCTATCATCTGCACGTGCGGCCGGGTGAAGACGTGGTCGCGGAGCTGGGCGGACTCCACCGTTTCATGGGGTGGCCAGGTTCCATTCTGACCGATTCCGGCGGGTTTCAGGTGTTTTCGTTGAAGGCGTTCCGCCGAGTGGACGACGACGGAGTCGAGTTCCAGTCCCACGTAGACGGGGCACTGCGCCGGCTCACTCCGGAACGCGTCGTGGAGATCCAATGGGCGCTGGGCGCCGATATCGCGATGGCGCTGGACCACGTGATCGCGGGCACGGCGTCGCGGGCGGCGGCTGAGGACGCCCTGGTGCGTACGACGACCTGGCTCGACCGGGCACGGCGCCGCCACGCGGCCCTGTCGGCCGGCGGCGGGGGCAGCCAGGATCTCTGGCCGATTATCCAGGGAGGAACGTTTCCCGACCTCCGCCGCCGCGCGCTGGACCAGGTCACCGCGCTCGGCTCTTGGTCCGGTGTGGCCGTCGGGGGGCTCGCCGTGGGCGAGCCGCGCCCCCAGATGTACGAGGTGTTGGACGGTCTGGCGCCTTCGCTGCCCCCGGGGATCCCCCGTTATCTTATGGGCGTCGGATTTCCGGACGACCTGCTCGCGAGCATCGCCCGCGGCATAGACTTGTTCGATTGTGTGGCGCCGACCCGCAACGGTCGCAACGGCTCGGCCTATACGCCGGATGGACCGGTGAACATCCGCAACGCGGCGCACCGGCGGGATGCCCGGGCGTTGGATGAGACCTGCGACTGCGAGACGTGCCGGACGTTCAGCCGCGGCTACCTACGGCACCTGTTTGCGGCGGAAGAGTTGCTGGGTTTGCGGCTCCTGTCGCTTCACAACGTCCGGTTTCTGATTCGGCTCACCGAGCAGGCCCGCGCGCACGTCCTGGCTGGCACGTTCAACGGATGGCAGCGGGACTGGCTCGCCCGGTACAACACACGAGGCACCACGTGAGACTGTCCGTTCTGTACTCGCTGTTCGCGCCGAGCGACACCGCCGGTGGTCCCGGACTGATGGTGTTCCTGTTCCAGATGGTGGCGATCATGGCCATCTTCTACTTCCTTATCATCCGGCCCAAGGTGCAGCAGGAGAAGAAGCACAAGGAGCGACTCGGCCAGCTGAAACGGGGGGACGAGGTGGTGACGGCGGGGGGGATCGTGGGCGAAGTGGTCCACCTGAAGGATGATCGGGTCACCGTGAGGACCGGGGAGGCACGGGTGGTGATCCAGCGCGACCGCATCGCGGAGGTCCGCCCGCCCAAGACCGGCGAAGGCGCCCACCCCGCATGAGCGTCCGGCCCATCCATCTGCTCGGGTCCGCGACCCTGCGAGAGCGGGCCGCCGAGGTGGAGCGCGTGGATGAGGACACGCGCCGCCTGGTACAGGACCTGTTCGACACCATGCGGGCGGATAAGGGTATAGGACTGGCGGCAAACCAGATCGGCGAGCTGCGCCGAGTCGCGGTGGTCCACGCCGGCGAGGACACGGACCCTGTCGTCCTGATCAACCCGGTCATCGTCGAGCGGGCGGGGACCCACGTGGCCGAGGAGGGATGCCTCTCCATCCCGGAGATCTTCGCCGACGTCAAACGGGCGGCGCGCGTGGTCGTCGAGACCCTGACCGAGAGCGGCGAACGCCGGCGAATGGAAGTGACAGAGCTCGCCGCCCGGGCGATCCAGCACGAGGTTGATCACCTCAACGGCACCCTCTTCATTGATCACCTGAGCCCACTCAAACGCCGGCTGCTGCTGCGCAAATGGGAACGGCTCCGTAAGGGGAAGGCCGGCTACCTCAAGGAGCTGCCCGCGGCCACCGAGGCGTAGTGCGCATCGTCTTCTTCGGCACACCGGAGTTCGCCGTGCCCTCCCTCCGAGCCCTGCTCGGCGAAGGGTTCGACGTCGTGGCCGTGGTCACCCAGCCTGACCGACCCCAGGGCCGATCGCGCTCCGAGGCCCTTCCACCGCCCGTGAAGACCGTCGCCCTGGACCATCACCTCACGGTGTTTCAGCCGGAGCGACCCGACCTTGGGGGCTTCGTGGAGGAACTCCGGCAGGTCATGCCCACGCTCGGCGTCGTGGTGGCCTACGGCCACATTCTCAAGCCGGAGTTACTGGCCCTGCCGACGCTCGGCATGGTCAACGTGCACGCCTCGTTGTTGCCCAAACTCCGAGGCGCCGCGCCGATCGTTCACGCTATTCTGGAGGGATCCGACCAGACCGGGATCTCCGTCATGCAGATGGACCGGGGACTGGACACCGGACCCGTGTTGCTCCGCGCCGCCACGCCCATCGCGCCGGACGAGACCGGCGGAGAGCTCACCGCCCGCCTGGCCGAGCTGGGAGCGCTGGCGCTGGTGGAGGCGCTCACGCTGCTGGCCAGCGGGACCGCGAAACCTGAGCCGCAGGATCACGCCGCGGCGACCTACGCAGCCAAGCTCACCCGCGAGCATGCGCGGATCAAATGGACGGAATCCGTCACGGCGATCTCCCGTCAGGTACGCGCCCTTGATCCCAAGCCGGGGACCTGGACCACCCACGGGCACGCCGAGCTCAAACTCTTCGGTCCGCAACGCGCCGACGATCCCCCCTCGGACGCCCCGCCCGGTACCATCGTCGCGACGGACCCGGCGCTGGTGGTCGCCGCCGGAGACGGGGCGCTCCAGTTTCTCGATGTCCAGCCCGCGGGCCGGACGCGCATGGCAGCCGGCGAGTGGGTCAGGGGCCGAGCGGTGCAGGTAGGGGACAGATTCACCTAGGGCAAGTTCCTCGGGTCCACGCGGTCACCGACGCCTCCGTCGCGGCGCTCCCGGATCTGGCCACGCGCAGCGCGGCGCTTGCCATCTCGCGCCTGGTCGCGCTGCATGCGCGCGCGCCCGGCTGGGACGCGAAGCCGTTGCTGGCGCTGGGACGCAGTCTGCTGGACGCGGCGGCCGCACATGGATCGCCCGTGCTGGTGAACGACCGGGTGGACGTCGCCCGCCTCATTGGCGCGAGCGGAGTACATCTGCCGGAGGAAGGTCTCCCTATCCCCACGGTGCGCGCGCTGCTCGGCCCGGGACCACTGATCGGGCGGTCGACGCACAGCGCCGCCGCCGCGCGCACCGCCGCGGAGGAGGGCGCCGACTACGTGTTCCTCGGACCGATCTGGGGAACGGCGTCGCACCCGGGCCGGGCACCGCTCGGACCGCGCGAAATCGAGCGCGCCGCGGGCATCCGGGTGATCGCCATCGGGGGTGTCACACCGGAGCGAGCGGCGCGCTGCCGCGACGCCGGGGCCTGGGGCGTGGCGGCGGTTTCGGCCCTCTGGTGGGCGCACGATCCTGGTTCGGCCGTCCGCGCCATGCTGTTACCTTTCGGCCGTGAGCCAGATCCGCATTACGCTGAACGGCCAGGTGCGGCCGGTCAACGCTGAGACCTCGCTGCTCGCGGTGCTCGAATCCCTGGACCTGGACCCCCGTCTGGTGGTGGTGGAGCACAACCGCCGGATCGTCCGGCGTCCCGACTTCGAGGCCACGTCCCTGTCCGACGGCGACGCCATCGAGGTGGTGCATTTCGTGGGCGGCGGCTGAGGCTATGACCGAGTGTCTCAGATGACCGCGACCGTCGCCGTTCCGGTTGACCAGCCGCTCAGCGTCGGCGGGCGGGAGTTTCGGTCGCGCCTGATGGTGGGCACCGGGAAGTACCGCGACCACGCCACCATGACTCAGGCGCTGGAAGCGTCCGGCGCGGAGGTCGTCACCGTCGCGGTGCGTCGGGTGGATCTGGACCGGCGGAACGAGCAGGGCATCCTGCACCACCTGGATACCGCGCGGTTCTTCCTGCTCGCCAACACCGCGGGTTGCTACACGGCCGACGATGCCATTCGCTACGCCCGCCTGGCGCGCGCGGCCGGTTTCAACGAGTTCGTCAAGCTGGAAGTGATCGGCGACCGAGAAACGCTCTTACCGGACACCCAGGGCTTACTGGAGGCCGCGCGGACCCTGGCGCGCGAAGGCTTCCGCGTGCTGGCGTATACCAACGACGATCTGGTGACGGCGCTGCGCCTGGAAGACGCCGGCTGCGCCGCGGTCATGCCCCTGGCGTCGCCCATTGGGAGCGGCCTGGGATTGCTGAACCCCTATACCGTGCGACTGATCAAGCGCCGGCTCAGCGTGCCCGTGGTCGTGGACGCGGGCGTGGGCACGGCGTCGGATGCGTGCGTGACCATGGAGCAAGGGGTGGACGGCATCCTGATGAATACCGCCCTGGCGGACGCCCGCGATCCGGTGCTCATGGCGCACGCCATGCGACTGGCGGTGGACGCCGGGCGGGCCGCGTTTCTGGCGGGCCGCATGCCACGCCGGGAGGTGGCGGTTCCATCCAGCCCGACCACCGGACTGATCGCTTGACCACGGCCGCGCGCGGCGCCGGGGCACGCGAAGCGGCTTTCGAGATCCTCGCGGCCACGCGCAAGGGGGAGCTGTTCAACGTCGCCCGCGATCGAGCGGTGCTGGGATTGCCCGAGCGGGACCGGCGGCTGGCTCAGGAGATAGCGGCCGGCGTGCTGCGCCATCGGCGGACCCTGGACCGGCGGTTGCGCCGCACGGTGTCCCGGCGCTGGAGAGCAACGTCCGCCGACTTGCGGGACCTGCTGCGCATCGGGCTGTATCAGCTCACGCAGCTGAGCCGGGTCCCGCCCCACGCGGCGGTGGGCACCACGGTTGAACTGGCCAAGGCCCGGCACGGGCAACGGAGCGCGGCCTTTGTGAACGCCGTGCTCCGTCGCACCCTTCGGGAAACGGCTGACGCAGACGTTCCAGGGACGCTCACGCCGGGGCAGGCGCTCGCCGCGCAGTACTCCCACCCCGACTGGTTGGTCGGGCGGTGGCTCCGGCGCTTGGGCCCGGCGGTGACGGAGCGCCTGCTGCGCCACAACAATACGCGGCCTCCGCTCTGGCTCCAGCCGGCCCGGTGGACCCGCGATGCGATCGTTGCCGCCGCGCAGGCCGCAGGATTCACCATGGAAGCGCCGAGTGATGGCGCCGGCCTGGTGGCCCGCGCGCGACGTCCTGCCGAGCTGCCCGGCTTCGCGGACGGAGCGTTCGTGGTGCAGGGCCCGGCGCAGGAGCTGTTCATAGAGGAAGCCCGTCTCCCCCCGGGATCACTGGTGTGGGACGCGTGCGCCGCGCCCGGCGGCAAGACGGTCGGGCTCGCCCGCACCATGCGCGTGATCGCCTCCGACCGCCCGGGCGTTCGCCTGGAGCGCTTGCGGGAGACGCTCCGGCGCGCCGCCCCCGGCGTGACCCTGGTCGCCGCTGACGCGCGGCAGCCGCCCATCCGCCCGGGCGCCGTGGACGCCGTGTGGGTGGACGCGCCCTGTTCGGCCACGGGGACCATGGCGCGGCACCCGGATGCGCGGTGGCGCTTCACCGCCCGGCGACTCGCCGCCCTCACCGACTTGCAGGAGGCGTTGCTCACCGGGGTCGCGGCGGTGGTTCCTCCGGGCGGGCTCCTGGTGTATACCACCTGCTCGCTCGAGCCGGAGGAGAACGCAACCCAGGTGGAACGGTTTCTGGAGCGGCACAACGCGTTTCGACGCCGCCAGCCGGACGTGTTCGTGTTCCCGCCGGATACCGGGGCGGACGGCGGCTACCTGGCGGTTTTGGAGCGCGCGTGATGCGCATCCGCCGCCATCTGCCGGCAGGCATGGACTGGGGCGCCGTCACGGGGCCGTGGGCGCGGTGGTTCCGGGGGCATGGGCTGGTGGCCCCCCTCGCGGTGTTCATGGTGGCGGCGCTGGTGGGCTACGGCGCCGCGGCGTTTTTTCTGTTTCCCGCTCCTATCTTCGCCTCCAGCCAGCGGGTCCCGCGGGTGATCGGTCTCACGGCGGAAGAGGCGGGAACGGCGCTCACGGCGGCGCAGCTGAAACCCGAGCAGGGCGAGCCGATCCGCCATCCCACGTATGCGGCGGGCGTGGTGGCGTGGCAGGATCCCCCCCCCGACGTGATGGTGCCGCAGGGTACCGGTGTTGCGCTGGCGGTGAGCGTGGGCCCGCCTCGCATTCCCGTACCGGACGTGTCGGGGCACGCCGGGGCGGTCGCCCAGCTGGTGATCGAGTCCTCCGGCTTGCGGGTAGGAGCCTATGACACCGCGCAGACCGCGGCGCCACGGGGCGTCGTGGTCAACACCCGGCCGCCCGCCGGGACGGTGCTCAGCGCGGGCCGCCCGGTGACGCTGGTGGTGAGCGGCGGCGCCCCGACTATCACGGTGCCCAGCGTGCTGGGCCTCGCCATCGCGGAAGCCGGCACCGCCCTGGAGCAATCTGGCCTTGCGCTGGGCACCTACTTCTGGCGCACGGCGGGCGCGGCGCGGCCCGGGACCGTGATCGAGCAGCGGCCCGCGGCGGGCACGCTCGCGGCTCCCGGCACTGCCGTGCACGTGGTCCTGGCCCGTCAGGGCGTCCCATGAAGGAGAAACACCGGTTGCGCATCGCGCCCAGCGTGCTGAGCGCTGACTTGCTCCGGCTCCAGGACCAGATCGCCGCCGTGGAGGCGGGTGGCGCTGATTGGATTCACGTTGACGTGATGGACGGGCGGTTCGTGCCGACTCTGACCTTCGGCGCGGGGTTGGTGACGGCGCTGCGCCGCGCCACCAAGCTCCCCCTGGACGTGCATCTCATGGTGGCCGAGCCTGAGCGGTACGTGGCGTCCTTCGCGGATGCCGGCGCCAATGTGCTGACATTGCACCCGGAGGCCACGGTGCACGCGCAGCGCCACCTGGTGGCCATCAGGGAGCGGGGCCTCAAAGCGGGCCTGGCGCTCAACCCCGGGACGCCCCTCAGCGCGGCGGAGGAAGTGCTCGACGACCTGGACCTGCTGCTCATCATGAGCGTGAACCCCGGATTCCCGGGGCAGGCGTATATTCCGGGGACGACGGACAAGATCCGGCGGGCGCGAGCCTTGCTCGCGGCCCGGGGCAGTACGGCGGCGCTGGAAGTGGACGGCGGCATTGGGCCCGACACCATCGGGGCGGCCGCCGCGGCCGGCGCCGACACGTTCGTCGCAGGTTCGGCGGTGTTCGGCGCGCCGGACCCGGCCGGGGCGGTTCGCGACCTGCGGCGGCGGGCACACCCTCAAGTCTGACGGAACACGAGCGGGAGGCATGTCGACACGCACTCAATGGCTGGCGGTGGCGGGCGTCATCGGCGCCCTGGCGGCCTTGCTGGTCACCGGCCTGGCGTTCACCGGGGACCTCGCGCCGGTGGGCGTCGGCAGCCAGGCGCCGGATTTCACGGCGACCGACCTGGCCGCCGGCCAGCCGGCCGGGCTGGCCGACCATCGTGGCGAAGTGGTGCTGCTCAACATCTGGGCCACGTGGTGCCTGCCCTGCGAGCAGGAAATGCCGTCCATGGAACGCCTGTTTCAAGAGCTCGGTCCCTCGGGGCTTCGCGTCGTCGCGGTGAGTGTGGACGTGGGAGACGCGGCGGCGGTGCGGCAATGGGCCGCCGATCGCGGGCTCAGCTTCGCCATCTGGCACGATCCGTCGGGCCGGGTGGAGCGGCTCTATCAGACCACCGGCGTGCCGGAGAGCTTCGTGATTGATCGCCACGGGGTCATCGTGAAAAAGATCATTGGCGCCACGGAATGGGATCACCCGGCGCAACAGACTCTGATCCGGCGGCTGTTGGCGGGTGAGGCTTCGGAGCCAACCGGTCAGGGCGGCGGATGACGGCCGCTCGGCGAGCCTTTCTCGCCGACTGGCCCATCAAGCTCACGGCGCTCATTCTGGCGGTGCTTCTCTGGGCCACGGTGCAGGCCCGTGAGCCAACCACACAATTGGTTAACGTGGCTCTGGTGGTGGAGCCGCCGCCGGGACAGTCGCTGGCGGATCCCTTGCCCCAGGTCCGGGCTCTCTATGCCGGGTCTGCGCGCGAACTGCTGAAACTGCTGGATTCCCCGCCCATGATCACCAAGATCCTGCCGGACTCCGCCGCGGGACCGGTCACCCTGGCGTTGGCGCCGGACGACCTGGTCCTGCTGGCGGACGCCGACGTGGCGGTGCAGGACCTCCAGCCGCGCCGCATTCAGGTGCGACTGTTGCCCGCAGCGCGCTCGGACACCAGCTCCACGCCATGACCGACGTGTTACTGGGCATCGAGACGTCGTGCGATGAGACCTCCGCCGCCGTGCTGGTCGGCGAGGGGGACCGGCCGGAGCTGGCGAGCCTGGTGATTCTCTCTCAGGACGTGCACCGGATCTTCGGCGGCGTGGTGCCCGAGCTGGCCAGCCGGGCGCACCTCAGGACGCTGGACGCCGTAGTCCAGCGAGCGCTGGTGGAGGCGGGCCTACCTCTCTCGGCGGTGGAAGCGATCGCGGTGACGGCGGGGCCGGGACTGGTGGGGTCGCTTCTGGTCGGAGTGTGCTACGCCAAGGCACTGGCCGCGGCCGGGGGACGCCGGCTGGTGGGGGTGCACCATCTGGAAGGCCACGTCTTTGCGCCAACGTTGGAGGACCCCGACCTGAAGCCGCCCTTCGTGGCGCTGGTCGTGTCCGGGGGGCACACCCTGCTGCTAGACGTTCCGGAATGGGGCCGCTACGCCGTGCTGGGGGAAACCCGTGACGACGCGGCGGGCGAGGCCTTTGACAAGGTGGCGACCCTTCTCGGTCTGGAGTTTCCCGGCGGCCCACATATCGAGCGGCTGGCCAAGGAGGGGAACGACCGATTCGGGTTTCCCCGGCCCATGCAACACGACGGGTTCGATTTCTCTTTCTCCGGACTCAAAACGGCGGTGCTGCACACCGTGCGCGAGTCGCCGCCGCGAAGTGAGCGGGATACGGCCGATCTTGCTGCCTCATTCCAGGCGGCGGTCATTGACGTGTTGGTCCATAAGACCGTAGCCGCAATGGAAGCCACCGGGCGCTCGACCGTGGTGGCGGGCGGCGGCGTGGCGTGCAACACGGCGTTGCGACAGGCCATGGTGGCGGCGCTGCGTGGCCGTGCACGGTTGGCGGTGGCGCAGCCCCGGCTCAATGCGGATAACGCGGCCATGATCGCGCGGGCCGGGTGGTTTCGGCTGGCACGCGGAGAAGGCAGCGATTTGTACCTGGAAGCAGACCCGATGTTGGCGTGGCCAGGACTCCACAAGACGGACGGGGGCGGGCAAGACGGACCGGGGGACGGACGTGAGAGTCCTTCTCGGCGCCCCGGATTCGCCGGTCCGTCCCCCGGTCCGTCTGGTCCGCCCACGTCGACCCGTTCATGACCGTTTACCCCCTGATCATCCGGCTGGGCCCGCTGACCGTAACGGGCTATGGCCTCATGATGATGATGGCCTTTCTGGTGGGCGGGTGGGTGATTCAGCGGGAGCTCAGGCGGCGCGGGCTGGCGGAGGATTACGCGGCGGACATCGTGGTCGCGGCGGTGATCGGGGGGATTGTCGGCGGGAAGATCTATTATGCCGCCTTGTACCAGGACCTTGGTTCCCTGTTTTCGCGCGGTGGGTTGGTGTGGTACGGCGGGTTCCTCGGGGGCGTGGGCGCCGTGCTGTTCAACGGCTGGCGGCGGCGCGTGCCCATGCGATTCACCATGGAGATTACGGCGCCGGGGCTGGCCGTGGGGTACGCGGTGGGGCGAGTGGGGTGTTTCCTGGTGCAGGATGATTACGGGGTGCCGAGCGGCGTGCCCTGGGCCATGAAGTTCCCCGAGGGATGGCCGCCTTCAACCGTCCAGTACCTCTCCCGCGACTTTGGGCTCAGCTTCCCGCCGGGCACGTCACCCACGGAAGTGCTGGCCGTGCACCCCACTCAGCTCTACGAGACCGGGCTGATGCTGCTGGCGTTCTGGTTCCTGTGGCGCTTGCGCGGACACCAGCACGCGACCGGCTGGCTGTTCGGAGTGTACCTCGTCCTGGCGGGCATGGAACGGTTTGTCATTGAGTTCGTCAGGGCCAAGGATGACCGGTTTCTCGGTCCGCTCACGATCGCCCAAGTCGTGAGTCTGGTTCTGGTTACGTTAGGTGTTGCCTTGATGGCTCGATGGCGCCACGACGATGGACTGACGCTGCCGGCGGAGGTGAAGCCACGGTTTGCGAAATCCTAGGGCGCTTGAATCCTCGCCGGCCTTCTCGGCTCGATCCAGAACACCCACACCAGCGAGAAGACCAACGCGAAGGCGAGCAGGGCCTGCAATACCATGGTCTGCGTGGTGGGAAAGATCCCCAGCGCCGGGATACGCGGGACCCAGTTCAGCGGCGTCATGGGCAGGTAGCCAGCTTCCTGAAGCTCGGCCACTCCCTGTCCCGCAAAGGTGAAGGCCATCAGGTAGAGCAGTGCGCTGGTCACCGCGAAGAACGGCTTGAGTGGCAGCCGGCTCCCGTAGCGCTGCATCAGGTAATACACGCCGCCCAGCAGGACCGCCCCGACCGCGATTCCCCCCACGATGCCGAACGTGGCTCCCGTGCCGCGGTCGGCGCTGGCGAAGAGGGCGGCGTAGAACAGCACCGTCTCGAACCCCTCGCGATACACCGCCAGGAATGCAACCGCCGCGAGCGCGAGCGCCTTGCGGCTGGTGAGCGCACGATCCATGCGGGAACGCACAAAGGCCTGCCACTTCTTGACCTCGACCTTGGACACCAGCCAATAGGACACCCAGAACAGCACGACCGCGGCCACCAGCATGGTGGCGCCCTCCAGGGCTTCCTGAGACGCCGCCGCGCTGCGGAACAAGGTGGCGAACGCGATCGCGGTGAGTAGGCTCGCGACCACAGCCCACAGCACGCCCCAGCCAATGTCACGGCGCCGCTCGGCCGCGCCCGCGCGGACCAGGAACGCCATCAGCGCACCCACAATGAGGATGGCCTCGAAGCCTTCGCGGAGCAGAATCACCAGGGACTGAGCGAACAGCAGGCCGGACCCCTGCTCCTTGAGGAATCCGGCCTCCGCCCGGTCGAGCGCGCTACGCGTCCGCTGCGCGGTGCCCTGGATCGCGGCGGCGTTGCCGGCGGCCAGCGCCCCACGAAAGGCGGCCACGCTGGCCTCCACCTCCGCCGTGGCACCCGGGTCCCGAGCCCGCACCATGGCCTCGATCCGCTCAAAGACCAGATAGGCGTCAATGGCCTGCCGGCCTCCGGCCTCGCGGTCACCGGCCGCGCCACTCGCCTCCGCCGCGGCAAGCCCCTGGCGCACGCGCGACACTACACGGGCGACTTCGCGGCGGCGATCCCGCCCCAGCACCTCCGCGGTCCCGGCCGTGCGCGTGTAGGCCACCGCCTGCCGGGTGATAGGATCCCTGGGGCCCCCACCTAGACCCTCGGCCAGCAGGACAGCGAGCGAGTCATCGGTCAACGACGATGTTTCGGCAAAGCTGCTGGCGAGATCGAGACACTCCGGGCAGTCCCGCTGGAGGATCGTGCCGCCGGCGCGGCGGTCCGCCTCGCTGGCGCGCAGCGCTGACGCGTACAGGGCGGCCGCCCACCGCTGCTCTTCGTTGAGCTTGTCCTGGAACGCGGGCATCCCCGTGCCCGCGACCCCCACATTGATCTTGCGGAAAAAGTCCAGCGGGCTGCTGTTTGCAAGCGCCGGATCGGTGAGGTCCGCCGGCGGGGGATCCAGCTCGGGGCTTTGCGGCCCGTCACCCCGGCCGGCGCGGCCATGGCAGCCGGCGCACCGTTCCTGGAACACGCCCCGTCCGGCGGCGAACGAAGGAACGACCGCCGGCGCGGGATCCAGCGAGACCCCCAGGCGCTCCGCCAGGGTTGTTCGCAGGGAATCCACCAGCACACGCAGATCGGGCGGCGCGCGCATCGCCTCGATTCCCGCCGCGATCGCCTCCAGCCTTGGCAGCGCCTGTCGCTGAAGATCGGGCGACAGTCCCGCGGCCGCGCGGTGCGCTTCCCCCAGGAACAGCACGGCCTCCTGGTACTCCGCGCGGTTAACCACCCGCCCGTTGGCCACGCCCAGGGCGTATTCGTCCATGGCGACGGCGGCGATGTCCGCGATCCGGCGCGCCACGGCCACCTCGCCGGATTGGGCGGCAAGCGGCGAAGCGGCAACCAGCAGGGTGAAGGCGACGGCGAGCGGCCTGGACAGCCCGGCGGTGCGGAACACGAGAGGTCTACTCCCCATGCAAAGGAGCCGAATGGTAAGGCCGGCCCCGGCGGGATGCCACCGAGTCCCTCAGCCCAGCAGGACCACCACGGCCGCGGCCTGGATGTCCGAGTGTGACAGCGACACCATCACCCGGTGCACGCCCAGGCTCAGGGATCGCTCCTCTGCGCGGCCGGTCAACCTGAGCGACGGGCGGCCCTCATCGTTCCGCGCCACCTCGATCTCCCGCCATCCGACGTCAATCCGTCCGGTCTCGGGTTGCAACGCCTTAAAGGCCGCTTCTTTGGCGGCGACCCGCGCGGCCACATGCCGCGCCGGGACCGCCATGCCGAGGCAGTAGGCGCGCTCGGCGTCGGTGAGCAGGCGATCCAGCACGCGGGGCCCAAACTGCTCCAGCATGCGCTGGACGCGCGCCACGTCCACCAGGTCAATCCCGACCCCGAGGGGCGTCATAAAAAGCGCAGCAAGGGCAGCAACGGCAGTAACCACGCCGGCGCTCTCACCAGTCCGCCCAGCACCAGGCCAAGCCAGGTGGCCACGCCCACGGCGACCAGCGTGAACACCAGCACGGGCCAAATGGAAGGGCGCCAGGCCGCGACCGCGTCGGCGACGCGCTCCCAGTGCGCCGCCTCGCGATCCACCGCCTCCTCCAGCGCCAGCCACGCCTCTTCCAGGCGGCGCG
This sequence comes from Gemmatimonadales bacterium, assembly GCA_036393515.1. Classification (GTDB taxonomy): domain Bacteria; phylum Gemmatimonadota; class Gemmatimonadetes; order Gemmatimonadales; family GWC2-71-9; genus JACQHC01. The sequence goes on along the minus strand of DASWGV010000108.1, from coordinate 13,624 downwards.
CGCAGGCCTTGAGCGCGTCCAGCCATGCGTCCATCGCCGGACGCTCGGCGGGTGTCGCCTTCAGCGCACCGCCCGAGAGCGCGTCCAACCGATCCAGCGCCGGGACCAGCCGTGCCCCGGACGCGCCCAGCCGGGCCGAGACCGCGCGACGCTCGGTCTCGCCCGGGACCAGCCCGGGCCGGCGGCGCCGCGGCACTCGACTGGCCACGGCTTCGGCGGCCAGCCGTTCGACCGCGCGGGCCAGGAGCGTCTGGCCAATGGCGGAGACGGTTTCTTCCCACGCCGCCATCCAGGCGTCCCGCCCCAGGGCGGCGATGGCGGCGTCTCGCTCATCATTCGCCGCGAGTCGTCGCGCCTCGCCGGCCCGCTCGATGATCTTGGTCACCAGCTGAAGGCGAGAGGCGTCGAGCGCCAGCCCGCCAGGGCGGCGGCCGGTACCGGTCACCAGCTTGCCGAGCGACGGGCCCAGCTCAGGGATGCGAAGCGGAAGCAGCAGCCGAGGTGTGATCATGCATAGATCGCCTGGAGCACGGGTTCCAGATCCACGAAGGACGCAAACGCGGCGAAGCCTCCGGCACCGACCAGCTCGGCCGTGGAGTGAAAGCCGGTGGCGACGCCAATGGCGCGCGCCCCGACCGACCGGCCACAGGTCATGTCCGCCGGCGTGTCCCCGATGATGACGACTTCAGGGCCCGTGGCAACACGGCCCATGAGGGGCTGGGCACGCCGGACGGCGATGGGCGGCAACTCGGGCCGATCCGCTGCGTCCGATCCAAACGCGCCGATGCGGAACCGGGCTGGATCGAGCCCCGCGGCGCGCAGCTTGAGGTCGGCGCCGGCGGCGAGGTTGCCGGTCAGCAGGCCCAGCAGCGCGTCGCCGCGCTCCTCGATGGCGTCCAGTAACGCGGTCACCCCGTCGTAGACCCGAATGGCGTCGGCATGCGCTTCCAGCTCGCGCGCCAGCAGACTGACGTAGCGGCGGCACACCGCGTCCAGATGGTCCGGGCTCTCGGCATGGGGATGCCCGGCAGCGGTCATCAACTCACGCACGATCTGCGGATCGGTCTTGCCCCCAAACCGATAGCCGTCAATGGGACCCGTGGTCCCCATCTCTTCCAACAGCGCCTGCCGGATGGCCCGCCGGCCGGCGCCGTCGGTCCAGAGGAGGGTGCCGTCTATGTCAAAGAGAACGAGTTTTCTCATAGGTTATGGAAAATACGTTACCCGGATGGCCCTTGGCTTCAATCTGCCAGCCCCGGCACCGCCCCCGTGCCCTTCGCCATCCGCACGGCGCGCTCCACGGCGGTCGCCGTCGCCGCCTGAGCCAAGAGCTCTACCAGGATCGGCCGGGCCTGGTGCCGTCCCACCGAGACCGCGAAGACGATGTCGCCGTCGTACTGCGTGCCCACCGGCGTGATCCGTTGGCCCAGGGCGTCCGCGGCCATCCGCGCCATCTCCGCCAGCGCCCACTTGTCCAATCCGGCGTTGGTGGCGAGTACCACCAGGGTGGTGTTGGCCCCGGGGCGCGCCAAGGATCCGCCCGGCGCCCCCCCGGCCATGAGGTAGGCGCGCGTGTCCACCAACGCGCCGTCCCGCCGGGCGCCCGCGATGATAGCCCCCGCCTGGTCGCGGACGTCGCCGAACGCGTTGACCACCGCCAAAGCGCCCACCGTGACGCCATCGCCCACCTCGGCCCAGGTCCCGACCCCGCCCTTCATCGCCCCACCGGGGCCGAGCACCTTGCCCACGGTGGCACCGGTCCCGGCTCCCACCGATCCTTCCGCCACCGCCACGCCGGCCGCGTCACAGGCGCCATACGCATGGTCCGCGCTGGGCCAGCGATCCGGAAGCCCCAGCGGCGCGAGGTCAAAGATCACCGCCGCCGGCACAATGGGGACCACGCCCACGCCCACGGAAAACCCGCGCCCACGTTGCGCCAGCCAGCGCATCACACCGTCCGCCGCCCCGAGCCCAAAAGCGGATCCGCCGGTGAGCAGAATGGCGTTGACCGCTGGCACCAGGTGCCCCGGGGACATGGCGTCCAGCTCGCGGGTCCCTGTGGCCCGGCCCCGGACGTAGGCGGCCCCAACCATTCCCTCCGGGGGCCCCAGCACGACGGTGCATCCCGTGGCCGCGTTGGAATCGGTGGCGTGACCGACCAGGATCCCGGCGACGTCCGTGATGGCGCGCCGCAGGATCATGGACGGCAAAGCGGCGTGGAAATCAGGCGGGCGACGCGGGTGTCGGGCCGGCTTTCTCCGCGCAGGCCTTGCACAGCGTGACGCCGCGCATGTTGCAGATCAGGCAGATGAACGTGCCGCACTCGGAGCACGGATACCCTTCGGAGGCCCGCTCTTCCTTGCCACAGGCCCGGCAGACCATGGAGTCGACTTCTTTGGGCATTGAGAACCTCCGAAGGGCGGCGCCCAAAGTTACACTCGGCGGGCGGCTGCAACAGGACGGTCGGGCGGTCTGCCTGTGTCGTCCGCCTCAGGGGACAAACACTCGTAACGCCCCCGGCAACACCTCCGCGGTAAACGGCGTGGTCCCCGTGGGCTCGCCATCCAGTTGGACCGGGCGCATCACCTCGGCCTCGACCGAAATGCACCGGCCTCGGGCGTAACGCACCCCGCCGCCGGTCCCGCGTCCCCGCTTCCGGCCCAGCAGCAGTCGGCTCATCACGGCGACACTCTCAACCATGCCGGTGGCCTCCAGCACGATCACGTCAAACACGCCGTCGTCGTTGAGGATGTCGTCCTTCAGGCGAATGAACGGCGGCACCAGCTCGGCGCAATTGGCGATCATGACGGTCGCGGCATTGGCTTCGATCACCTCTCCGTCCACCGTGATCCGGTGCGGCACCGAGGTGACTTCGCCCAGGCTCCGCATCGCCTCGGCAACGTAGGCCCCCATGCCCCATCGCCGTTTGGCCGGCCCCGAGGTGCCCGCCATGAGCTGCGCGTCGAATCCCGCGCCGCAGTTCACCGCGAAGTAGTGCGGTCCATCCTCCCGCGCCACCCGACCCAGGTCCAGCCGGCGCGTAACCCCGCGCGTCACCACCGCGGCCGCGCGGGCCGGGGACGCCGGGATGCGCAGGTTCCCGGCCAGGATATTGCCGGTGCCGCCGGGAATGAGACCAATCGGAATGTCCCGCCCCACCAGGCCTCTCACGGCCTGCATGGCGGTGCCGTCGCCGCCGTACACCGCCACCAGGTCCACGCCGTCATCGGCGCCCTGCCGCGCCAGCTCGGCCGCGTCACCGGGCCAGGTGGTGCCGGCCACGTCCACCTCCATCCCGCCGGCAGTCAGGGCCACCGTGACCGCGCGGATGGCGCGGGGGTCCATGCGCCCGGCGCCGGGATTGGTGATCAACAGGGCCCGGGACACTCTAACCGCGGGCGATGACGGGCGATCGCTGGTCGTGGCTTGACATCAGTAGGTCCGTTCCCACAGCACGTCGAACCCCAATTGCCGCTGGAGCGCTCCGGCGGCCCGCCCGCCGAGGGGAGCACAGGTGCCCACCGGGTCCTGACTCACCGCCAGCACCCACTGTGGGCTGATACGGAACTCGGCACTCAAGCCGAACTCCTCGGGGTTGATGATCGCCTGTCCCGGACACCACCGGGGACTGAAGGTGAAAAACGTCGGCACGCCCAGCACCGTGACCTGCTTCCCCACCGCCACCTCGGTCCCGGACAATCCCCCCGACAACTCGCCCGGACGGATCTGGAGGTAATCCAACGGCACGCCGAAATCCTCGATGAGCGAGCGCTCCAGCTGGCCGGACAGGGCGCCCAGCGCGCGCGAGCTGACCTGCTGCGCATTGAGCCCCTGCGCGCTCGGGGTCCCGAACAACAGATAGGACATGATCTCGGTTTCCGCCAAGGGGGGGCGGATGTCGCTGGTGAACCGCATGGCGGGCGCGTACAGCGAGCCCCCGATGTTGACGAACACGGTGACATTCTGTTGCGGCCGGCGCACCACATGGCGTGCGTCAATGTCCAGAGTCGCGTTCAGGTCCGGCGTGCCGAAGTACTGGAGCTGCCCGCGGGTGACCACGAATTCGCGCGTGGTGCCGGTGGTGAGCGGAAGGCGGTAGGTGCCGCGCGGCGTCTCCAGCGTCCCGTCCAGCCGGTAGCGATCGGCCTCCTTCCCCACCACCATCCGCCCGGTGAGCTGGATATTGGCCTCGCTGGACCGCAACCAGACATCCGCGCCCATCTCCAACGCCAGGCTGTCAATGCGCAGCCGCTCAAGAAATCGGTTCTGGAACTCCTCGCCCAATCCCTGGCGGCGGATGAGCGACGTGTCAATCAGGTCCGCGTACCGCGGGTCCTCCAGGCGAATCACCTGTTTATTGATCAAGTCGGTGAAATACAGCACCCCCCGCGTGACCGTGCCGCGACCGGTCAGGACTGCGTCGAACACGGGACCCTCCAAGGCAAACTCGCCCGAGGCCGTTGCCGACACGAAATCCCGGACCTCGATGGCCCGGAACCGGTCCGCGCTGAGCCGCAACGCCAACCGGGGACGCGTCAGCTCCTCCAGCCGGACGTAGCCCATGATGGACAGCAACCCGTCGCCGCTTCGCACGGAGAGCTGCTCCACTCGGATGGTGTCGCCCGACAACACCACCCGCCCGTTGAGCTGCTCGTGGCGCACGCCGATGGCCGGGAACGTGGCCGCGCCGTCCTGCACCGAGACGCTTCCGGTCAGCTCCGGCCTGGCCCAGGTCCCCGCGATGCCGACGTCCGCGAACAGGCGGCCGCTGGAGCGCCGGATCACGGGAATCATGGCTTCCACGAACGCCAGGTCCACGCCGTCCGCCACGGCGCGCACCGAGAGGGCGCCCGGAAGCCGGCGATCCGGCACCGGCTGGAGCGCCAGGTCGAGCGGTAGCTGGAGGCTGATTTCGAGGATCTGCTGCCCGGCCCGCCACAGCGCGAACTCGCCGGCCAGCAGGCGCCGGCGATAGTCCACCGTCCCGCCGACGTACGGAGTCCGGAACTCGCCGAACACGCCATTGGTAAGCGAGACGGTCCCGCGGATCTCCGGATCCGCCGCCAGGCCGGACATCTCGATGGTACCGCTGAGCTCCCCGCTGGCAACGCCTTCCACCTGGGCCAGCGCCGCCACGTCCGCCAGGGAGAGGCCCTCGATGCCCACCCGGAGAGATCCCGGAGCGGTCCCCGGCAACCGGCCGCCGAACGACACCGACGAGCGCCCGCGCGCTCCGGTGAACGCGACGCGGCTCAACTCGATGACGCTATCGCCGATCGCGATTTCCGCGCCCCGCTCCACGAACCAGGCATCGCTCGGCAGGAGCAGCCCCATGGAATCGAGCGTGATCACCGCGCGTCCCGGTTCAGACCGCCAGCGCCCTCCGGCCAGCCAGGACCCTTCCAACCCCATCCGCGAGCGGGCGAACCAGGAGGCGGAGTCCACGGCGCCACGCACCAGCGCCTCCAGCCCGGAGAAGCTCCGTCCGTTCCATACCGCGGAATCGGCCTCCAGGTCCAGCGTGACGGGACCATCACCCGATGCCCAGGAACCGGTGCCGGTAGCGCGCCGCAGGTACAGGTCTCCCCACCGGACGTCTCCGACGCTGGCCCGCCCGGCCAGGCTCATGCTGTCGAGCGAGCCTGAGAGGGAGAGCTGCGCGGCGATGCCCCCGCTGGTCACCGAGTCAGGCCCCGCCTCCGCGTCACGGGCGCGGAACCATCGAGCCACGGGCTCGAGCGCGGCGAGACTATCGCTCCGGAGCGCCACATTCAGCGTCCCTTGCTGCGGGGCTCGTACCCCGAAGTCTCCCCGCCCGACGGCGACCAGCGCCGGGCCCCAGAGTGTGGCGCTGTCGGCGTGGAACATGCCGTCACGGACCGCGACCCTGGCGAACGCCGAGTCAATCACGGTCCCGCCCACGTGGGAGGAGCCCAGCCGCAGTTCCACCCTCGCGCTGGGTGCGGCGGCCGAGTCCAGCCGGGCGGAGCCGCTGATGCGCCCCGTCAGGGAGGTGGGTGGCCAGGTGGAGTCCAGCGTTTGCAGGTTCACCCGGCTCACCGTCGCCTCCAGCTGCCACGCTCCCCACGGAGGCGCCAGGAGCAACAGGTCGCCGCTGGCGCGGAGCGCGCCCGCGGGGCCCGCCAGATCGAGCACCGTGTTGAGCGAGTCGAGGTATCCCTCCAGCCGGATGTCGCCGCCGAAGGTGCCGCGTAGGCCGAGCCCGGGAACGCTGGTCGCCAGGCCATCGAGCGACAGCGAATCCGCGGCCCAGTCGGCCCACAGTCCCACCGTGTCGCGCCGCGCGTCCACCCGGAGCACACCGCGCACGCTGGTGGCCGGGAGCGGCGTGTCCTGGTGTTGCAGCGTGCCGCTGAACTCCGCCTCTCGCCATGGACCGTTGAGGGTGCCGGCCCCGTCCACCCGACCCACCAGGGTTAGGGGCACCAACCGTCGCACGGTACCCATGTCGAGGCCACCCCGCCGCACCACAAGATCGTGGAAGACCAGGTCGCCCGGTACGCCCAACGCCACGCGCCCGTCCGCCTGGAGCGTGGACACCGGCCAGCCCGCCACCAGCGAATCCCTGAACGTCCAGTCCAGGGCGACCTGGAGCGAGTCCCTGGGCCCATCACCGGTGAGCCGCCCGGTCAACCGGCCCGCCAGGGGCAGGGTGTCGAGCAGAGCCTTCCAGTACTCTAGGTCGAAGTTGTCCATGTGGACGTCGGTGCGCTCCAGAGCCCACTCATCCCGCGGCCCCAGGATCAACCCCAAGCGTCCACGCAACCGTCCCCCTCGCCCACCCGCGCCGGTCAGCGTCACGTCTTCGCCGCGCACGGCCACCACGCGCTGGTTGAAGGAACGGACGGTGATGGAGCCGGTGGCGGCGAGGCCGGAGGGAAAGTCCGGATTGAGCCAATGGAGGTCCTCCAGCAGAATGCGCCCACTGCGGACCTCGAGATCGTACAACAGCTGGCCCCTGGGCCACCGCAACGTTCCGCGGAGCGGCGCGCTCGAGCGTGGCAGTCGGACCTCCTCAAGGTCCAGCTTCATCGAATCGCCGCGGATTTCGAGCGTTCCCTCCGCCCCGGTGAGCGTGATCGCCGGATCGGACACCTCGGCCGCGAGGTGCTCCAGCTCGAACCGCAGGGCCTCCTCTCCGGGAAACGGGGACGCAATGCGGGCGTACGCCACCCGGGCGTTCAACCCCTCGATGGTGCGGGGCGGGTCGCGCTTCGTGTCATCCGCCGGACCCGCCCGCGGCTGAATCACGACGTGCCCATCCAGAATCTCCGCGTCGCGGAACGCGATGAGCGGCTTCCGCCCCCCTCCGCCCGGCCGGTTGAGCCTGAGCACCCGCTCGTAGTTGAAGACGCCGTCGGAACCCTGGGTCAGATTGACCGAAGGCGCGGTGAGGATCACTTGCCCCAGGACCGCTCGCCCGTTCAGGAGATCGCTCAGCCGGTACCGGGCCTGGAGCCGCGCAAAACGCGCCAGCAGTGTGCCCTCGAGATCCCAGACCTGCACCTCCCGAGCGTCCAGACCCCCGGTGAGCGATCCTCCCACCGCACCCACCGTGACGTGTCCGTCGAGCGCACGGCGCGCCAGGTCCAGCAGGGCCCGCACCACCACGGCACGGCCCGCGGCGGTCCGGAGGGCGGCGCCGGTCGCACCGAGCACCGTCGTTCCCAGGGCGATCGCGCCGAGCACCGCCACCGCCAGCCAACGGGACCGCATCAGAAGGCTTGCCCCACCGCGAAATGGAGTTGCAGGCGGCCGCCACCGGACGGCGCGAAATCCCTTTGGAGCAACACCAGCTGGGAGCCCTGGCGCTGGTACAACTCGCCTCGCTCCGGCGGGTGCGGGTTGTAGGCCAGGTCCAGCCGAATGGGACCCAGGGGGCTGGCGATGCGAATGCCCACCCCCGGGGTGAGCCGCAGGGTGGCGAGGTTCACCAACTCTCCCTCTCGCTCAAAGACCTGACCGGCGTCCACGAAGAGCGCCCCAGTGAAGCTGCGCCCCCCAAGCCCCGGAATCGGGAACCGCAGCTCCGCGTTGGCAATCAAGAGCTGGTTGCCCCCGACGGGGGAGGTCAACGTGTCGGGAACGAAGGTGGTTCCGGTATCGGTGGCAACGGAGTCCCCGCGGGTGAGATCCACCACGCGCACCAGCCGGCCCATGGCGTTCTGCGCAAAGCCGCGCACACTGGTGGGGCCGCCGCCGTAGAAACGCTCAGCCGGCGGCACGTAGCCCACGCTCTGGCCGGTGAACTCCAGTGTGGGCGACACGATGGCGCCGCCCCGCAACCGCCAGGCGAACGTGGTCCGCCGGCTCAGGGCGTGATAAGAGGAGAACTCCACCACACCCTTGAGAAACTGGATCAGCGAGTCCGACCCGATGGCGCTAGACGCGTAGCGCAGCTCGGTGGTGAAGGTCGAGCCCCGGCTGGGGTCCAGCACGGAGTTGGTGCGATCCCGAACCAGGCCGGCCGAGATCATGGACTGCCACGCCCCCAGGCGGAATGGTTTGGTGTCGTCTACCGCCGTCGAGTCGACCCGGCAAATGTTCAGGAAGGTGCAAAAAATGGCGGGATCGGCCAGCGTCCGTCCGTAGGACAGGCCATAGGAAACGGTGATTGGGACATTCCACGGCGTCTCACGGGTCACCGCGATGTTGCCCCCGACGCCCTCGCGCATGTAGGCGCGGACTTCACTGTGGCGTTCGACGGAGAACGACGCTGAACCCCGCATGTGGCGGGACCAGAGGTAGGGCTCGCGCAAGGAAACCGTGAGGTTGCCGTTCAGTTTCAAGCGTCCGGTACCGGAATCCGCGCCCAGGGACCCGCACAGGTTGCGCTCCAACCCCGCGCCCAGGGGTTCGCCCGCCCCGATCTTGGACGCCCGCGCCGACACGTCCAGTGCCCGGCCTCCCCCGAACACGTTGTTCACCGTCCAGGCCGCGAGCACGCGAAAACAGTCCACGGTGCCCCAGCCCGCCCCCGCCCGCAGGCGCTTGAGGCGCCCCTCCGATACTTGGACCCGCACGCCCACGCCGCTATCGGCGGAATGCTGCGGCACCGAGTCCAGCAACGTGATGTTCACGTAGTTGAAGACGCCAAGGCGGTAGAGGTCCCGCTGGCTGGTGTAGAGCGCGCTCTGCCGGAAGGCGCTGCCGGACCGGAAGGCCAGCATCCGGGTCACGTCCTCGTCGTCCACCGCCTGCGCTCCCTCCACCACGATCGTGTCCACCACGGCCCTGGGGCCCGGCGCCACGTCGAAGACCAGGTCGGCGATGAGGCTGTCCTCGTTCACCTCGTAGGCGCGGAACACCTCCACGAACGGGTACCCGCGCTCACGCAGCGCCGAACGAAGCGTGTCGGTAGCGGCCTGAAACCGCGGCCGGCTGAACGGGTCGCCCACGGCCAGCGGGAGATCGCGCCGCAAGTCGGCCAGGCGCACGATGCCGCCGATTCCGGAAATAGTGATCGAGCGCACCCGGATGGGCCGTCCCTCGGTGATCAGAAACCGGATCCACGCCGCGCCCTCGGTTCGCGTGACCAGCGTGTCCACGTGGGCGTCGGGGAATCCGTACAGCCGGTACAGCAGGAGGATCCGCAACACGTCGCGGCGGAACTGGTCTTCGTCGAGGTAGCGCTTCTCTCCCGCGCCGAGCGACCGGATGATCGGCGTCCGGGCGATCCACGCCGAGTTCGAGGTCGCAATGGAGGCCAGCAGCGTGTAGTTGTCGATCGCGCGGTTGCCCTCGAATGCGAGGTCGCGCACCACCCGGCCTTGCGATATCTCGGCCTCCTGGGTGGAGGCCGGGCGAACCGCTCCCACCGCGATCGTCGCGACCAGGCACACCAGGCGGCGTGGATTGGTTGACCGGGTCAGGTAACCTCCATACTTAGAAGCGGTTAGACCAACCGATAAGCTAATCACGTGATGGCGGAGGATGGTGAATGCCGTTCGCCTGTTCATACCCGCCTCGACCGCAAAACTCACCGTCGCGGCGGCCGTGAGCGCGCTGCTTCCGCCTGATCATCGCATTCTGACATCGGCCTACGCCAACGGACCGCTGGAAGACGGCGTGCTCGCCGGCGATCTGGTGGTGTACGGGCGGGACGTCGACGGGAGCTCCTTCGAGGCCGCGCTGGTGCATCGCCTAGCGTTGACTCGGCTTCTTCGCCGAGTCGATATTGTGCGCATGGCGGCGGTTCGAGTGCTCCAGGGTCCGTTCACCGTGGACGAGTACTATCGTCTCGCGGAACGCGGCATCCTCCACCACGACGACCGGGTCGAGCTTATCCACGGCGAGGTGGTTCAGATGACCCCCATCGGCGCCAGGCACGCCGGTCGGGTGAACTACCTGAACCAAACGCTGGTAGAACTGGTGGGACATGAAGGCGTCGTGGCGGTGCAGGATCCGGTGACGCTCGAGCCGCGATCGCAGCCGCAGCCGGACCTGCTGGTCGCCAGGCGCCGCCCGGAGTTCTACGGCCAGACCTTACCCCCGCCGGCCGACGTGCTGTTGCTCATCGAAGTGGCGGACTCCTCGGTGGACTACGACCGGGACGTCAAGGTTCCCCTCTATGCGCGGGCCGGGATTCCCGAAGTGTGGTTGTGCGATCTCCCCGGCGACGGCCTCGAGGTCTACCGCGAGCCCACGGCGGAGGGATATCGCGACGTTCGTCGGCTCGGCCGGGGGGACACCGTGACGGCGTTGCGCTTGCCCGCGGTGAGCCTGGCCGTAGCGGACGTGCTCGGCTAGCCCCGGCTGGGACGCCGCCTGACCGTCCGACCTGTCCACCGGATGGTAAAATCCTTGCCATGATTGTTACATAAGGGCGAATTTGCCGGTGGGATGTTGGAACGTGCGCTGAGCCACCAGGTTCTTGCCGACCTCAAGGAGAAAATGGTCCTGGTATCCGGGCCCAGACAGTCCGGCAAGACCACGCTGGCCCAGGCCATTCTATCGGGCTGGAGTTGACGGTGCGGCTACGGGAGAAAATGACGCCCGACACGCCGCGGGACGCGCTGTAGGCGGCGGGCAATCCCCGCCTCATGGGGGTGGAGGCGCACCAGCCTGATCTGACAAAGCGGCTTATCTGCCAAAGCTCGAAGGCGCGAGTCGCTGCTTGAGGCGAAGCAGGCTAACTTATGGGCTGCATAGCAGTTGCGGGCGAGGCGGGCAAATCTGCACGACCCCCCATGCGGATTTGCACGACCCCCATGCGGATTCGCATCACCCCCATGCGGATTCGCATGACCCTCATGCGGATTTGCATGACCCTCATGCGGATTTGCACGACCCTCATGCGGATTTGCACCACCCTCATGCGGATTTGCACGACCCCCATGCGGCTCTGCATGACCCCCGTGCGGACTTCCACCACCCCCATGCGGATTCGCACGACCCCCATGCGGATTGGCCTGACCCCCATGCGGATTGGCATGACCCTCATGCGGATTCGCATGACCCCCATGCGAATCTGCGCGACCCGCATGCGGATTCGAATGACCCCGTGCAAGTCTGCATGACCCTCGTGCAAATCCGCATCAGCCCGGGGGAAGATTCCCGCCGCCCTCGTGCAGTTCCGCCGGGCGGGCCGGAACCGTCCATCACTCAGGTGCGGATCTGCCAGGCCCTCACGCGGGTGCGTTTTGTGTGGCGGTGGGTCGGCGCAACCGACCCGTGGACGTGCTCGGGGCGGGTAGGCATTCGCCCATCCCGTGGGGGATTGGCAAATCGGGCGGGGGATTCGCCCGTCTGTGGGGGAATTCGTACATGAATGAGAAGTGGAAGCGAATTGGCAGAGCGAATGCGATCGGGGTCCGCTCACATGGATGGATGGTGCCACTCGGCGCGGTTCCGGTTTCATCCACTACCGTCAACTCGCCGCTGGTCAGCGCGATGAGCGCCCGCCCACGGTCGTGGCGGTGCGGCGCCAGGGGCTGGCGCGGCAAGATGCGCCAGGACCAGGCCGGCTCCGGCGAGGAAGGAAAGGCAACAGGCCAGGAGGGTCGAGCGTTGGCGCCTCATGGGATCTCCGCGAGTAGCTTTTCAGTCTGAGGATCGGGCCTTGCGCTCAGCGGTCACGTCCGAGGTACGCCTCCACGGCGGCAACGTACTCCGCGAAGTCCCGGCGCGCCCCGGCCACCGCACCAAGGACGATAGCGTCGTCAATCGCCTCGTACTGGTGGACCAGCCGGTTCCTGAGCCCCGCGGCCGGAGCCAGCCGCCGGGCCAGCGAGTCCTGGATCACTCCGTGAACGCCCATCTGGACGAAACTGTCGTAGTAGTCCGAGGGCGCGGGCTGCCCCAGCGCGCGGACCAGATGCACATTGGCATCGGCCGCCGCCTCGACGATCTCCTGCAACAGCCGTTCACTCCCCTTCTGGCGAAAACGGTCCCGGCGGAACTCCTCCAGCGTGAGCCCTTCGACGGCCCCGAGGTCGTCGAGGTTCCGCGTGATGGCGGCCAGCTTGCGCCGCACCAGCGCGCGGTCGAGCTCGGTCACGAGGCTCCGGCAGCTCGATCCACGAACGCCCTGATGTGCTCGCGCTCCGCTTCTCGAAACTTCCGGGTGTCGGCGAACCGCCGGACGGCCAGGGACGTGAACTCCGTAAACGCGCCCGACCGAGTTTCGTACAGTGGGACACCATCGCGCGCCACCTGTGCCAGGAGCACCGGATCGGCACGTCGAAGATCCACCAGATCAATGTCTTGAAAGTGCAGAGCCTGAACGAATCGGTTAGTCAGCGCCACAAGGTCCAGCGGGACGCGCGCCAGGACGGCGATGTCCAGATCCTCCGCCGGACGCTCCTCGACCCTGGTCGCCGAGCCGAACAGGATGACGAGATCCGCTTCTATGTCGCGGCCTATCCGCTGTCCGACGCGATGCACCCGGTCGCGTTCCACGTGCCACCTCCGACTTGGAAGCTATACCGGGCCCGAGCCAGCGTCACGACCGCTGCCCTACGACCCGGCGCCGGATGACCGCAGTGCCGCCTCCGCCTCCCCCGCGGAGAGAAACTTCACCCGCGGCCGGCCCTGCGCGGCGCCACGCGCCGCTTCCAATGCGTCGATTCGCCGCCAATCGTCCTGGCTCACGCACCTCGGCTGGCAGGCGCGGATGAACGCCTCCGCCGCGGCGGGCTCCGGCGCCTCCGGCCTCGGCACCTCGCCTCGCTCGGCGTCTTCCAGCATGGCCGCCACGGTTTCCGCCGCATCCGGCTTGTTGGTCCCGATCACTCCTGACGGCCCACGCTTCAGCCAGCCGCTCACGTAGAGTCCGGGCAGCGCCGCGCCAGTCGCCGGATCGAGCACGCGACCCTTGCTGTTGGGGACGGTTCCTCGGCGCGCGTCAAAGGGCACGTCGGCAAGCGGGACGCCGCGGTAGCCCACCGACCGGAACACCAGCCCCACGGCCAGCTCTTCGGTGTCACCCGTCGCGACGGCCTGGAGGCCCCCGCGGTCGTCCGCCTGGAGAACGTTCCGGACCAACCGGATCCCGGAGACCCGCTCATGGCCGTCGCCCAGCAGCGCCACCGGCGACACCAGGAACCGGAGCACCAGCCGCCGGGCGTGTCCCGCCGGCGCCCGCTGCGCGAACTCCTGGAGG
>DASWGV010000107.1:0-12128 GCA_036393515.1 Gemmatimonadales bacterium | reverse complement strand
GGTAGACGCAAGCGTCTCACACGCCCTGGGGCTTGTGGCCCGTGTGGGTTCGAATCCCACCGCCGGTACCCGCCGCACCACGATGGCGGTGGGCACCCACTGCCCTAGTCCACGACGCCTGGCGGGAGACGCTGGCGGATGATACACTCCTTGGCGCGTGTGAGGTGTCTGCCAGCGGTTTCCGCTGTGCACTGAGAGCCGAGCGATCCGTCGCTCGGCTCTTTGCGTGCCGAGCCGCGCCGCGCCCGCGCCGGTCCACCTTCACCATCCTCCACCGTCCTCACCGCTCCCCCGTCAACCGCGCCACGCGGCTCCGTACATCCCGCACGATGGGCTGGAGCTCGGCGTCGGCGTCCTTCCACTGCTCCAGCAGGTCGCTGTAGTACGCCAGCGCCTTCTCGCGATCGCCCCGCGCCTCGTGCAGCTCACCGAGACGCCGACGCACGAGCCATAGCAAGCCCCCATCCCACCCCAGACGACCCCATGCCTTGGAGTTGATCCATTGCTCGTAGTACGCGATGGCGGAATCCGGTTGGCCGGCGCGATCGTGGATTTCGGCGAAATCGAACAGGTTGCATAGCACGCAGCCGCCCGATTCTTCGCGGGCCCGGCGACGCGCCTGGAGCGCGTCATCCAGGCGACCCTCGGCCAGCGCAATCATCCCCATCGCGTTGTGCCAGCCCGAAGGAGGGCTCTGTCGCTCCTTCTCGTCCGCCACCTCCGTGTCCCAGTGCCGCACCATCTCTTTGGCGCGGTCCACGTGCCCCGCACGGGCAAAGAAGTCCGCCAGACCGAGGTAATCGCGCTGGTCCGTCCGGCGGCGCGCGGGCGGATCGCGCCTCAGGAACTCCTCCATGAGCCGAGCCGCCCGATCGGCCTCGCCATGGAACAACAGTGCCTTCCACGCGTCGTCGTCCAGGTCCAGGACCGCCGGAGCCGCAAGCGCCCGCGCCCATGGCAGCCCGATCTGAGCGCCGAGCCGTTGGCCTTCGCGGTCCAGTGACCGGGCTTCGGCCAGCCGTCCGCGCGCACGGGCGAGCGACGCCAGAGAAAACACCGGTCCGAGCTCCTGGATGGCGGTACCCCGGCGCCCCGCGCGCGCCGCCTGGAACATCGCCCCAGCGGAATCCCAGTCCCGCTCGCTCGCGACCAGATTGGCAGCGGCCTCGTCAGCCCCCGGGTTCGTGGGGAACGCCGCCCTGAACTTGTCGATCAGATCGCGTGCCTCGTCCACCCGGCCCAGGTTGTAGGTCCGCGCGATGGCGTTGCCATACGTGATGGCCGGCGCGACACCCGCGTCGATGGCACGGCGATGCAGCGCCACGGCGTCCGCCAGGCGGTTCTTGCCCACATACTCGTTGGCAAGATTGTTGAGCGCGATCCGATCATCCGGGTATTTGTCGAGCACAGCCTGGTAAGCGACGATCGTGGCGTCTTCGTCCTCCACGACATTCGAGTAGTACATCGCCTCGGTGAGGTAGCGTTCCCGCTCCGTGAGGCGCTCGCGCAGTTCGTAGCCCCGAGTGAGCACCTGTTTCATCCGCTCTTCGTCCAATCCCAGGTTGGATTGGATGACACCGAGCTTCCGGTACGCCATCGCGAAGTTGGAGTCCGCGGCGATGGCGCGCTCGAGCAACGCCATGGCGCCCGTGGGGTCTCCGTTGTTGTTGGCACGATCGGCCTGGGCGTAGAGTCGGAGCGCCTCCAGGGAGCGCGTCGTGACCTGCTCAAGCGGTGAGTCGGTGCGGATGGTGCGCAGTGACTCGCCGACCTTCTCCCGGAGACTCGCGGAGAGGCGATCCACGGCGGCGGCGATCCCATTGGCGTCGGCCGCATTCTCGCGCCCGGCCCAAAGAATCTCTCCGGTTCCGGACGCGACCAGCCGAGCCGACAGCACAAACCCGCTGCCGAGCGGCCGCACGTCCCCGACCAGCACGGCCTTGAGGCCTTCCCGAGCCGCGATCTCGCCGGCCAGCTCCGCCGTGACGCGACTGTCCGCCGGCCGTTGCATCCGGGCCAGTACGCCCACCACCTGGACGGCATCGTACACGCTCACCGTCGGCGACTGGGCCAGGTCGATCCGGAGCAACTCGGTGATCGTCTCGCCGAGGGTGCTGTCCGCCGTGAGGTCATCGAAATCGGCCAGCACGATGCGTTCCCGTTGGCCAATGACGCCTTTGCTGAGGAGGGTGGCGCCGGGCCCGATCCCGAGGAGCCGCGACGCCATGAATCCACCGGCCACGAGCGTCAGACCCGCGAACGCCAGCCCGCCTCCGAGCAGTGCCTTACGCCAGGTGAAATGGCGGTGCACGCCGGTCGGCGTGGGGACGTGTGTCCCGGTCATTGTCGCGACGGCCCGACGCCGCTCGTGCCGGCCAGTGAGCACCATGATCGGCAGGCCTGCGAGCAGGAGGCCGATAGCTCCGTAGAACACCCAGTCCGGCAGCCCGGCGAGCTGGACAATGGCGTACACGACGAACAACACAACGAGCGAAGCCCCAGCGAACAACCCGGCGACGCGTCCCGGATGGGCCTGGGCAAACGCCCGCGCCGCGTCCGAGGCCGAGTAGGCGGCATGAGGTTGGGTCCCGGTGGGAGTGATCCCTCCGGTGGCCGGCGTGAGCACGGCGTCGAGCTGCGGCAACATCTCCTCGGCCTTTTGCCACCGGTCCGCCGCCTTTTTCTCCAGGCAGCGCATGATCAAGCCGTTAAAGGCCTCAGGGACGGTGGACCGGTGCCGCGTGGCCGGCTCAGGCGCTTGGGTGACGTGAGCGGCGAGCAGGGCCTGCGGCGTGCCGGCGCTGAACGGCAAGCGCCCGCACACCATCTCGTAGGCCAGGATGCCCACCGCGTAGATGTCCGCCCGGTGATCCACGTGGGGATCGGCCACGGCCTGCTCCGGCGCCATGTAGGCGGGCGTGCCGAGCGCGACACCCAGGGAGGTGAGCCCGCTATTTGAGCCGGTGGATTCGCTCACCGCCTTGGCGACGCCGAAGTCGGTGACCACCGCGTGGCCTTCGGAGAGCAGAACGTTGTCCGGCTTGATGTCGCGGTGGACCACGCCGTTCCTGTGGGCGTAGGCCAGGGCATCCACGACTTCGCGGAGAATGCGCGCGGCCTCGGCAATGGGCAGCTCTCCCTGGCGAGCGAGTTTGGCCCGGAGCGACTCGCCCGGGATGAACGGCATGATGTAGTACAGGAGATCGCCGGACGCCCCCGCCGTGAGCAGCTGCACCACGTGCGGATGCTGGAGTTTGGCCGCGAGCTGCACTTCGCGCCGGAACCGGTCCACGTTCACGCCGGCCGCCATCTCGGGCGGCAGGACTTTGATCACAACTTTCCGGCCGAGCTCGGTCTCTTCGGCCAGGAAGACGCGGGACATGCCGCCGCCACCCAGCTCGCGCTCGATGCGGTACGCGGCGCCAACGGCCGCCTGGAGCCGCGACTGGAGATCGGAGCTCATCCCAGCGCCCCACCCCAGAGAGCGGTGGAGGGCGGTGGAAGGTGGTGAAGGGCGGTGAAGGAGGACGTAGCCCCGCTCACGTCCTCGCCCGCCTTCGACCGCCTTCGTCCGCCCTCGACCGTCATCTCCCCTCCCCCACCAATCTCGCCATCCGCTGCTTCACCTCAGTCAGCACCGACTGCAGTTCCGGATCCGCACCCTTCCACACCTCCACCAATCGACCGTAGTACTCCACTGCCTTCTCCCGGTCACCGAGCTGTTCGTACAGCTCGCCCAGCCGTTTGAGCGCCGGCCCGTTGTCTGGATAGAAGCGCGGGGTGTCAGCCACGCGGGCGTAGAGCGCACGCGCGGAATCCGCGTCACCTGCGGCGTCGTGAGCCTGGGCCAGCTCGAACAGGCCGGCCACGGCGCCAGGTATCGGCGACTCGTGGAACGTCCGGAACGCCACCACCGCGTCCTGCCATCGCTTTTCCGCCATGGCGATCCGGCCCCGCGCCAGGTGCCGCCCGAAATCCACATTCCGGATCGGCTCCTCGACGTTGGTGTCGTACTCCGCCATGAGCCGCTTGGCCCGCTCAACCTGTCCCGCCTCCGCGAGCAGGCCGGCCAATTCGCTGTAGGGCCGATCGGCCGGGTCCATCCGCGCGAGCGGCAAGCGGCGCAGCGTTTCGTCGACGATCCGGACCGCCCGATCGGGCTCACCACGGAGCCGGAGGAAGTCCCGGGCGATGTCCAACGCGCTGACAAGCGCCGCGCCGGCGGCCCCGCGCTCTTCCTCCAGCGCCATCACGTCCCGCTCCCACCGCTCGGCGTCAGCCAGCCTGCCCTGGACTCGGGCCGTCGTCGCCAGATCGTTGGCGGCGTTCCGCCGCGCGAACGCATTGGACCGATGGACGACCCTCATGGAATCAAAGGCGCGCGCTGCATCCCCATACCGGCGCTCGGCCCCGGCAATGAGGCCTCGGAAATGCAGGATCTCCGGATTCCCCGGCAGGTCCCGTTCAAACGCGACCAACGTGGACTCGGCCGCCGGGATCTTGCCCTGGAGCACTTGCGCCCGCATTGCGTTCATGTACGCCACGCCGGTCTGGGACGTCGCGGCGGCGCGCAAGAACATGGGCTCGGCCTCGGCGTAGCGGCGCAGCAGGAGCAGTTGGAGAGCCCCGTTGTTGAGCGCCGCCGGGTCATCGGGATACACCTCCAGCACCCGACGATACGCGACAATCACGCGTTCAGGGTCGCTCTCGACATTACCGTAGTAGTACGCCTCAGCGAGGTAGCGCTCCTTCACCGGCAGTCGATCACGCAACTCAAATGCCCGGCGCGAGGTCGCCAGCTCAAGGGAGAAGCCCGCGCCCGTATTACCATACACCACGGCCAGCTTCCGATAGGCCATGGCGAACGTGCTGTCGAGGGCGATCGCTTCCTCGAGCAGTTGGGCCGCGCGCGCGTAGTCGGAGACATCACTTGCTCGCTCCGCTTCCGAGTACCGCCGAAGTGCCTCCAGGGATGACGTCGTCACCTGCTCCAGCGGCGTCCCCGCCCTGATCGTCTTCAGCGACTCGCCAATCCGCTCCCGCAGCTTAGCAGACAACCGGTCCACGGCTGCGATAATCGCTGCCTGGTCCGCCGCTGTTTCCCGCAGAGCCACCAGGGCTTCACCACCCGTCGCCGGCACCACCCGGGCCGACAGCACGAAGCCGCTCCCCAGCGGAGCAATCTCGCCTTCCACAATCGCCTTGGCGTTCTCGCGCACGGCCACCTCGCGCGCGACCGTTGGGTCCAGCCCCGCTCCGGCGTCCCGGCCCATGCGCTGCAGAGCCTCGGCAATGGTGGACCCCTGCAGCAGCCGCACCACGGGGGACTGCGCCAGATCAATGCGCAGCGCCTCCGTCACCGAGGGCCCGAGCGTGGCGTCGCTGGTCCGGTTGACGAAGTCTGCCACGACCAGGCGATCCTGGGCGCCCAGCGCCCCACTCGCCACCAGCGTCCCGACGGGGCCAATGCCCATCTCCCGCATGGCGGTGTAGCCGCCCGCCGTGATGGCCAGCCCAGCGAACGCGAGGCCGCCTCCAATCAACGACTTCCGCCACGTGAAATGGCGCTGGAGGCCCACGGGGGTCGCGACCGACATCCCGGTGAGTGTCGCTATGGCGCGCTGCTGCTCCTTGCGCCCGGTGAGCAGCATGATGGGCAGGCCGGCCGCGAGCAGCGCGATGGCTGCGTAGAAAACCCAATCCGGCAGGCCGGCAAACTGGACGATGAAATAGACGATGAAGAGGACGATGAGTGACGAAGCGCTGAACAGCGCCGCCACCCGCATCGAGCCAGCCCGTTCGACCCCCTCGTACGTCTTGTCCGTCTCCATCCGTCCTGTTCTGTCGGCCCCTACCGCCTGGACCGGTTGGGTGGAGCTGGGCGTCACTCCTCCACTCGGCGTGAGCAGCGCATCCACCTGGGGAATCAGGTCCTCGGCCCGCTGCCAGCGATCCGCCGCTTTCTTGGCCAGGCAGCGCAGGATCAGCTCGTTCAGCGCGGCGGGAACGGTCTCACGGTACCTGGTGACGGGATCGGGCGCCTGCGTGATGTGGGCCGAGAGCAGGGCCTGGACGTTCGTCCCCGTAAACGGCGGCCGGCCACACAGCATCTCGTACGCCATGGCGCCCACCGCGTAGATGTCGGCTCGGTGGTCCACGTGGGGATCGGCCGCCGCCTGTTCGGGCGACATGTAGGTCGGCGTTCCCAGCGCCACGCCGAGCGACGTGAGGTGAGACCCGCCGGTGCTCTCGCTCACTGCCTTGGCCACGCCGAAATCCGTGACCAGGGCGTGCTTCCCCGAGAGTAGCACGTTGTCCGGCTTGATGTCGCGGTGCACCACGCCTTGCTCGTGCGCGTGGGCCAGTGCGTCCAGCACTTCTTTCAGGATTCGCAGGACCTCCAGGACCGGGAGCTCGCCTTCGCGCGCGAGCTTGGCCCTCAAGCTCTCGCCCTGGATGAACGGCATGATGTAGTACAGCAGATCGCCCGACGCCCCTGCCGTGAGCAGCGGCACGATATGCGGGTGCTGAAGCTTCGCTGCGAGTTGTATCTCCCGCCGGAATCGGTCCACGTTGACGCCCGCGCCCATCTCCGGCGGCAGGACCTTGATCACGACCTTGCGGCCGAGGTCAACTTCCTCCGCGAGGAAGACGCGGGACATGCCTCCGCCGCCCAACTCGCGCTCGATGCGGTAGGTGGTTCCCACCGCCCCTTGGAGACGGGAGAGGAGATCGGAACTCATCCCAGCATCCCCAGGCCCGGGACGGTGGAGGGCGGGCGGGGGCGGTGGAAGGCGGTGGAGGAGGATGTCGCCCACCTCTCGTGCTCGCCCGCCCTCCACCGCCCTCCCCCGTCCTCGACCGCCTTCAACCAATCTCCCCAGACGCCGATCATCTCCCCTCCCCGACCAACCTCGCCATCCGTTGTCTCACCTCGCTCACCACGGGCTGCAGCTCAGGATCCGCGCCCTGCCACAGGTCCACGAAGTCCCCGTAGTACCGTAGGGCCTTGTCGCGGTCACCCTTGGCCTCATACAGCTCGCCGAGCCGGCGGTAGGCATTTGGCAGCTCGGACCGGGCGAGGAACGCGAAATGGACGTTGTGATCCGCAAACCGCTGCCAGTGGGCCAGCGACGAGTCCGCGCTGCCCGCCACGTCATACGCCCACGCGAGCAGCGCGAGGCCGCATTGCTGGCAGATGTCCACGGCCGCCGTGCGATGCAGCGTCGCAAGCCCCTCCTCCGAGCGACCTTCGGCGACCTTCGCGATGCCTTCAGCCTCATCCACGTCGCGCTGAAGGTCCCGCGCAACCTCCGCAACACCGGATCGCCGGAACCCATCGGCCCAGCGTCGCGCACCTGCGGCATCACCCGCCAGCGCGTGCACATAGGTGAGAAACCAGTAGGGTCGGTCCAGCGCCGGGAGGCTCTCAACCGCCGTTTCGCGTAGTGCGGACGCCACATCGCGCAGTGCCCGGCTGCGATCGCCGCGAATGCGGAGCTCCGCCATGGCCCAGGTCAGCGCCGCTTCCAGGCGTTGGCCGCTCGCCCCGCGCCGCGACCGCGCGAGTTGGGCGTCGTCGAAATGGGGACGAGCCTGGGCCACGTTGCCCCGAATCATGGCGACATCCGCAAAGCGCTGGCTGGTCTCGGCCTGGTACGACAGGTTGCCGCGTTGCTGCTCACGGAGTCGCTGCGCGTAGGTGACGGAAGAGTCGTACCGCTGGCGCGCAAAGGCGGAGTTCATGCGCGCTTCGAGGACCCGCGGATTGTCGGGATAGCGTGCCTCGAGCCGATTCATGATCCCGACGGCATCGTCCCACCGACCCTGCATGGCGTAGGCAAACCCGAGGTTGCCGTAGTACAGCGCCACGCCGGAATCCACCGCCATGGCACGCGCGTAGTACTGCCCCGCCGCGGCGTAGTCTCCCAAGTTTCCGTACAACACGCCCGTGTTATTCAACGCGATCCCATCGTCCGGATACCGCTCGAGGAGCGTGCGGTAGGCGGCAATGGCCTTGTCCCGCTCGCCGGTGACGCGCGTGAAGTAGATCCCCGCTGCATAGGCGGCCTCGCGCTCGGTGAGCCGGTCGCGATGCCGATAGGCTTTCGTCAGGGCCTCGGTGGCGCGGTTCCGCTGCTCGAAGTTGTTGCCCAACATGACGCCGAGCTTCCGGTGGGCCATGGCGAACGCCGTGTCCGCCGCGATCGCCTCTTCCAGGAGCGCCACGGCTCGGTCCTCGTCGCCGGCGTTCTCGGCGGCGAGGGCCTGGGTGAAGAACCGCAGCGCTCCAAGCGACCGCGTGGTCACCTGATCGAGCGGCGCTGTGCGGCGAATGGTGCGCAAGGATTCCCCGAACCGTTCTCGAATCTTCTCGGAGAGGTCCTGCACGGCGCCGAACAGCGCGCCGGCGTCAGCGGCAGCTGCCTGCTGGGCTGTCAGGGTGGCACCGCTGGCGGACATCATTTGGGCAGTCAGTGCGAAGCCCGTCCCAACCGGCACCACCTCGCCCACGATCACTGCGCGCAGACCCTCCCGCTCGGCCATCTCCAGCGCCAGCGCTCGATCCAACCTCGTGCTCGCCGGGTGCTGCATGCGGCCAAGAATCGCGCCGACGCGAGTCTGGTCCACCAGCCGGATGATCGGAGACTGTGTAAGCCCAACACGGAACAGCTCGGTAACCGTGGGCCCGAGCGTGGTGTCGCTGGTGCGGTTCTCAAAGGACGCGAGAATCACTGCGTCCCGCTCGTCCAGCACTCCCGACGCCACCAGCGTGCCCACCGGACCGATGCCGAAGGTCCGCATGGCCATGTACGTGGTCGTCAGGAGCGTGAGCGCTCCAAAAGCCAGCCCGCCTCCCAGCAGGGCTTTGTTCCAGGTGACGTGCCGCGCGAGCCCCACCGGGGTGGTCAGGGGCGCGCCGGTCAGAACCGCCGCCGCGCGTTTCCGCTCGTACCAGCTGGTGAGCAGCATGATCGGCAGCCCGATCGCCAGCAGCGCCATTGCCCCGTCGAACACCCAGTCCGGCAACCCGACCACCTGGACGACAACGTAGACGACCAACAACACGACGAGGGACGACGCGGCGAAGAGAGCGGCCACCCGGATCGGACTCGCCCGTCCGCCCCCCCGTGCGTCTGGTACGTCTCTGTACGTCTGGTGGGGTGCCGTGGCGGTGGGCGTGATCCCGCCACTCGGGGTGGCCATCGATTCGAACTGGACCCGCAGGTCGTCGGCCTTCTGCCAGCGATCGGCCGCCTTCTTGGCCAGGCAGCGCATGATGACTTCGTTGAGGGCTGGCGGAACGGCTTCACGATGACGGGTCACCGGCTCGGCCGCATCGGTGACGTGGGCCGCCAACACGGCCTGCACCGTGGGTCCGGTGAACGGTGGGCGGCCTGTTAGCACCTCATAAGCCAGCGCACCCACGGCGTAGATGTCCGCCCGATGGTCCACATGGGGATCGGCCACGGCTTGCTCGGGCGCCATGTAGGCCGGCGTGCCCAGGGCCACGCCCAGGGACGTGAGGTGCGCGCCACCGGTGCTCTCGCTCACGGCCTTGGCCACCCCGAAATCGGTGACCACCGCGTGATTGTCCGAAATCAGCACATTGTCTGGCTTCACGTCGCGGTGCACCACGCCCTCGCGATGCGCGTAGGCCAGGGCGTCAGAGACGTCCCGCAGAATCCGCACCGCCTCGCCCAGCGGGAGCTCACCCTCACGCGCGAGCTTGGCGCGGAGCGATTCGCCCTTGATGAACGGCATGACGTAGTAGAGCAGGTCGCCCTGGGCTCCGGCGGTGAGCAGCGGGACCACGTGAGGATGCTGGAGCCGGGCGGCGAGCTGGATCTCCCGCCGGAACCGGTCCACGTTGACACCGGCGCCCATCTCGGGTGGGAGGACCTTGATTACGACCTTGCGGCCAAGCTCGGTCTCTTCGGCGAGGAAGACGCGGGACATGCCCCCGCCCCCCAATTCCTTCTCGACCTGGTAGGTCGCACCCACCGCCGCCTGCAGCCGTGCCTGGAGATCGGAGGTCATCTCTCTCCCACCAGCCTCGCCATGCGCTGCTTCACCTCATTCACCGCCGGCTGCAGCTCCGGGTCCGCGCTCTTCCACAGCTCCACGAACTGACCGTAATACTGCGCTGCCGTTGGGCGATCACCTTTGGCCTCGTACAGCTCGCCCAACCGGCGGTACGCCATGGGCAACGCGCCCGAATCAATAGACGGGATCCCCCACGTGGTCCCGAGGTATCTCTCCCAGTATTGCAGCGAGGAATCCGCATTGCCGGCAAGGTCATGGGCGCTCGCCAGGGCCGCCATGCCGCACGGCCCGCAGGTCCAGCCATTGACGCCGGTCCGCATTCGCTCGAGTCCCTCGCGCGTGTTGCCCTCGGCCAGGAGCACCCACGCGGCGGAACGGTGGGAGCCGCGCTCGAACTCCAGCCCCAGCGCGGCCTGCCCGGAACGCTCCATCGCCCGGAGGAGCGCGCGGGCCCGGCCCGGATCCACCAGCGCGTAGTATTCGATCAAGGCTTCGTATTGGCGGTCCGCCACCGCCAACGCAGCCACCGCCTCCGCTGACATCAGGCGGTCCAGCCGCTGCGACGATGCCGGACGGCTTCCCAGGGCAGCAGCCCGATCGCGTTGCCACCACGCCGCCAGGCGCTGAGCCTCCGCTGGGAGGTCGCGCCGGGTATTGGCGGCGATCGCCTCGTTGAGCAGCGCCTCGCTTTGGCGGAACCGACCCCGCGCGGCCTCGATGAACGCCAGGTGCTCGGCGGCATCCGCCTCCCACGCGGGATTGCCTACCTGCCCGGTGCGCAGGCTGGTGAAGGAGCGCGCGGCCGCATCCAGGTCCCGTTGCGCCGTCGCGAGGAAGCCCCGCGCTTCCGTGGCGCGCGGATTATTGGGAAACCGGGCCTCCATGGCGTCGAGCGTCCGCGCCGCCTCCACGAACTGTCCCAGGTTCTTCTGCTCGAACGCCAGGTTGGTGAAGCCCAACGACCAGGTAGAGTCGGAATCCAGGGCACGCTGATAGAGATCGCGGGAGCGCTCATGATCGCCCAACTGGAAGTACAGCACACCCGAGTTGTTCAGGGCCCGGTGGTCGTCGGGATATTGCTCCAGAATGGTGCGGTACGCCGCCAGCGCCTCGTCCCGGCGGCCGGTCACATCCGTGTGGTACTGCGCTACCGCGTATCCCCGCTCGCGCTCGCTCAGCCGATCCCGCAACTCGTACGCCTTGACCACCGCGGCCCGGGCCTTGGCGCGCTGGCCAAAACTGTTGCTCAGGATCGTCCCGATCTTGCGATACGCCATGGCAAACGTGGTATCGATAGCCACCGCCTCGTCCAGCATGGCCACGGCCCGGTCCTGGTCCCCGGTGATCTCCGCCTGCGTGGCCTGCGCGTAGAGCCGGAGCGCCCGGAGCGACCCCGTGGTGACCAGCTCAAGGGGAAGGGTCCGCCGGATGGAGCGGAGCGACTCGCCAATGCGCTCCCGAAGTTTGCCGGACAGCCCGTCAACCGCGCCGATCAGCTCGCCGGCATTGGCGGCCGAGACCTGTTGCGCTGTCAGTACGTCGCCGGTGGCCGACACTACGCGCGCCGAGACCAGGTAGCCCCCACCCAACGGCACCACCTCTCCCGCGATGATCGCCTTGATACTCTCCCGCTCGGCGATCTCGCGGGCGACGGCTTCGTCAATGCGGGCCTCGGGCGCGAGCTGCATGCGGGCCCGGCTCTCGGCTAAGCGTGCCGGGTCCGCCAGCCGCACGACCGGCGATTCGGTCAGGCTCACGCGCAGCAGCTCCGTCACCGTCGAGCCGAGGGTCGAATCCGTGGTCCGGTTGGCGAAGTCCGACAGGATCATGAGCTCGCGCTGACCAAAGGTGCCGGTGGCCATCAGGGTGGCGGCCGGGCCGATGCCCAACGCCCGCATGACCATGTAGGTCGCCGCCAGGAGCGTCAGGCCGCCGAAGGCGACGCCGCCGCCCAGCAGCGCCTTGTTCCACGTCACGTGGCGCTCCAGCCCTACTGGCGTGGTCAGGTGCGCACCGGTCAGGGCTGCCGCCGCGCGCTTCCGCTCGTACCGGCTGGTGAGCAGCATGATCGGCAGGCCCAC
>DASWGV010000106.1:0-8296 GCA_036393515.1 Gemmatimonadales bacterium | reverse complement strand
CCGGGTCGGGCACGGCCAGCACGATGAACGTGATGAGCGCCACGCCGGTGACGCCGTAGGTCTCGAACCCGTCCGCCGTGGGCCCCACGGAGTCGCCCGCGTTGTCGCCCGTGCAGTCGGCGATGACGCCGGGGTTCCGGGCGTCGTCCTCCTTGATCTTGAAGACCACCTTCATCAGGTCCGACCCGATGTCGGCGATCTTGGTGAAGATCCCGCCCGCGATCCGGAGGGCGGCCGCACCGAGCGACTCACCGATGGCGAACCCCAGGAAGCAGGCTCCCGCCACGTCGGACGGGATGAACAGCAGGATGGCGAGCATGAACAGCAGCTCGACCGAGATCAGCATCATCCCGACGCTCATCCCCGAGTGGATGGGAATCTCGTAGACGGCGTGCGCCTTGGCGCGGAGGCTGGCGAACGCGGTCCGCGAGTTGGCCAGCGTGTTGATGCGGATCCCGTACCAGGCCACGCTGTAACTGCCCGCCATGCCGATCACCCCGAACAGCAGGACGGTCAGGATCTTCAAGAACGGCAGACCGGTGAGCATGAAGTACACCACGATCACCGTCCCGATGAACCCCATCAGGATCAGCAGGAGCTTGCCCTGTTGGATCAGGTAGGTCTTGCACGTCTCGTAGATCAAGGCTGAGATCTCGGCCATGGATCGGTGCACGGGGAGCTTCCTGACCTGTTGGTAGGTCAGGAACCCGAACAGCAGGCCGAGTCCGCAGACGATCAGACCGAACAGAAGGATCTGATGGCCGTCGAGCCCCAGGAACTGGCCCTGACGCAGATCCGGCAGCCGGATGTTCACTTCACCGCCGGGGGCGTGCTCCTGGGCGACCGCCCCTTGGGCAAGGACGTGAGCCGGCCCGAACGCAACGACGCTGACGGCTGCGAGAACGGCCTTCCACCAATGCCGGTGGAACCCATTCGGGGACAACGACTTGGTCACTGAACCTCCCGACGGGGGCCTGCTCGGCCCTGGGGTTGTTGGGGCGCTGAAACGACGGCCCGGAATGGTGCACGAGCGGACGCGATTAGAAAAGGGGTCAAAAGCTGAGAATGCCAGGCGAGCGGATTATGTTTGGGCACCACTCCCGCCGCGGGCTTGCCGGGCCTTTCGTCTCGTGAGGGCTGAGCCAACATGCCTGACCTTATTCGCGATCTCCGGTACGCCGCGCGCATGTTGACCCGCACCCCGGGTCTCTCCGCCATCGCCGTGCTCACCATCGCCCTGGGCATCGGTCTCACCACGCACACGTTCAGCATCGTCTACGGATCGGTGATCCGGGGGCTCCCCTATGAAGGGGCAGAGCGCCTCGTGATCCTGACCCAGGCGAAGCCAGCAGAGGGGAGCACCGGCCGATCGGTCCCGATCCACGACTACCAGGACTGGCGGGACCAGCAGACGGTCTTTGAGGGTCTCGCCGCCCTGTACGCTGGCACGGTGAATCTGGCGGACGACGACCTGCGCCCGGAGCGCGTACTGGGTGCGTTCGTCACCTGGAATGCACTGGCGCAGGCCGGTGCCCGCCCGGTACTGGGGCGCTCCTTCCTCGAAGGCGACGATCTGCCCGGGGCGGCCCCGACGCTCGTCCTGGGTCACGACGTGTGGCAGACGCGGTACAACGGGGATCCCACCATCGTTGGCAGGACGGTACGCGCCAACGGGCGCCTCCACACCATCATCGGCGTGATGCCAGAAAAATTCGCCTTCCCGTTCGACAGTCACGCGTGGTTGCCACTGGGAATGGACGCCGCGGCACTGCCACGCGGGGAAGGATTCTGGCTCAACGTTTTCGGTCGGCTCAAGCCCGGTGTGTCCATGGAGGGGGCGCGCGGGCAACTGGCGGCCATTTCCTCGCGCCTGGCGGCCGAGTACCCCGTGACCAACGCCGGACTCACCTCGGAGGTGAAGCCGTTCACCGAGGAATACATGCCGCCGCAAATCATCGCGGTGCTTTGGGCCATGCTGGTGGCCGTATTCGGCGTGTTGCTGATCGCCTGCGCCAACGTCGCCAACCTCCTGCTGGCCCGGGCGGCAAGTCGCAGTCGGGAGGTGGCCGTGCGCACCGTCCTGGGCGCGCGACGTCGGGTGGTGATCCGACAGCTGCTGGCGGAGTCGCTGGTTCTGGCCGTGGTGGGAGGGCTCATCGGGATCGGGTTGAGCTACCTGGGGATTGCCGCCTTCAATGCGTGGATTGTGGACATCCAGAAGCCGTTCTGGATCGAGATCGCACTCTTTCCTCCGGTGCTGGTTTTCGCCATCGCCGCCACGCTGTCGGCCAGCATCTTGGCCGGCCTCATCCCCGCCCTCAAGGCATCGGGCGCAGGGGCGCACGACATCCTCAAGGACGCCACGCGAGGGTCCAGTCTCCGCCTGAGCCGGTTCAGCACGGTCCTCGTGGTCGGCGAGATCGCCGTGTCCTGTGGGCTGCTGATTGCCGCGGGACTCATGGTCAAGAGCATCGTCAACGTCAGGAACCAGGACCTGGGATTCGTCCCGGACGGGATCTTTACCGCCCGCGTCGGCTTGAATGAAGTGGACTACGGCGATGCCGCGAGCCAACAGCGATTCTTCGAGGAGCTCCATTCGCGGGTCGCGTTCCTGCCCGGGGTGCAGGCCGCCGCGTTGACTTCCAATCTGCCCATGAGCGGCGCCGGTCAATCCTGGTACGGGCTGGAGCGACAGACCTATGCGACCGACCGGGATTACCCGTGGGCGAACCGATCGGTGGTTACTCCCGGGTTCTTCGCCACGTTCGGCGTACGGGTGATCGAAGGAAGAGACTTCACGCCGCAGGACCGCCAGGCCGCCATTCCCGTCGCCCTGGTCAACCAGGCTTTTGTCGATCGCAATTTCCCCACTCGCGCCGCGCTGGGAGAGCGCCTGCGTTTGGGGCGCTCGGAATCGGAGCAGCCCTGGCTCACCATCGTGGGCGTGGTGCCTGATCTCCGCGTGGGCGGGGGTGTTGGTGGAATCGGCAGCGACCAACGCTTGCAAGAACACGTCTACGTTCCCCTGGAGCAGAACCTCCAGCGGTTCCTGAGCATGGCCATCCGCACCGGAGGAAATCCACAGGACCTGGCCGTGGTGGTGCGAGAGACGGTGTCCGCGATCGATCCCAACCTGCCGATCTACAACGTGGATTCCATGGCGGGGGTCATCGAGACGAACACCTGGGCCTTCCGGGTGTTTGGTTCCCTGTTTGCCATCTTCGGCGTGATGGCCTTGTTCATGGCGGCAGTAGGCCTCTACGGCGTGATGGCCTTTTCCGTCACGCGGCGGCGGCAGGAGATCGGGATCCGCATGGCCGTGGGCGCCAACCCCCGTAATATCGCCCGGTTGGTGCTGGGGAGGGGAGCGGCCCAGATCGGGATCGGAATGACGGCCGGACTCGCGCTCGGCGTTGGCCTTGCGGGCCCTCTTCGCTTCGTCTTGTTTGGCGTGAACACCACCGATCCAAGCGTCTACGCGACGATCGTCTTCACCCTAGCGGCCGCCGGGTTGTTAGCCTGTGTGGTGCCGGCGCACCGGGCGATGCGCGTGGACCTGGTCAATGCCTTGAGGCCCGAATAGCGATGTCCGGGCGGGCGGTGCTGCGTCCTCGGGAAGGATGACCCGCGATGCTGGAACAGGCCCGGCAGGACTCGAACCTGCAACCCCCGGTTTTGGAGACCGGTGCTCTACCAATTGAGCTACGGACCTACGGAGGGACGGACGGAGGCGTACCGACGTACAGGGGGGACGGACGTTCAGACTTCCAGCCGCCCCGCTGCTCTCATGGTGCTCCGTGACGCAGGTTCCGTCCCCCGGTACGTCTTGTACGTCTCCGTCCGCCCCCAGGGTGACTGACGGGAATCGAACCCGCAACCTCCGGAGCCACAGTCCGGCGCTCTAACCGATTGAGCTACAGCCACCACGCCCACCAAGAGTTGGAACGTAGCCAGGCCTCGGCGTCAGGGTCAACCGGCGTCCGGGCCGCCGGCCACCACCTCATTGCCCCCGTTCCCGGAGACGCATAGCCTTGGGTGGAGGTAACTGATCATGTCGCTACGTCTAGCGCTGGTACTCGCCGCAGGCTTGGGCTTTTCGGCCTGCGCACGCAGAGTCGTGATCGTCGAATCGCCCCCAGCGCGGGGCCCCAGTACGGCGGTCACGCTGGGCGTACCGCCCGGGCACCTGCCACCTGCCGGAATGTGTCGCGTCTGGGTACAGGGTACGCCGCCGGGGCGCCAGGCCCGGCCCCGGGCCTGCGAGGGCATCGTCGCGGCAGCGCCGGCTGGATCCATGATTCTCTACCGGCCCGGCGACAACCGCCGGATCATCCGCGTCCGGTACGTGGACGAGCGCCGCGCCGGTGTGGTGATCCGGGTCCGCCTGTTCGACGCCGAAACCCTGGCGTTTCTGAGCGAAGAGCGCCCCTAGAGGCGCCGGCCTGCAACCTTTCCGCTGATCAGCCCGTCTATATCCCAGGCCGGCCCGTCATCACCGGGACCGGTGATCACGCCGACCATCGGGAAGCCTACATGGCCATTCACCCACACCTAGCGCCAACCAGCCGGGCCGCTCTCGCCTGGGTGTCCGTTGTGGTTGGCCTGAATGCTGCCGGCCCCGCCGCGGCACAGCAGCAATCGGTGAACGCCAACGTCGGCGAGCCCTCACCGCCGGCTGCGGCCGTGGCCGTGCGGGCAGAACCGACCCCACCCATCGTGGACGGCCGCCTGGATGAGCCGGCTTGGCAGCTGGCCCAGCCAGTCACCGATTTCACTCAGCGTGATCCCAACGAGGGACAACCCGGTTCGGAGCGCTCCGAGGCGCGGATCCTCTACACTGACAACGCCCTGTACGTGGGGTTCCGAGCGTGGGACCGGTACGCCGGTGAAATCGCCGCTACGCTCACCCGCCGGGATGACGATTCGCCGTCCGACTGGCTGGCCGTGGGGATCGACTCCTATCACGACCGGCGGACCGCCTTCGTGTTCATGGTCAACCCGGAAGGCGTCAAGCGGGATGTCTATTACTTCGACGATAGCAACAACGACGATTCCTGGGACGCCGTGTGGGACGTGGCGACGACGCGCGACGCCGAGGGCTGGACCGCCGAGTTCCGCATTCCTTTCAGCCAGCTGCGGTTCGGGCGGGCGGACGAGCATCGCTTCGGCTTCAACCTGTACCGCAAGATCAATCGGCTGAACGAAGAACAGTACTGGCGGCTGCCGCCCAAAGCAGAGTCCGGCATGGTGTCCCGGTGGGGCGACTTGGTGGGAATTCGTGGCATCCGGCCGCCCCGGCGAGTTGAGGTCATGCCTTACTCAGCCGCCGGGAGCACCTTCGAGCCGGCGGAGGCCGGCAATCCGTTCCGCACCGGCACCCATCACACCGCCCGCGCCGGGGCCGACCTGCGCGTCGGGGTCACGTCCAATCTCACCCTCTCCGCCACGGTCAATCCGGATTTCGGCCAGGTGGAAGCCGACCCAGCCGTGGTCAACCTCAGCGCGTTCGAGACCTTCTTCCCCGAGCGGCGCCCGTTCTTCAATGAGGGCCTCGACATCTTTCGCCTGCCCATAGGGGTGGGGGACGGTGACGGCGCCAACGAGTCATTATTCTATACCCGCCGCGTGGGGCGTGCCCCACAGGGCTCGGCCGATCCGCGGGGCGGCTTCTCGGAAGACATTCAGCAGACCACCATCCTGGGAGCCGCCAAGCTGTCCGGTAAGACTCCCAGTGGGTGGACGGTAGGGCTCCTGGGCGCTCTCACGGACGAGGAAGAGGCTCGCGTGGTGGACGCCACCGGCGCGCCGTTCTCCGACGTGGTGGAGCCGCGGTCCGTGTACGCGGTCGGGAAGGTGGCGCGCGATTTCCGCGGCGGGTTGTCTCAGGTCAGCTTGTTTGGCACCGCCGTGGACCGGGGTCTCCCGCTAACACTCTCGGATCTCCGCAGCTCCGCCTACGCCGGGGGCCTCTCCTGGAACCACCGATTCCGCAAGGACACCTACGCCATCGAGGGCAAGGTGATCGGCAGCCAGGTGCTGGGCTCGCCGGCCGCCATCGACGCGGCCCAGCGGTCCTCGGCCCGCTACTTCCAACGACCGGACAACGACCACGTCACCTACGACCCGACCCGGACGTCCCTCAATGGTTATGCCGGGAACATCTCCGT
Source organism: Gemmatimonadales bacterium (assembly GCA_036393515.1). Lineage (GTDB taxonomy): Bacteria > Gemmatimonadota > Gemmatimonadetes > Gemmatimonadales > GWC2-71-9 > JACQHC01. The sequence continues at coordinate 2,129 of DASWGV010000106.1, read as the reverse complement.
CGGAAAACGGGGCGGTGGCACCTGGCGCTTCAGTACCGGCGTGGACTTCCGCTCTCCGGGATTCGAAGTGAATGACCTGGGATATCAGCAGAGCGCCGACCAGGCACTCCAATGGGTGTGGGTGAACAAACGATGGCTCCAGCCCGGCAAGGTGTTTCGCCGGTTCAACGTGAATTTCAACCAGTGGTACGTGTGGAACTTCGGTGGGGACCGCCTGAACACCGGCGGTAACGTGAACTTCAACTGGACCTTCCTCAACTACTGGGGCGGCTATGCGGGATTCAATCGCGAGGGCGGCGGCCTGGGGACAGGCGCCCTGCGGGGTGGGCCGGCCCTGATGCGTCCCGGCGGGTGGAACGGCTGGACCGGGCTGTACAGCGATGACCGAAAGCGCTTGCGCGGTGGCGTGAACGCGTCAGCCGGCCGCCAGGATGAGAACGGGGGATGGTGGTTTTGGATGGGTACGGGCCTGTCGTGGCGGGCGGCTTCCAACATTGACCTCTCGGTCGAACCGTCGCTCTCCCGGCAGCGCGACACCTGGCAATACTTGACCACCGAGACGGCGCTGGGTGAAGCCCACTATCTCTTTGGGGGGCTGGAGCAGACCACCGCCAGCATGACGCTCCGCGGCAACCTCACGTTCGCACCCAACCTCACGCTTCAAGTGTACGCCGAGCCCTTCATTTCGTCGGGGGATTACACCGAGTTCAAGCGCGTGAGCGATCCCCGGGCCCCGACGCTGGCCCAGCGGTTCGACACGTTCGGCGCGGATCGGCTCTTGGCCCAAGACGGGGACGTGTCGGTGGATCTCGACCGCGACGGCGCGGCAGACCTGAACCTGGGAAACCCGGACTTCTCCTACCTTTCGTTCCGGTCCAACGTAGTCATGCGGTGGGAGTACGCCTCCGGGTCATCTCTGTTCGTGGTCTGGCAGCACGGGCGGTCACACTACGCGGCTGACGGCGCCTTCCGCCTGGGCCAGAGCCTCGACAACCTGTTCAGTGCGGCCGAGGCCCGGAACACGCTGCTGGTGAAGGTCAATTACTGGATCAGCCTGTAGGAGCAGAGCGGCAGAGCCCGACCTTCTTTGTAATGTCACCGCGCTTTTCCCTGCGCTGCCACGGCCGCCTGCGCCGCGGCCACGTTCGCCGCGTCACCCAGGTAATAGTGGCGGAGCGGCTTCAAGTCTTCGCCCAGCTCGTACACCAGCGGGATTCCCGTCGGAATGTTGAGCTCCACAATGTCTCGTTCAGACACCTCGTCGAGATACTTCACCAGCGCCCGCAGGGAATTCCCGTGAGCGGCAATCAGTACCCGCCTGCCACTCCGGACGGCCGGGGCCACGGCGTCGTGCCAATAGGGGAGAAACCGCGCCACCGTGTCCTTCAGTGACTCCGTGAGGGGCAGCTCCCGAGGCAAGAGCCCGGCATAGCGCGGGTCCCGACCGGGATGACGCTCATCGCCCGGCGCCAGCGGGGGCGGCGGCACATCGTAGCTCCGCCGCCATATCTTGACCTGCGCCTCTCCGTGTTGGGCCGCGGTTTCCGCCTTGTCGAGGCTTTGGAGCGCCCCGTAGTGCCGCTCGTTCAGTCGCCAGCTGTGGTGCACCGGGATCCACATGAGATCGAGTTCCTCAAGCGCCAGCCACAGCGTCTTGATGGCCCGCTTGAGCACCGAGGTAAACGCCACGTCGAAGACGAACCCCTCCGCGCGCAGCAGACGGCCGGCCTCCGTGGCCTCGGTGACGCCTTTGGGGCTGAGGCCGACGTCGGTCCAACCGGTGAAGCGGTTTTCCTGGTTCCACGTGCTCTCGCCGTGGCGCAGGAGGACAACCCGGAACATGAAGGGATCTCGGGGCTACAAGCTCACAGCGTCGGCGGGCTCGTGGTATCGCGCGCGCCACGCGCCACCCCGGCGCCGATACCCACGCCAAAGGCGACGGCCGTCCCGACCCCCACCACCGGAAGCAGGGCGACGACGGGGGCGGCGACCAGCGCGGCGACCGCACCGGCGACCACCGGCGCCACAGGTTTCTTCACCGCATCCACAAAACGCAGCCGCTGGCGCACGAACCGGCGAGAGGTGAGATATCCCCATCCGCCTGCCACTCCGGCAGCCGCGAGAGCCAT